>JBNMJE010000021.1:0-23336 GCA_050873645.1 Succinivibrio sp. | reverse complement strand
TACTTCGTAATGATGAGATCACGTGCAAAGGTTGCCCGTGAGTTCAGGCAGTGGATTTGTAATGAAGTGCTTCCAGAAATTAGAAAACGTGGTGCCTATGTTGCAAAGGCAGAAGAGCCAAAAGCTCAAGCAAGAAAATGCTGGTACGTTGAACAGCTCACTGCCCTGTTTGAATCTTATGGTGTTAATCGTGAAGTATTAGCACGCGCTCTTGATATAACCTCACGTGCTTTTAAGCAGGGTTATGCCATTGGTATCAACAAGGCTGAAGAAAATCATGCTAGAAATGATTCTGAAATGCTGCTGTCTGATGATGAAGCTCAGGCAATTGATCATGTGGTTTACTATCACAAGTTATTCAGGCCGGATATTCTGAAAGCATGTAAGGAACTGAGAGATATCAAAGCACAGGCTATGAAGTTGGTACTGGCACTTGATAACATACCAGATGCAAGGCTGTATGAGTCAGCTGTTGCAACTGATATATCAGTAAGTAAGTTAGAGAGATTTCAGCTGACTTATCCTAAAAAATCAGCATAACACGCAGATATAAAGAACCTCTAAAGTGGGGTCCTTCTTTTACTTGGAGATAAGAGTTGTTTCTGTAAAGCTTCAGCTAAGAATACCGCTGTGGAACACAATGTAAGATCAGCATGTAACTCAGACAGAGCTGTCAGAAAAGCTGGGCATCTCAAAGGCTAACATGAACCAGTTCTTTATCACTGATAATGTATCTGTAGAGAAGTATGAGGAGGCTCTGCAGGTGCTGGGATTTGAGGTGAATGTTTCTATAAGATAGTGAAAGACTCCACTTATTAAGAGCAACAGAAGAACAATACTAAACTCTGTCAGAGTTGATTCTGAAAAAGATTTTGAATTAAGACTATTCTTCATGATTATGAGGCTTATTTTTTAGCGGAATCGTTGATTCTTAAATAAGCTTCATAATCAAAAGCTCCTATTTGCGCAATTTGTGATACAGGAATAACTATAGAAAATCTGTTTGTTTCTTTTCTGTACCCTTCTAAGTCGAATTTCTTCTTCAAAATGAGTTGTAGCTTCTTTTTTAATTTCTTGTTCTTAGTAGTTTCTAGTCGTAATTTAGTGTGATACAAAATATTAGTTCTATATTTTTCATTGATTCTTACATATTCTGCAGCATAGCGATTTATAAATTTTATTTTCATGCTTTTAGGTGTTCTGTATCCAGAACGAAGAGGCAATAACACTATATATTCAAATTCTGAACAAAGTTTGTCATTTCTGTTATCTACAACAAGACCAACATAGACTTTCCTTGATAAAAGTGTGAGTTGTACAAAATCTCCATTCTCTGTAGAAGAAAACAATTTGTTTTGGAGATCATTTTCTTTTGTAATTTTCTTTACAGCTAACACTCTAAAAATTTTAATATGAGCTGTCGCAAATCCAAATAGTAATGAAAGAAATATGGTAAGAATAGAAAATGATATGCACTTATCATTCAAATCTGCATTAAAAATACTTCTCAGATAATTATATAGTTGCGTTTTATGTGGATTTATCCAGTCTCTAAAGGTTGTTAAGCATTCAAAGAAATTACAGGCATAACCATAAAGAATAACCAGAAAAACAGAGAAGCCGGCAAAGACTAACCCCCACGTAAAAATATGCCAGTATAAGGTTAAATCTCTTGCTCTTAATTGTTTGAACTTAGCTATGGGATATTGTTGAGTAAATATGAATCCACTAATCAGTAGAATAATTGTAGAGTAAGCAATCATAAAAAAACTCCTGAATAGGAGTCCTTAACATAGTAAAACTTATTTTGTAAAACTCTTTTTTTCAGCATCATCCAATTCTTTCATTTGCTTAATTCTTTTATCAATTTTAAGCATCAGTTGAGCGTTCTTAAAATTCAATCCATATCCTCCGTTCTTGTAAATAACAACCGGATCAGATGAACTTGTTTTATAACTTGTTCTATATGAAGAGAAAAACATTTTAACAACTCACTATTTGTATACAGGTGGTAATTCTTAAAAAAAAGAAAAGGATATACTATAGTATACTTTCTTTCTTGTGAATAATGTGAGACAAAATGCATAATTATGAATTATTATGAAACAGAAAATTTATCCCAAAATTTCCATTAAAAATAAGATCTGAAAAATTCTGCCATTTTGAATAACCTAACAAGTTTTGTAATTCTCTTGCCTTCCAATACTCTATTGTTTTACCTTCATTAGAAAGTTCATGAACTGCCGAATCGAACCCTTTTTTATAATTTATGATTGATTGTTTATCCATAATTAAACCTTTTTATTTTAATAATCAAATAGTTATCTTGTTTTTTCATTTTACTGACATCAGTAAAATGGAATTATTATTACTTTTATGTTAGCTTATTCAAACTAACTTTGCTTAGTTAATTCCTTTCTGATCTTCTCATGAGCCTTTGCTCTGCACTCATCAACATAATCACACCACTGTTGCATTACAGGTCTTCTTTTTTCTAAGAACTCACTGCGCTGATATGCCTTTCTTACCTGATTGTCAGAGGAATGTGCCAAGCACAACTCTGCTACATCCTCTCTAATGCCCTGCTCAGCTAACCAAGTAGCACCGATTGAACGTATGCCATGGGCAGTCTGAATGCCACCTAAGCCAGCTTTAGAGAACATCAGACGTACAGATTCACGATTGATAGGTTCACCCTTGCGTTTAAAATGATCACTTGTAAATACATACTCATAAACACGTGGCATACCCTGTAGCAAGATCTTCAATTGTTTTGACATTGGCACTTCATGAACTCTGCCTGTCTTCATGATCTCAGCAGGAAAACGAATAACATCATTATCGAAATCTATCCAATCCCATTTCATTTCAGCAATCTCACCAGGGCGTGACAATGTATAGAACTGTACCATCATCGCATTCCATACAACGCCATATACTCTAGGTTTGCATTCAAGAGCATAAAATAGATCCGGTAATTGTTGAGGAGTGACTGCAGCTAAGTGCTCAGATGGCTTTCTTGGGTAATTAGTTTTGATATGAGTTAAGTCGTGCATATTTTCAATGCGACCAGTATTCTGTACAAAGACAGACATATCTTTTACGTAGTCACAGAGTTTTCTTAGGGTTTCAATCTGACCTTTCTCTTCGAGTGGTCGCCACGCTGTGATGAGGGCATAAGCAGTTAGATCTTTGAGCTGAATGTTACCAAAGATAGGAATGATATGGCGCTCGATACGAAGTCTCATATATTCAAATGAACGAGCTGTAAGTTTCTTTTTAGCATACCAATCATTAAAAGCTTCTCTAACTGTATAAGAAGCGTTCATAGTCATATCTGGTACAACAGAAATGCTTTTCAGCCATTCATTTTTGAGCTGTTTTGCCATAGCTGCAGAAACATCAGGAAAAGAACCTAATCTTATGCTTAGATTTTTATTGTTCTGTTTAGCTTTTGCATACCAAGTGCCAATACCGGTAGCAGGAGACACTCTGATAAAAAGATTTTGCTCTACGGTATGATTGACCATTTTACCTGTAGCTTTAGCTTTTTTTACAAGGGCATTGAATTGTACAAAATTCATAAAATTAACCTTTAATTTGTCACTCTTTCGTCACTCCGTCACTCGCAAAAATATCAAAATTTAGGAGTGACGAAGGAGTGACGAAGGCGTTATGATATGGTTAAGTTGGGATAACTTGGGATAGGTTAATTATAAGATAAAGTGCATTAGAATGCGAGTTTTAAATGATTTTGGGATAGGTTGGGATAGGTTAAAAGATGTGGATTTGGTGCCCAGGACGAGACTTGAACTCGTACTCCTTGCAGAACTACCCCCTCAAAGTAGCGTGTCTACCAATTTCACCACCTGGGCAACGGAGAATATAATAGCAAATTTTGTTACTTTGTAAAGAGCAGTATCTGCAAGAACCTATGATTTTTCAAAAAATTAGTATCTGTATCCTAATTCGTTTGAGTTCAATAATCTGTCTTCCTGACCTGTTAACAGCTTTTTGTAAATTGTGTCATACAGGAGAACGTTTTGAACATACTGTCTGGTCTCTTTAAATGGAATGTTCTCAACATACATAGCAGCATCTCTACCCTTACCATCCTTAGATTTCCAGATATTGATCCTGCCAGGTCCTGCGTTATAGGCTGCTGCTGCTAAAATTCTGTTGTTATCAAATCTGTCCAGCATATCGCGTAAATATGCTGAGCCTAATCTGATGTTATTCTCAGGTACAACCAGATCCCCAGTACCAGCATAAGACCAGTTGTTCTTTTTAGATACCATCTTAGCGGTACCAGGCATTAACTGCATTAGGCCTACTGCACCTACAGGTGATTTAATATCAGGATTTAACATACTCTCCTGACGGGAAATACCATATAAGAATGAAATAGGAACATTAGAGTAGGATGAGTACTTTTGATATAGATTTAAAAATGGCTTAGGGAATCTGTAGTCTAGAGCACTCCATCTTTGACCTGCAACTACACTAGAAATAGCATAGCTGATGTTACCTGTTGATAAGGCCCATTCAGCCATTAGCATTGCTTCATCATTAGTACCGGTCTTAGCAATCTCACGCCATTCAATAGCTGCATTGCTGTCTTTTAAAGCTCTAAATTCAAAGAAGCGTACAGCTGCTTTGTTTTTAGCTACAGTCTGAGGCCATTGAGCTGTCTTTGATAAATGCTCATGGTTAAATGGCATTCTAGCTGAAATCTCTTGAGCGGCTAAGAAGCCAAAGAAACTTCTGTCTTTAGCAACCTTTGCCATGAGAGTCTTGCTCTCTTGAGTGCGACCAATCTCACGGGCAGCTCTTGCCTTCCAATAACGCCAGTTAATAGCATTCTTATCAAGATCGGTTAAATGGTCATATAAGTCATAAACAATCTGCCATTGAGCAAACCAGATAGCTTTACGCATACGCATTAACTTAATCTCTTCAGACCAAACTACAGCTGGTAGATTTCTATCTACCCACTGAACTTCTTCCTCTGTAGATTGTCTTGATAAAAAGCCTTTAGCAATGATTTGGAAGATCTCTAATCTTTCAGTATCACTGATCTTAAATTTATCAGCAAAAGCTTCAAATGCAGGTGTTGCACTCTTCGGATCAAGATTTGCAAATCTCTTAAAGGCAAGCACCGCTGTTCTTTGAGTGTTCTCATCACCTTCTACATAGTCAAGTGTGAGTACGGAAGCTGGATTGTCATATAGTGACATTTCTTGAGCTACACGTGGAGCAAACTGAGTCTGCTCAAGACCTGCTGCAAGTGAGCGTGTAGTTTCAGTGTAGTTTCTGGTGATATAAGCTCTTTCAAACTTTTCTAACTGTACCTTATCATCAAGATAACCATTCTGTCCCCAGACGTAGATTAAACCAGCACAGCTTGATGGGTATGGGGATAACTGCAAGTACATCTTTGAAGCAAAAGCTGCAGCTGTAACATCAGCTATACCCTGTTGCCAACGAGCTTCATAGAAACGACACTGCAGTGACTGCTGTGGTTTAGTCATGTCACTATCATCAGGGAATGGCTTCTTACCGATAAGCTCAGATACTAATTTGTACTGACCTACTGATGCTAAATACTCGATGTACTTTTTCTTTAGCATCTCGCCTAGCTCCTGATGAACTTTTGAGTTAATAAACTGTTTTACCTGAGGGTATTTAGATACATCCATATTGTTAGCTAAATACCAGTAGTCTATCCATAAAGACAATGGATAGTTTCTTAAGTAATTGTTCTGAATGGATAACGCTGTTTCTGTATCCCCACTTTTAATTGCTCTTTCAGCATCTGCAAAGTACTTTCTCTGAGCGATTAAAGTAGGTGTAGTTGCAATTAAAGGATTCTCATCTGAATAATCAAATGAAGCGGTTACATAGTCTGATTGAATAGCTCTTTCTTTAGCAGTTGTAGTTCTTACAGGAGCTTTTGCCTGAGTTTTAGCACTCTTTTTGGAGTTCTTTTTAGTACTGTTATGAGCTGACTTTTTATTTGTGGCTACAGATTTTTTAGAACTTCTTTTTTGAGCTGTACTCTTTTTAGTAGAACTCTTTTTAGCAGAAGACTTGTGATGTTTTAGAGCTTCAGCCTGCTCAATAGTTAAGGTTCTGATCTGACCTTTAGAGTTATTAGCTAGTGCCTGAGTATTAAAAGATAGAGGAAGTAATAAAGAGAATGTAAAGAGAATACCTTTGATTAGCTTATTGTGTTTCATTTGTACAAGGTGCCATTGGTTTTGTGTTTTATTTATATACTGTGATTATACGTCCAATGGCACCTTGTTGTAAGCTTTATGCTCGATTAAATACGGTGTAGTAACCAATAATGAGCAGGATTGCGATTACAGTAGTCAAAATGTATCTGTAATAGAAGAATAACTTAGGTGTCAGTTTAAAGCCTTCACCTACATTTGACTCTTTAATATAGCGCTCCCATTTCATACCGCTCTTTGAGGTTACAAACAGAACGAATACTAATGAACCAATAGGCAGAATGTTATTTGAAATTAAGAAATCGCAGAAATCAGTAATACCAGTATTTGAACCGATGAGGTGAACATCTGATAAGACATTGAAACCTAAAACAGGTAATACAGATAAACCTAAGATCACGATAAAGTTAATTAACACAGCCTTCTTTCTGTCAATCTTAAATAACTCTAAGTTTGCAGCAATGATGTTCTCGAACACTGCAATTAAAGTAGAGATAGCTGCAATTAACATGAATAAGAAGAATAATGCTCCCCAGAAAGCGCCAAAGCTCATGTTTGAAAATACCATGGTCATGGTAACAAACAGTAAGTTAGGACCAGCATCAGGGTTAATACCATAGGTAAAACATGCTGGGAAGATTACAAAGCCTGAGAGCAGTGCTACAGCTGTATCTAAACCTGCAATAAACAGAGCCTCGTTTAATAAACGGTGTTTTGTAGACATGTAGCTACCAAAGATAGCGATACCGCCCATACCGGTTGATAAGGTAAAGAAAGCCTGTCCCATAGCAGCCCAGACAGCTTCACCAAAATTATCCTGTAACTTTGAAAAATCAGGCTTTAAATAGAAAGACACACCGTCCATGAAACCGTCTAAGGTTACAGAACGTAATGCCATAAAGATTAAAAGACCTAACAGCAGTAACATTAAAGGTTTGGTAAAACGCTCAATGCCTTTTACTACACCTAAAGCTACAATCATAAAAGCAAAAGCAACTACAGCTGCCATGCATGAGAATAGAGTTGCAGGATCCTGCAGAATGCTACCAAAGTTAGCTACAGCAACATCTTTTTCAAGATGTGGAGCTACAGAGCCTGAAGCAAACTCAAAGAAGTAGTAAAGCATCCAGCCAGTAATCACACCGTAGAATGACATCAGAATGTAGTTACCTGCTAACTGCCACCATTTGTTGTGATGCCACTGTGCGCCCTTCTCCTCTAAGTTCTCATAGCAGTAAGCAATAGAACTTCTTGAAGCACGACCGATAGCTAATTCTACTGTTAACAGAGGAATACCCATTACAACTAAGAAAAACAGGTAAATTAGTACAAAGAAGGCACCACCATATTGGCCTACAATGTAAGGGAAACGCCAGACGTTACCAATGCCTACAGCACAACCTGCTGCAATCAGAATAAAACCCAATCTGGTTTTAAACTGTTCTCTGCTTGAATCCATATTAAATCCTTATTAACTTACCTGTTTACTTAATTATTATTACCGATTAACCGAGTATTCAATTAACCTACAAAGATCTTGTAGTAACCGATTGCAAGAACGACTACCACGATAGATGTCAGAATATAACGGTAGTAGAAGAATAACTTCTCAGACATATTAAAGCCCTTACCGACGTTACACTCATCAATATATCTCTTCCAGGTCATACCTGATTTTGCACAAACAAACAGTACGAAGACAATAGAACCTATTGGCATGATGTTGTTTGAGACTAAGAAATCAAAGAAATCTAAGATACCTGAGTTTGCATTTAGGATATGAACATTTGAAAGAATGTTAAAGCCAAACAGTGGTAACAGACACATTGCAATCATTACAAAGAAGTTGATTACTACAGCTTTAAATCTTGAGATCTTAAAGAGTTCAATAGTACCTGCAATTGAGCTTTCAAATACAGCAATCATGGTGGATACAGCTGCAATTACCATGAACAGGAAGAACAATGTTCCCCATAAGGTACCCCATGCCATGTTTGAGAATACTACGGTCATGGTCAAGAACAATAAGTTAGGACCTGCATCAGGGTTAATACCATAGGTAAAGCATGCTGGGAAGATTACAACACCTGCTAAAAGCGCAATGATGGTATCAAATGAAGCAATAAAGATAGCCTCATTTAAGATCTTATGACGATCTGACATGTAGCTACCAAAGATAGCAATCGCACCAAAGCCTACTGACAGAGTAAAGAAAGCCTGTCCCATAGCAGCCCAGATAGCCTGACCTAAGTTATTCTCAAGTTTTGAAAAATCAGGCTCTAAGTAGAACTTCATACCCTCGACAAAGCCATCTAGGGTAACAGAACGGCATGCCATGAAAGCTAGTAATAAGATTAGAACTACCATCAATGGCTTAGTGTATCTTTCAACGCCTTTAATTACACCTAAAGCTACGATAGCAAAAGAGAATACTACTGTAGCTAGAACACAGGCGAACATCACTACAGGTGATGCTAAAAGATTGCCAAAAGTCTGAGTAGCTTCATCACGAGTGATGTTAGCTGGGATCTCACCGAAGGCAAAGGATAGGAAATAGTAGAGCATCCAGCCTGCTACTACCACATAGAAGGCCATTAAAAAGTAGTTACCAGAGAACTGCCACCACTTGTTTACATGCCATCTTGAGCCTGCCTGCTCTAATTTCTCATAACAGTAAGCCATAGAGCTTCTTGAAGCACGACCGATAGCTAACTCAACTGTTAAAAGAGGAATACCTAAAGTGATTAAAAAGAATAGATATAAAAGTACAAAATAAGCGCCACCATATTGACCTACGATAAATGGGAAGCGCCATACATTACCAATACCAACAGCACAACCTGCTGCAATGAGCAGGAAGCCTAGTCTTGTTTTGAATATTTCACGTGGTTTTCTTTCCATAAAGGTAACCTTAGCTAATTTTTACTTCATTTATTTAGCGATTAAAAACTGAAATATAGCCTTGAACGAAAAGTACTAATACGATTACAGGCAAAACATACTTAAAATAGAACTGTAGCTTTTTACTTACTTTTGGACCTTGTCCTAAATTTGCTTCTTTCAAGTAATTATCAAAGCCCCAGCCATAATGCCATGAAGCATACAATACATATACAACCGAGCCTAACTCTATAATATTTTGAGAAAGAATAAAGTCATATAGATCAAGAATTACAGAACCTCTCCCCATAGGTTCTATAAAACTTAATATGTTAAAGCCTAAGATCACAGGCAGTGACATAGCAAAAATCACAATGAAGTTACATACCACAGCCTTGATTCTGCTGATCCTAAAGATATCTAAAGTAATACCGATGACGTTCTCAAACACAGCAATCAGAGTAGATAGTGCTGCAAAGAACATGAACAGGAAGAAGACACCACCCCATAACTGACCGTATTCCATATGAGAGAATACTGAGACTAAAGTTACAAAGATAAGTCCTGGTCCCTGACCTGGTTCTACAGCGTAGCTAAAGCAGGCTGGGAATATCACAATACCAGCTAGAAAAGCTACCATAGTATCTAAAATTGCAATTACAGATGCTTCATAAGTAATAGACTTTTGAGAGCTCATGTAAGAGCCGAAGATCTGCAATGAACCAATACCAACACCTAAAGTAAAGAAAGCCTGACCGCAAGCTGCTGAAAGGATTTCATAGAAATTGTCTTTAGTTATCTTTGAAAAGTCTGGATACAGGTAGTACTTAATACCCTGT
Source organism: Succinivibrio sp. (assembly GCA_050873645.1). GTDB lineage: Bacteria > Pseudomonadota > Gammaproteobacteria > Enterobacterales > Succinivibrionaceae > Succinivibrio. The sequence goes on along the minus strand of JBNMJE010000021.1, from coordinate 13,381 downwards.
TCAAAGCCAGGTAAAAAGAATGATCTTGTTGCTAAAAATATCAGCAGTAAGAAGAGCAGTACCATCAAAGGTTTGGTAAAACCTTCAACACCTTTTCTCAAACCAAATGCGCATACAGCAAAACCAGCTAGAGTTACAGCTGCTGTAAACAAAATTTGAGGCTCTGGAGCTTGCAACATTGTAGAAAAGAAATGACCTGACTCTGCCTGACTCATAGGAGCATTAGTTAGAGTACCAGAGAACATCTCAATGGTGTAATAAAGCATCCAACCTGTAACCATGGTATAGAATGCCATGAGCACATAGTTACCAAAGATCATGAAATACTTGCAGTATTTCCAGTTCTTACCTGGTGTTAATGCTTCAAAAGATAAACCAATACTGCGTCTTGAGGCACGACCTACAGATAATTCGATAGTAACGAGGGGTATACCTAAAAGTATCAGGAAAGCAATATAGATTAAAACAAACAGCGCTCCACCATACTGACCTGCAATATATGGGAATCTCCATACATTACCAAGACCGATAGAACAGCCTGCTGCAATTAAAATAAAGCCTAAACGAGATGAAAACAGTTCGCGAGAATTTGTATTTGCGCGGGGATTTGAATTTGATTCTGACATCTTTTCGTTAAAAAAGGCCCAATGATAACTCGTTGGGCCTTTGTAAATGTTATTTATTGATTATTGCTGATCTTCACGAGGGCTATTCTCGTAAGGATTTGGCATCTCAGGCTGTTGCTCAACTACCTGCTCTTCAACCTGTACAGTTTCCTGCTCAGTTGCTTCTACTGGAGTCTCTTCAGCAGCTTTAGCCTTGTTCTGCTCTTCAGTGATAGCCTTGATTGACAGACGGATACGACCGGTGTTGTCAATATCAAGTACACGAACACGAACATCATCGCCAACGCGTAAGTAATCATTTACATTCTCTACACGCTCTTCGGTGATCTGAGAAATGTGAACTAAACCGTCACGACCTGGTAGGATGTTTACGAAAGCACCGAAATCGGTGATACGTACAACTTTACCGTCGTAATCCTTACCTACTTCAACCTCAACTAACAGATCGTTGATACGCTTGATAGCTGATTCTGCTGATAACTGTGAAGTTGCAGAAATCTTTACGGTACCATCATCTTCGATGTCGATCTGAGAGTTGGTGTCAGCCTGGATTGAACGAACATTGAAGCCGCCCTTACCAATGATTTCCTTAACCTTATTTGCTGGAACCTTGATGGTTACAACACGTGGAGCATAAGGAGATAAAGTCTGACGTGGCTCTGGAATTGCCTTCTGCATTACGTTTAATAAGTGGATACGTGCTGCATGCGCATCAGTTAATGCATTCTGCATGATCTCACGGGTAATACCGTCGGTCTTAATATCCATCTGCAGTGCAGTTACACCATCACGAGTACCTGCTACCTTGAAGTCCATATCACCTAAGTGATCCTCATCACCCATGATATCAGTTAAGATTGCTACTCTGTCGTCTTCCTTTACTAGACCCATTGCAATACCAGCTACAGGAGCCTTGATAGGTACACCTGCATCTAATAATGATAAGCAGCCTGAGCATACTGATGCCATTGATGAAGAACCATTTGATTCAGTAATTTCTGAAACAACACGAATGGTGTATGGGAACTTGTCTAATGGAGGTAATACTGCCTTTAAAGCTCTCTTAGCTAAACGGCCGTGACCAATTTCACGACGCTTTGGAGAACCGATTAAACCAATTTCACCTACGCAATATGGAGGGAAGTTGTAGTGAAGAATAAATCTGTCTGAACGAACACCTGACATATCTTCAAAGGTCTGAGCATCACGCTCTGAACCTAAAGTACAGGTACCGATTGACTGAGTCTCACCACGGGTGAATAAAGCTGAACCGTGAACACGTGGTAGGATACCAGTTGCAATGGTGATAGGACGGATCATACGTAAGGTACGGCCATCAATTCTCTTCTCACCTGATAAGATTCTTTCACGAACGATGTTACGTTCTAACTCGAAAAAGATCTTAGCAATCTCGTTGTCCTTCTCAGCCCACTCTTCTTTAGAAGCCTTAATCTTCTCAGCAGTAGCTTTCTGGATCTCTGCTAACTTGTTCTGACGCTCTAACTTATCAACGATTCTGAAAGCATCACCAACAGCAGCTTCAGCATCAGCCTTAACAGCCTCGATTAAAGCTGTATCCTCAGCTGGCTTTACCCAATCCCATACAGGACGGTTAACTTGCTTTGCGAACTCTTCGATTTCCTTGATTACAGTCTGCTGCTGCTCGTGACCGAACATAACAGCACCTAACATTACAGACTCAGGTAAGCAGTTAGCTTCTGACTCAACCATAACAACTGCTTTTTCAGAACCTGCAACAACTAAATCAAGATCTGAAACTTTTGACTCTGAGGTTAATGGGTTTAGTACATACTGACCATCAATGTAACCTACACGAGCTGCACCTAGAGGACCATTCCATGGTAAACCTGAAGATGCTAATGCAGCAGATGCTGCAATGATAGAAATGATATCGGTTGGGATCTCAGGATTTGCTGACATTACTGTTACAACAACCTGAACCTCATTTACGAAACCGTCTGGGAATAATGGACGTAATGGACGGTCAATAAGACGTGAAATCAGAGTCTCACCTTCTGTTGCTCTGCCCTCACGACGGAAGAAACTTACAGGAATTTTGCCTGCTGCATAAGAACGTTCTTGATAGTTTACGGTCAGAGGGAAGAAATCACGGCCTTCAACCTCTTCATTGCGGTTGCATACAACTGTTGCTAAAACGGTTGTATCGTCCATAGATGCCATTACGGCTGAATCTGCCTGACGACCAATTGCACCTGTTTCTAATGTAACTGTGTGACGACCATATTTAAAGGTGCGTACTATTGGTTTTAAATTCATCAACTTATCTCCGAAACTTCCCACTATGTTTGCCTCTTTTCGTGGGACTTATATAAATTGGGCGGCAATTATGCCGCCCTAGCCAGACGCTAAAATTAGCGACGGAGCTTTAACTTCTCAACGATTGCGCTGTAACGAGCAAGATCAGAAGCCTTTAAGTAGTCGAGCAACTTACGACGCTGAGCAACTAAGCGTAATAAACCACGGCGGCTGTGGTGGTCCTTCTTGTGGGCCTCAAAGTGAGGCTGAAGGTCAGCGATTCTTGCAGATAATAATGCAATCTGAACCTCTGGATAACCAGTGTCCTGTGGGTTACGACCAAACTCAGCTACGATTTTTGCTTTGTCAGCTACTGTTAACATAAAATTTTGCTCCTTTGTGATAATTAAACAAAAAACTCTCAGACCGATCACAAACTCAGTTGAAAGCCGTCTAATTTTAACATATAAAGATAAAATCTTTGTGCTTTATTTATATTTTTCACAAGATTTATCTAAAATTGAGAATTCAAGCAATATTCAAACAGGAAAGATTGTTTTGGTTTTAGTGGATAAATTAGAGGATAAACTTAAGATAAGGTCACATAAAGCCGCATAAAAAGGAGGCAACCTAAAAAGGCTGCCTTTAAAATTGAGCGGACTTTGCATCGAAAATAAAATTTACAGTGTTTTAATTAAAACTGCATCTGCTTACTTACCGATGTTAGATGCAATCTTAATAATGGTATCTGTAAAGAAATCTGTCATTGCCTGCTCATTTACAGTACCTGATAAAACCTGGTAAGCACGCTTTACAGCATGGTAACCCTGTCTGTCTGGTTGCTGACAGATTACAAACTTAAAGATACCTGCTCTTACCATTTCAACAGTGGTATAGATATCATCAAAAGCAATACCAATGATGTCATCACGACCGGTTGCAATGATAGCTGCACCTACACCTTGAACACCTGCACCAGTTACATAAACACAGTTAATGTCTTTGTGTGCAGTTAGGTATTTAGTAGTTTCAATCTGAGCTTTAATATCTGAATCATTTGATTCAATCTGAGCACAGATTTCAAAATTAACATTAAGGTTCTTTAACTCAGTCTCAAAGCCTTCAATTCTCTGTCTGTGACCTTTCATCAAGGTTGAACCAGTAACAACCAGAATATTGAGCTTATCAAACTTGGAGATTAAAGATAATAAACCTGCGCAGGTCTTACCTGCTTTAATGTAGTCTGAACCTACATAACAAATTCTGTTTGAATTAGAAACGTCAGAGTTTACTAAGATGATCTTGATACCCAGTAACTCGCATTCCTTAATTTTTTCAGCAACTGAAGGAGTATCAATAGTTGCTAAACATAAAGCAGAGCAACCTTTTTTCTTTAACTCGTCAATTGCTTTTAAATGAGTAGCCTCATCGTAACCTTGGATTTTATCTAAGATTACTTCTACGCCTAACTCTTCATATTCAAGACAGGCTTTTTCAATACCTTCAATTACACCATCGAAAAAGGCATTACCGATACTAGGTAACATGATGCCAATCTTATAGTGCTCTCTGATACCCGATAGAGCCCGACCAGCTCTGTTTGGAACATAGCCTAATTCTTTTGCTAACGTTTTAATTTTTAAGGCTAATTCTTTTTTAACAGATCCGCGGTTATGAAGAACTCTGTCAACTGTTCCGCGAGATACACCAGCTGCTTTTGCTAAAGTCTTTACTGTTACTGTCATCGCGATAATCCTTTGCTAATCATCTTTGTTATGCCCTTTGGGGCTTTTACTATGGCGCCATAGTGGCGCCATAATTTATTATTACGTATTAAAGTTTACTTTAATACAATATTTTCACCAATGAGGCGACCTGTAGTTACTCCAGATTTACCCTCATTTGAGTCTTTGTGTGCATACAACCACTTGTTATTGTGGGTTAGGCAACCTGACTCACCTTCATGAGTTACACCTGCAGGTCTGTCAGTATTAGTGTCTTTAGGTAGAACTACACACATCTTGAAGTGATCCTCACCGTCTGCTACACATGGAGCATAATGTAAGGTGGTTTCATAGAAGAGTACAGCCTGACCTTTCTTAACTCTAAATAACTCTACATCATTGGTATCGATAATACCATCATGTACAGCTGTCATTGGAGCTACCATAAGCACAGCATCGTTTGCTGCTACATTCAGCTCAGCATTGCGGTGGTACTCTAAAGCATTTAATGCCTTGTTGTGACCATTGCAGTAACCTACCTGAATCTTTAAGCCACCAAATACCTGATCCTGTAAGATCTTAACTAATGAAGGCTCTTCTAGAACTTCAACTGATGGCTTGTAATCAGTACCATCGGTTAATGGAGTCTTCTCAAGTAAGGATACGATCTTATCTGTTGGGATATCAGTAATAACCTTACCGTAGCGCTCAAACTCAATATCAGTTACATCTTTGTATTTTGCAACCTTGTCACCGTCTAGTTTCTGTCTTAAGGTGTCTAATTTTGCAAAAGCAGGACGCATGGTTGGATATAAGAATGAGTAGAGCTTGTAAATCTCATCATACTTAGCAGCTGCATCGCTGTTTGTATCAGAACGCTTGTCTGATCTCTTTACTAGTTTCTCACAGCCCTCTTCTACAGATGAGAAGATACCAGCTGCAACACCTGCTAGAATTGCTGCGCCTAAAGCAGGACCTTCTTTAGAAGTTGTAGTTACAATGCTGCACTTTAGAACATCAGCTAATAACTGACGCCAGAATGGAGACTGAGCACCACCGCCACAAGCTGTTAAGGTCTTAGGCTCAATATCCATCTCATGTAACACTTCAAGATTATGTCTTTGAGATAAAGTGATACCTTCTAGAACTGCTCTTGTCATATGTGACTTGGTGTGACGAGCAGTAAGACCAAAGAATACGCCTCTAGCATTAGGATCTAATACAGGTGATCTTTCACCCATTAGATAAGGTAAATAGATAAGACCGTCTGAACCTACAGGAATAGTATCAGCATTAGCGGTCATTAAATTGTAAACATCATTACCTTTCTTAGCTTCGATGTCTTTTTCTAAGGTATATAACTCATCACGCATCCAGCGTAATGAAAGACCAGCTGCTAGTGTGCATGACATAGCGGTCCATGAATTCTTAACAGCAGCACAGAAGGTGTGAACACGACCTAGAGGATCGATTGATGGTTTGTTGGTGTGAGCAAAGATAACGCCTGAAGTACCTAAAGTTACAAAAGCATCACCTTCTTTACATACACCGGTACCAAGAGCTGCAGCTGCATTGTCACCTGCACCACCTGCTACGATTGTGCCTTCCTTTAAGCCTGTAAGAGCAGCTATCTCTTTAGTGATATGACCTGCTACTGCACTTGACTCAATAATTGGAGGCATTAAATTCTTATCAATATTTAATTTTTCTAAGATCTCATCTGACCACACACGATTGGTGATATCTAATAAGTTAGTACCAGATGCATCTGAAATTTCCATTGCCTTAACGCCGGTTAACATGTAACGAACGTAATCTTTTGGCAACAGGATGGTTGTACACTTTTTGTACAACTCAGGCTCGTTTTCACGAACCCATAAAATCTTTGGAGCGGTAAAACCGGTTAATGCAGGGTTTGCATTAATCTCAATTAAACGCTGCTTACCTACTAATGAAGTGATTTCATCACATTGTTTCTGGGTTCTAGCATCACACCATAAAATAGCGTTGCGCAGGACATTGCCGTCCTTATCAAGCATTACTAAGCCGTGCATCTGACCTGCAATTGACAGTGCTACTACATCGTCACTGTTTACCTTGCTCTGTAAAAGAACTGCTTTTACAGACTCAATGGTTGCATCGTACCAGAACTTTGGATCCTGTTCTGCCCAACCGTTCTTTGGTTGTAATAAAGGATATTCAACAGTCTTTGACGCAATTACTTTACCGGTTTCATCAAATAAAACTGTCTTAGTTCCTGAAGTACCTAAATCAACACCTAATAAATAACGCATGATATTCCCCAAATTTTGTTTTTATCTAAATTACGAGCTTTCATTCATTTGAATTTATTACTCGTACATACGTATATACCCTTGATACAAAAACAGGGGCTCTCGCCCCTGCTCTTTTTAACTATTAGTTAGTTACTCTCTTCTTTGACATAACGTCGGTTACAACAGCAGCTAACAGAACTAAACCTTTAACAGCCTTCTGCCAGTTAGCGTCAATACCTAAGATTGACATACCGTTGTTTAGAACACCCATGAAGATAGCACCGATAACAGCACCACCTACGGTACCAACACCACCGTATGCTGAAGCACCACCGATGAAGCAAGCGCCGATTGCGTCTAACTCATAACCGGTACCAGCCATAGGAGAAGCTGAGTTGAAACGTGCTACGCAAACTAAAGCTGCAACAGCTGCTAATAAGCCCATGTTTACATATGAGAGGAATAATAAGCGGCTGGTGTTAACACCTGATAACTTAGCAGCCTTCTCGTTACCACCTAAAGCGTAGATTCTACGACCTACAACAGTCTTGTTAGCGATGAATGCGTAAACGATAACTACAACAGCAATTAGGATTAAGATAACTGGAATACCTTTGTTCTCACCTAATAGAACACATGAAGCGATGATAGCTGCAAGTGCTAATACGTGCTGGAATAAGAATGCATATAAAGGCTCAACTTCATAACCTTTCTTAATCTTTGAAACACGGCTGTAGATGATACCTACTAAGTAAGCAATTACGATGATTGCAGTTACTGTCATGGTCTTTGAGAATACAACTGCGCTCATGCCAGCTCTTACTTCAGCGCGTGATAAACCTGAAGCTAACTGCTCCTGGAAGTATCCAGCGTCAAATGATGGGAAGTATGAGGTGAACATAGTTAAGTAGTCAGCTGGGAATGGGTTAATGGTAATACCATCTAACACAATCAGTGCTAAACCACGGAACAGTAACATACCTGCTAAGGTTACGATGAATGATGGGATGCGGATGTAAGCAATCCAGAAACCATGCCATGCACCGATTACGATACCTAACAGTAAGCAAAGAGCCATTGACATGTAGATGTTGCACTCGTTGTTAACCATGAGCACACCAGCTACTGCGCCAACTAAAGCTACGATAGAACCTACAGACAAATCGATGTTACCGCAGCCGATGATTAAGAACAGCATACCAACAGCAAGGATGATCACATAGCTGTTCTGGTAAATGATGTTAGTAAAGTTTGAAGGTGAAAATAATGATCCGTGACCTGTTGACTGAATTGCAATCTCGAACAGGATCATGACTAAAATTAACGCAATTAACAGAGTGTTGCGCTTTAACATGTTTAAGATATACATAACTTATTGCTCCACTGATTTTTTCTTACCGGAAGTACGTAAAATTGCAGACATAATGCTTTCCTGTGATGCTTCAGAACGTGGCATCTCGCCTACGATCTTGCCTTCATTCATCACGTAGATTCTGTCAGACATACCTAAAACTTCTGGTAATTCTGAAGAAATCATCAGCACTGCTTTACCTGCTTCCACGAGCTTGTTGATAAGACAGTAAATTTCGTACTTAGCACCTACGTCGATACCACGTGTAGGTTCATCAAGAATTAGCACATCAGGCTCTGCGAACATCCACTTTGCAAGTAGAACCTTCTGCTGGTTACCACCAGAAAGGTTACCTACGTTCTGCAATACAGATGCACACTTGACGTTCAAGTCCTGTTTTAACTCTTTAGCTTTAGCAAGCTCTAAGTCTTTATCAATAACCATGTGGTCTGATACAGCCTCTAAGTTAGCTAAGGTCATGTTAGTTGAAATAGGATTCTCTAAAACTAGACCATCACCTTTTCTGTCCTCAGTTACGTAAGCAAGACCTGCTTCAATAGCCTGACGAACATTGTTTAAGTGAACTACTTTACCGTTGATCTTTACTTCACCATGGATCTTGGTGCCGTATGAGTGACCAAACAAGCTCTTTGCAAATTCGGTACGACCTGCACCCATTAAGCCAGCAAAGCCTACTACCTCACCACGGTGGATCTTGATAGAAACATTGTCGTTAACTTTACGATCTGGGTTTAATGGATGTGATACGTTCCAGTTGTTAACCTCTAATAAGACCTCATCTGAAATCTTATGTTCAGGTTTTCTCTTAGGGAAACGATCAGTTAGAGCACGACCTACCATTCCGGCAATAATTCTGTCTTCAGATACGTTGTGATCGTTATTATCTAAGGTTTCAATGGTTGAACCATCACGAACTACAGTAATGGAGTTAGCGATGTATGAAATCTCGTTTAATTTGTGTGAAATGATGATTGATGTCATGCCCTCAGATCTGAATCTATCGATCAGCTCTAAGAGTTTCTGGGAATCAGATTCATTTAATGATGCAGTTGGCTCATCCAAAATTAACAGACGGCAGTTTTTAGAAATTGCCTTTGCAATTTCAACTAGCTGCTGCTTACCAACACCGATATCTTTAATTAAGGTATGAGGATCTTCTTCTAAGCCTACAAGATCCATCAGCTCTTTTGCTCTTTGGTAAGTTCTAGGCCAATCAACAACACCGTTTGAGTAAGCTGCTGTTCTTTCGTTGCCTAGGAACATATTCTCAGCAATTGACAGATAAGGTACTAATGCCAATTCCTGGTGAATAATAACAATACCTTTGTCTTCAGAGTCATGAATTTGGGTAAATTTGCATGTTTCGTCATCAAAGATGATGTCGCCTTCATAAGAGCCGTAAGGATATACGCCGCTCAAGACGTTCATAAGGGTTGATTTACCTGCACCGTTTTCACCAACTAGTGCATGAACCTCGCCCTCTTTCACCTCCAAGTTAACGTCTTTCAAGGCGGTTACCTTGCCAAAACGCTTGGTGATGTTCTTCATCTTAAGCAATATTTTTTGCTCGGTCATACTTGTTCTCTTCTCCAAAACAGGCCGGGGTTACCGGCCTGTATCAAGGTTTAAAAATTAGCTTTTTCTAATTATTTAACTTCCTTTTCTGTGTAGTAACCTGAATCGATTAAAACTTCCTTTAAGTTGTCTTTGGTTACAACGATTGGTGAGCACAGGTATGAAGGAATTACGCCTGTACCGTTGTTATAGGTCTTAGTATCGTTAACTGGAACTTCCTTGTTCTCAACGATAGCATTAACCATCTTTACAACCTGGTCAGCTAGAACACGGGTGTCCTTGAATACTGACATGGTCTGTAAACCGCGCTTGATGTTCTTAACTGATGGCTTATCGCAATCCTGACCAGTTAAGAGAGGGAAATTGTCAGCGTTGTAGCCTGATGCGGTTAAAGCATTGGTTACACCGTTTGCAACAGAGTCGTTTGAAGATAGAACAACGTCTAACTTAACACCGTCTGGACCATAGCCTACTGATGAAATTAAGTTCTCCATACGCTTTTGGGCTTCCTCAGTTGACCAGTTTAGAGTAGCAACCTGCTCTTTCTTGGTCTGGCCTGACTTACATACTAACTTACCGCTATCTAAGTAAGGCTGTAAGATATCCATTGCACCACCGAAGAAGAAGTTTACGTTGTTATCATCGATAGAACCTGTGAATAACTCGATATTCTTAGGTGTTGTTGCATCATCCTTTAACTTTAACTGATCAACAATAAAGTTACCCTGAATCTGACCTACTTTGTAGTTATCAAAGGTTGCATAGTATGAAATTGCCTTTGAGTTCATGATCAGACGATCGTATGAAACAACAGGAATTGCCTTATCGATAGCACCCTGTAATGCAGTGGTTAATGCACCACCATCAATAGGAGCAACAACTAGAACATCTACGTCACCAGAAATCATGTTCTCAATCTGGCTTACCTGGGTAGGAATGTCGTTATCGCCTGCGTATAAAAGTTCAACCTTATGACCTGCTGCTTCTAACTGAGCTTTTAAGTTGTGACCATCCTGGTTCCAACGCTGTAATGACTGGGTAGGCATTGAAACACCGATAGTAGCTGCATTAGCTGCTGAAAAAGCGGTACATGCTAAAACTGCGCAACATAGTGTGGTCAAAGTTGTTTTAATTTTCATAGTAAACCTCATGTTTGATTATATATTTGTGCACGTGCACATAAATTATAGTAGAGCTTTACTTTCAAAAAATCACGAAAATAAATTTTTCCTTGCTAAAAAATGGGAAACACATCATATTTTTAAATAACTTATTGTTTTACAAGATTTATTTTTGAGCTTTTAGAAAATTTGTAGAATTTTTTATTTACAAATTTAGAAATTTTTTATAATCGAAAACGATTACGCAAATTGCACAGTCGAAACGTTAAAGTTGATGAAGTTCAAATTTTATCTTATTGATTTTTCTATATTAAGACACTTTTTAGAGTTATCACACAGTATGCTACAAAGTGAATAACATATACACTAACTCTTGGCTAGGTTAGGTTAATATTGTGTAATACTTTTATTAAAAAAGTAGAATTTTTAGCACTTATTTTTCTAGTATTTTAGATTTTTTGTCTAAATAATAAGAAAATTGAGTTGTGCAAAATCTTGTGGCAGGAGATCATCTGATGCATAATTTGGGCATCAGATGTTCAATAGATCATGCGTTTTACGGAAGAGATTTTAGATAAAGAAACGATGTAACCGTTTTCTTAATTATTTAGAATTTTTATTAAGTTCATCTGTGTTTTTACAGCCGTCATTATTGCCTAATTGACAGGCTAACTCGAAGTATTTTTTTGCAAGATTTAAATCCTGTTTGACGCCCATACTGTCTTTGTAGATATAGCCTAAGAGGTTACAGCCTAAGGCATTTTTACCCTTGCATGAGACATCAAAGTACTCCCTTGCTTTTTTAAGATTTGGACTGATACCCTGTCCAAAGGTATACATGATTCCAAGATTAGCGCAGGCAAGTGAGTCATGTAGAGAGCAGCTAGTATTAAAGAGTTTAAAAGCTTTAGAGTAATCGCGCTCTACACCTTCTCCGTTCTGATAGACAGTACCTAAATTGGTACAGCCTTCAACTGAACCTAAAGAACAGCTCTTATCAAAAAAATCATGGGCAGCTTTAAAATCTTCTTTTACGACCACTCCGTTAATGTACATAATGCCAAGACTTGAACAGGCGTTACCATTGTCCCCTGCGCAACTTAGTTCATAAGACTTAAAAGCTTTCTTTAAATCTTTATTGACACCAAAGCCTCGTTCATAGGCATAGCCTAGATACAGACAACCTTGAGGATCATTCATCGAACAGCTCTTGGTTAATAGTTTTACAGCCTTTTTAGCATCTGTTTTTACACTGATACCCTTCTGGTACATTAAACCAAGATTAGCGCAACCTCTAGCATCATTTAAAGAGCAGGCCTTATCAAACATGTCATGGCCTAATTTAATGTCTCGAGGCAGACCATTGCCATTAGCATACATATTGCCAAGACTGGTACAGCCTTGTCCGTTATCCAAAAGACAGGCTTTTCTAAAGTGCTCAGCAGCTTTTAAGTAAGATACATCTACACCTATACCTGCATAGTAAACTGTACCGATATTGGTACAACCCTGACCGTATTTTAATTCACAGCCCTTAGAGTAAAGCTCTAAAGCCTTTTTAATACTCTGCTTTACAGTGTCGCCTTTTTCATACATGACACCTAAATAAGTGCAGGACTTTCCATCATCACCCTTACAGCCTTTTTCAAAAGCAGCTTTAGCTAGAGCATAGCTGTGTCTTAAATTTGGTGACTTAATCTCAATTAAACCTAAATTGCCACAAGCCTGAACGTAACCGAAGTTGCAAGCTTTTTTATAGAACTCTTCAGCTGCAACAAAGTCTGTTTGAGCTGTATTGGGAATTACAAATTCTGAAGCAATTGAAGAGCAGATCTCTCCATTGCCAAGGTCACATGCTTTTAAGAATAACTGTTTTGACTTATCAGAGCTCTTTTCTACGCTGCCACCTTTACTGTCTTTTCCTGAGGCATAAGCTTTAGCTGCATTTACACAAGATACAGCATCACCTGACTGACATTTTAATTCAGCCTTTTCTGTCTCTGTTTTAAAGCAAGCTGTTAGTACCACAGAACCTAATAAGATTGCTGATGTGATAGCAAGAGAATTTAAAACTCGTTTTTTAGCGTAGTTGCTTCTAGCGAAACTATTTTTGGATAAGTCGTTTTTGTCAAAGTTATATTTGTCAAAAGTAGTAGTTATTTTTTGAATATGCATAAGTGGACCTTTTGTTATCTGTCACTATTATATGCAACTTAGCCTGAATTTACGAACTAGAGCGCTTATCTGTCTTTATAAAAGTACTTTAATGGTAACTACTCAGAACCTACCCTAAAACGATCTCAGCCTTACCATTAAAAGCAGAGGTTAGAGCTTCAAAAGCATCTATACCTTGTTTCCTAGCTGTGCTGAGGTAGGATGTGATCGTTAGGTAGGTCTGAGCTCCTTTAAT
>JBNMJE010000020.1:0-25338 GCA_050873645.1 Succinivibrio sp. | reverse complement strand
TATCGGTCCTAAGACCGGTAAAACGATTTTATCAACAGGTAAACAGGAGACATTAAATGTCATACACACAGAGAGTATTAGACTCTTTAAAAGCTAAGTATCCATACCAGCCAGAATTCTTACAGGCAGCTGAGGAAATCTTAAACACATTACAGCCTGTAGTAGATAAAGAGCCTAAGTATGAGAAGTACAAGATCTTAGAGCGTATGACTGAGCCTGAGAGAACTATTTCTTTCCGTATTGAGTGGGTTGACGATAAGGGCGAAGTTCAGGTTAACAAGGGCTACCGTGTACAGTTCAATTCAGCAATTGGTCCTTACAAGGGTGGTATCCGTTTACACCCAACAGTAAATGAAGGCGTATTAAAGTTCTTAGGTTTAGAGCAGATCTTAAAGAACTCATTAACTGGTACCCCTATCGGTGGTGCAAAGGGTGGTTCTGATTTCGATCCTAAGGGCAAGTCAGAGACTGAAATCATGCGTTTCTGCCAGGCTTTCATGATCCAGTTACACCGTTACATTGGTGCTACTATCGACGTTCCAGCTGGTGATATCGGTACTGGTGGTCGTGAGATCGGTTACATGTACGGCGCTTACAAGCGTTTAACCACTCGTTATGAGGGTGTTTTAACTGGTAAAGGTTTAACCTACGGTGGTTCTTTAGCACGTACTGAGGCTACAGGTTACGGTACCGTTTACTTCACTGATGCTATGTTAAAGGATCGTGGCGATTCATTAAAGGGCAAGAAGTGCGCTGTATCAGGTTCAGGTAACGTAGCTATCTACTGCTGCGAGAAGTTAATCCAGTTAGGTGCAACTCCTGTTACCGTATCAGATTCTAACGGTACTATCTATGATCCAAATGGCATCAAGGTAGACGTATTAAAGCAGGTTAAGGAAGTTGAGCGTGCACGTCTAACCCGTTATGCAGAGTTAGTTCCAACAGCTCAGTACACTCCAGTTGATAAGTACCCAGCAGGCAAACACCAGGTTTGGACTTACAACGTAGACTGTGCATTCCCTTGCGCAACTCAGAACGAGTTAAATGAGGAAGATGCTAAGACCCTATTAGCTAACGGCTGTAAGGTTGTAGCAGAAGGTGCTAACATGCCTTCAACCTTAGGTGCTATCGATCAGTTCTTAAAGGCTAAGATTGCTTACGGTCCTGCAAAGGCTGCTAACGCTGGTGGTGTTGCAACTTCTCAGTTAGAGATGGAGCAGAACGCTGGTATGACTGCTTGGACCTTCGAGGAAGTTGATCAGAAGTTACACACCATTATGACCAACCTGTACAAGAACGTTGCTGATACCGCTCGTGAATTCGGTGTTGAAGGCAACCTAGTATTAGGTGCTAACATCGCTGGCTTCCGTAAGGTAGCTGATGCAATGATTGCTCAGGGTGTAATCTAATAGATTTACTCCACTAAATAATTAAGTTCAAAAATGCCCCTAAGGTTAATAGCTTTTAGGGGCTTTTTTATTACTTCGTTCAAGAACAAGATCAGTTAGATTCATGTTGTTTTTTCATGTTTTCGCACATTTGGTAGGTAAGATCAATGTATACCTTATAAGGAATCTTTGAAAAGTAAGCTTTGTAAGCATCCTCTACCCTACACTTTAAAGGTCTCATATCGTAAATTGTACACAAATTACTAGTCTTATCTAAAAACTTGCAAACACCACTTCCATCATCAAGATCAGCATAAAGCTCACCAAATTTCTTCAAGGATCTACAACACAGACCACACTTATCGCAATTAAAACTCATATTACAATTCTAGGGCTTCATCAGATTCCATGA
This sequence comes from Succinivibrio sp., assembly GCA_050873645.1. GTDB lineage: Bacteria > Pseudomonadota > Gammaproteobacteria > Enterobacterales > Succinivibrionaceae > Succinivibrio. The sequence goes on along the minus strand of JBNMJE010000020.1, from coordinate 23,538 downwards.
ACTTATCAAATGACTTTTTGTCAGTAAATTGAACTTTACGACCTAAGCCTTTGACAATGATGTTACTTCCTTGAATGAACTTATCTGTATCATGAGTCCTTGAAGCCTCTTTCATTTGATTAAATCCTTTAGAAAGAGTGTCTTCAACATATTGAATGTATACTGCGTAATTCTTATTAAGTTCATCGATAAATATCTGAATATTTCTTCTATGAGCTTCACAAGCTGCTTCAATCTTCACTCTATTCTCTTTAGCAAGCTGCGCGCTTTTTAGTGAACTTAACAGGACATTGTAGCAGGTTGAAGATAAAACATAGCCAACCATTGAACCAACCATGGCTCCAACTACAGGAATAGGAATACACAATTGTCCTACTGTTGCCATCATAGCTGAACTTGCCATCGATGTTCCTGCTTCACCTAATTGCTCTAGGCACTGCACGCCAGATACTTCGCTGTCCGTTAAGTACTTGAACAAAATCTTACCTGTTGTTAAAGCCGTTGTGACTACTGTTGCGGGTAAATTTGTTTTGGATAATGTTCTTAATATTTCGGAACTTGAATTTTGCATAGCTCCTTTAAGTGCAGCTCCGGCAAATCCTGTGCCATAGCCAATTGCAAAAGATTCACCAGTATCAATGGCCAGATCCTTTGCTGCTTCTTTGAAATCCTTTTTACGTTGACATAGACTTACAGCATTTGCGACTAATGATAAGGTTCCTCCAACAACAGCTCCTAATTTTGCCTGCTCAAAACCAGCTCTGTGAGATACCAATCCAATATCCTTTAAAGTAGACATCTCTGGATTAACTCTTGCTTCCATAGCTTCCTGCTTGGAAATTTCTGAATTTTTGATTTTTCCTTTCTTAAGCGCTTTAATTTTCTCTAGCTTATATTCAACTTTTGCCTTATCTTGAGCTTTAGCAGGATCATCTAGCCGTCCAGACCTTAACTGTTTCAAACATTCATTTTCTTTATCATTAAGGACTTTCATATATTCAGAAACACCATTTTTGTCTTTCTGAAAGTAGTCACTTGGAATGGTAAAAGTTGCATCGGCTTGGTAATATTTGTCGAAGTCTTTGCTCAACAATTTATCAATGCATTCATTAGCATTGTTTCCTACAAATTTCATTTGCTGAGCATCAACAACTATATTCCCGTTTTTAACTACATGATCATATAGTTCGTTGTATTTACCACTATATTTCAAGTCAGTATTTTGGACTCTAACCTTATCCCCTTTGATAATATGTTCAGCATTTTGTCTTGCTTGATACTTTACTTCAGCAGCAAAGCCTGCTTGCTGTTTTAGATTACTCTCTACGTATTCAGCATTTACTTTATATTTGGACATATCTTTCAAGCCTTTTTTTAGAGAATCATTCAGGTTCTCATTGTCAATGCCTGTATACGCTTTTATATGCTCTTTTACTGCAGAACCATATCTTTGAACATTATCATAGGCAGAGCCTGATATCGCTGCTTTCTTTAAATTGTCAAAATTACTATCTTTGTCTGACATATCTTACTTTCCATAAAACAAAGGGAAATTTGGAAGTACGCCACAATTTCCCTAAATTACATTTGTACAATATGAGACAGAATTCAGATACAGTACTCAAGCATTACTTATAAAAGTTCACAAATCTAAACAACTTTATAAGCAAGATTAAACGTACTGCCTGCTAGAGACGATTACGTTGAAGCACTATGCTTTATCTGAATTACTTGCAATTTTTTCTGCTAAATGGATCGATTCTTTTGTTAGAACACCTGCTTGATCCAAAATTGCTGTATTCAACAAACTTGCTGCAAGTTTTAATAAAGAAACACTTTCAGCTATATCTCTTTGAACATTTACTGGATAGCAAGTATAGATATAACCAAAGTTTTGCATGTAAACCTTGATTTTTTCTGTTGCTCGATAAAATGGATGGTACAGTCCTGACATGCTCTTGAAGAACACATCTGAAACTTTGCTGATGTTATCACAACTTGCGCAAACGGCTTTCATCTGAGATCTGTATTCTTTTGCCTTTGCAAGATTTGCTCTAGCATTTTCTAAATTCTCACTGGCCTTTGAACCTAAAATTGCGCCGAATATGGCCAAAGCAGGAGCTGCTACAATACCTCCTAATATTGCAGCACCACCAGCAACTCCGAATCCACCAGCAGATAATGATCCTCCTCCTAACCATGCTAAAGTTGCATTAGTTGCTGCGGCTCCTCCCAAAGAAGAAATTGCAGTACCGGTTGAGGCAGAACCAATTAAACCAACCGCAGAATATGCGCCAAAAGCTGAAACGGCACCTGCAGTTGCTGCTGATACTGAGCCTGATGCTACTGTATCAGCTAAATCAGACATCTTTTCCAATTTATTAAGGTAATTTTCATCAATAACAATGTTTGAAAGTTCTTCAATACCTGGAGCTTCAGCAAAATTGACCTTTTTTATTTTTCGAAACTCTTTAACAAAAGGAGCTACGGCTTCTGTTAGTAAAGTTATTTTTTCTTTTCCCAAAGTTTCAAGATGCTGTTTACAATTTTCTCTTGAATTTTCAGCAGTCTTAGTTGCACTAGTGATAATATCATTTGCCGTTTCATTTTTATCGCTAGCATCCATATTGTCGCTAATAGCGCCAACAGTCTTTCCTGCTCCATATAAACCTAAAGCTCCAAGTGCAGCAGCACCTAATATGAAAGGTAAAGGCATAATTTTATCCTTTTTTAACAATCAAATCTAATAGTATTTTCTAATGCAAATTGTTTACAAAACTTTTATAGATCCGTCATAGATAAAATACCAAATGACAATCAGATCAGTGTTTCCAATTAACTTCTACAGTGTCATCAACCGGATGTTTACAGATTTCATAGTCAGGATCCCAAGTCACAAGATTATGAAATGCAATTCCTGCCAAGGCTGCAAGTCCAAAACCTGTTAGCAAGGATGCACCACCAGCCACTGCTGTTCTATTTGCGGTGTAGACACGGCATTTATAGCCTGCTTTTTCAACCATAGACTCAACCTTGCTTGCTACGTTACTAGTATCTTGTGCACCACAAATAACAAAGCTGCGATGCTCTGATATAAGTTTTGGTCCTAATGAAGAAAGATCATCAACACAAATTTTTTCACTCATAAATACTCCTACAATTAAACTTTTTGTGTTTCCTTTTTTGTTTATATAACTACCTATATTTCAAATCAAATTTAGAGACACATATATTTCTTATCTCTGTTTTAAGAATAAGCGTAAAAAAAAAATAGCAATATTCTTTTTGTTAAATTAGACAACATGACTAGATGAATTTTAAAAAATGAGATCTGTATGACAGATCTCCAGAATACGGAAAGTTCTATTTGGACTGTTTTGTAAGAGTAATTAGACATTGATTTATGATACATGTTGGTTTCACAATGGATTGAATCACAACATTTAGTTTTCGAATTTTAAATTCACTACACTTAACATTAAAATACTGAATTTACCCAATTTTTGAGAGTTTTTGCTCTATTTTTTGCCATTTTTTGTAGATTTATATATAATTTCACGTCATTTTGTGAAAAATTGAAAATATGAGGAATTGATTAAATGCTCATAGCGGAATTTATATTCTTAATTGCTACCTTATATATAGGCAGCATGGTGGTATGGGACTGGGTGTAGTCTCTGGTGTAGGCTTGTGTATTGAAGTCTTTATTTTAAGAATGCCACCTGCCTCACCTCCTATTAATGTAATGCTTATCATCATTGCAGTTGTAAGCTGTGCTTCAATCTTAGCAGCCTCAGGAGGACTTAAGTGTATGCTGCAGTACGCTGAGCGTGCTGCGTAAAGATCATAAAAAGATCACTTTCTTTGGACCATTGGTAACCTACAGTCTTACTCTAATGTTAGGTACAGGTCATGCTGTATACACCATCATGCCAATCATTGGAGATATTGCACTAAAAAATAAAATACGTCCTGAAAGACCAATGGTTGCAGCCTCTGTTGTCTCTCAAATGGGACTTGTAGTCCTCCCCTATTTCAGCTGTAGTTGCCTGTTATCTTGGTAAAGATGTTTTACAAATTCCTGGCCTTGAAGATCTGACACTATTTAAGATCCTAATGGTCAACATTCCTGCTACATTAGTAGGTGTACTGTTACTTTCTTTATAATCTAACTTTAGAGGTAAAGATCTTAAAAAAGATCCTGACTTTATAGAAAGGAGAAATGATCCTGAATTTAAAGCTGAGGTTGAAAAGTCTTTTAATACCACTTTAAATGAAGTGATCCCAACAAAGTCAATGGTTGCAGTGTTGATGTTCTTTACTGTGCTCTTGCTTATCGTTTTAACTGCTGTATTTCCTCAAGTTAGAATGGTTGGTGATACTGCAGTATCCATGAGCATGGTAATTCAGATGCTTATGTTAGCCTTTGGCGCAGTGATCCTGATTGGTACAAAGACTCCTGTTAACCATGTAGCTGATACAGTAGTCTTCAAGTCAGGTATGACAGCCTGTATTGCTATCTTTGGTATCGCCTGGATGGCTGATACTTACTTTACAGCTGCAATGCCAGAGTTTAAAGCTGTCATTACCAATATGGTAATATGGTAAGGGAAAGTCCCTGGACCTTTGCTTTTGCGTTAGCAGCTGTATCAATCGTTGTAAACTCTCAGGCAGCAACTGCTAAAATCTTAATACCAGTTGCAGCAGCAATTGGTCTGCCAGGTCCAATTTTAATTGGTCTGATGCCTGCGACCTATGCTTACTTCTTTATTCCAAATTACCCTTCAGATATTGCAACTGTAAACTTTGATATCTCAGGTACAACAAAGATTGGCAAATACTATTTAAACCATTCTTTCATGCTGCCAGGTCTAATAGGTCTTGTTAGTGCCTGTCTTGTAGGTGTAACCTTAGCTGAGCTCTTTATCTAAGTTTTCAGCAATTTAAAGCACTCAAAGTTAGTAGACAAATGTCTACTAACTTTTCTCTAATCTCTAACTTTCCTCATTTAGCGCATTTTAACGATAAAAAATCTCCATTAAATCAAAACTTTGTTACAGCTAACAAAATTAGCATTACTTTTTTAACTTCACTTTAAATACACAAAATCTGACCTAAACTTTAGAAAAGATAAAAATAAAAAAAGGAGCTTCTTATGTTACTTGAAGGCAAAACCGCACTGGTTACCGGTGCAAGTCAAGGTATAGGTAAAGAGATTGCCCGCATTCTAAATAAGAATGGAGCTAAGATCTATATCATGGCAAGGAGTGCTGACAAGCTCTCTACCACAGCAAAGGAGTTAGATCCTACAGGTAAAGAAGTATTTGCTGTTCCTTGTGACATTACTTCTAATACTGCTGTAGAAGAGGTATTCAAGCGCTTTAAAGCTGACGGCATTTCTATTGATATTCTAGTTAACGCAGCAGGCACTGCTAACTCAAATTCAATTGAGACTACAGACATTGAGCTTTGGGATAAAGTTCTAGATACCAATCTTACAGCTGCCTTTAATTTAAGCCAGAAATGCTTCCCGATGATGAAAGAAAAAGGTGCTGGCAAAATCATAAATCTTGCATCTATCTTAGCTGATGTAACCAGTCCTGGTATGGCAGCTTATAGTGCTTCAAAAGGTGCAATTAAGATGTTGACCAAGACTCAATCTGTAGAGTGGGCAAAATACAATATTCAGTCAAATGCGATTGCTCCTGGCTACATTAAAACAGATATGACCAAAGGCATTTTAAACAACAAAGAGCTTACTCAAAAGTTAGTAGGCAGAACTCCTATGGGCAGAATTGGTGAACCTGAGGATGTAGCAAAAGTAGCTTTATTCTTAGCTTCCCCTCTGTCTGACTTTGTAACAGGTACAGAGATCCCTGTAGATGGAGGTATTTTAGCGGCTTTAATGTAATTGAAATAATTGATGTAAGGTAGTTCTTTGATGTAAGTATTGATGTGAAAAAGCCAGAACCACGATTTTAGGTTCTGGCTTTTGTATGAATAAAGGTAAGCTTAAGCCTTATTCAGACCTAAAACTTCATTCATATCATATAAACCTGGTTTCTTGTTCTCAAGCCATAGAGCAGCTCTGAATGCTCCACGAGCGAAGGTCTGACGTGAGGTTGCAATATGGCTTAACTCAACGCGCTCACCTTCTGAGCAGAACATAGCAGTATGCTCACCTACGATATCACCACCACGGATTGATGAGAAACCGATAGAACCGTAGATACGCTCGCCAGTAATACCGTTACGACCTGCTACCATAACGTCTTTTAGATTTACGTGACGACCTTCAGCAGCTGCCTCGCCAATTGCTAAAGCAGTGCCTGATGGGCTGTCTACCTTGTAACGATGGTGAGCTTCAACAATTTCGATATCAGCATCAGCCATGATCTGAGCTGTCTTTTTAACAAGGTTTAATAAAACGTTAACACCAACAGAGAAGTTAGCAGCAAAAACGATAGGAATATGCTTTGAGTATTCCTTAATCTTATCGCGCTGCTCGTAATCGAAACCTGTGGTACCTAAGATAACTTTGCAGTTATGCTGCTTTGCATATTCAAGAATATTTAATGAGCACTCTGGACGAGAGAAATCGATGAACATGTCAGGAGCTGCTGACAGTTTTGAAGGCTCATCTACAACTTCAACATTGCAGCCTGATGGTAGTGTATCGGTGCTCTTATCAATGCCGCATACAACCTTTGCGCCATCAAGACCTAAACAGCAGTCCCACAGTGCGTGCCCCATGCGTCCGCCTAAACCTACAATACCAACCTTAAGCATTATAAAACTCCTTTCGCATAACAATTAAGTGGTCTAATTTTACACTTACTTTTGCAAATTGTAACGAGGTATAGAAGCTGATTGCCCCTTTATTGAGCACTTCCACATCAACTTCGATTGATGATCCGCCCTTCATTCTAACCATCTGTTCTGCTGTCTGAAGTAAGAGTTTACCTATTCCAAGTCGCATATAAAGCGGATCGATATACAGTGCGAGAATTTTACCTGACTCTATTTCATTTTTAAAAGTTAAGAAGCCATAGAGATTTTTTGCACCACAAGCAAGCACTGTCCGATAATTTTCATCAGAAAGACGGTTCTCCCATAGTGCAGTAAATTGAGGATGGGTAAAGGTAAAAGGTTCCCTGCGATTCTCATAATGAGAGGCATTAAGTTCAAGGCGAGCGATATTGCTAGCATCGGTCACATTAGCCCAGCGGATATGAACCTTAAGATTTCCTTTTACAAAGACGGTATTGTTTTTCACGTAAGCAACCTGTATTAAGCTTTTTGACTGGCTTTATTTAACAGCGCTTGAGCGCTTTGACGAGTAGCTTCTGTTACAACGTTACCGCCCATCATACGAGAGATTTCCTCGACTCGACCATCATTATCAAGCTCAGATACATTTGAGACTACATTCTGCCCCTGCTGAGATTTTGAGACTAAGAGTTGATGATCAGCAGCAGCTGCAACCTGTGGTAAATGAGTTACGGTAATTACCTGCACATCCTTACCTAAAAGGTGTAACAACTCACCTACAGCAGAAGCCGTACGACCTGAGATACCAGTATCAACCTCATCAAAGATCAATGTCTGTGTCGAGCCTTTACGTGAGGTTAAAACCTCAATTGCTAAAGCAAGACGTGATAACTCACCACCTGAGGCTACAGCACCTAAATCTTTTGGTGCTTCTCCTAGGTTTGCTGAGAACAAAAATTCAGCATTGTCGCGACCTGTAGCTCTAGGTCTTATAGTCTCATCACGAGTTACTTTAACCTCAAACACGCCATCTGGCATTGCTAATGTTCTAATCTTTAAAGTTACATCCTGAGACATCTTTGTAGCAGCTTTTGCTCTTAAGTCTGATAACTCTCTAGCTTCTGTCTCATAGGCATCTCTTAACTTTTTAACGTTAGCAGTTAATGATGCTATCTGCTCTTTTAAAGATAAAAAGTGCTCTATATCTTTTTCTAACTTGTCTTTAATCTTATAAAGCTCGTTTGGCTTTATCTCAAAACGGCGAGCCAATTCGTGGCATTTTGAGAGTTTGTCAGATAACTCTTCAACTAAAGCAGGATTAGACTTTAAGGTAAGTGAATCTAACTTTTCACGAGCTAAATCCAAATGCTCACAAGCAGTTGAAAGATCTGCAACAATAGGATCGATACTGTCTTTAGCAAAGACAGCTACTTTTGATAAATCGGTAATTCTTGCAGAAATGATATCAATGATGTTGTGCTCTTCGTTCTCAAGCACACCTTGAGCTAAAGCTACAGCATCTGATGCCTGTGTCTGATGCTGCAAGGCATCATAATCTGAGCTTATCTGCTCATAGTCGCCTTCGTGCAGATCAAGCTTATTTAATAAGTCTAATTCATAACGTAAGGTCTTATAGGTCTGAGCACCAGCTAGCTGCTCGTCTGCTAGTTTCTGCAAATGCTGACGGTTCTTATTATATTTATCAAAGGATAGTTTTACAGCTTCAACTTTGTCTTTTAATCTGCCAAAGCTGTCTACTAAGGATAGCTGATTGTTCTTATCAATAAGCTTAATGCTTGCATGCTGTCCGTGAATTGCAACAATGTAAGAGCCTAGCTCTTTTAGTAAGGCTAAAGTACAAGGAGAGCCGTTAATATAAGACTTTGACTTACCATCTGCTCCTATAACACGGCGGAGCATTAGAGTGTTATCCTCTGCTGTAAGCTCACGCTCGTTTAGAAAATCGATAACAGCCTGATTGTTCTCAATTGAAAACACCGCATCAAGCTCAGCTTTAGCACAGCCTGTTCTTACGCACATAGCATCTGCTCTTGCACCTAAGAGCATAGATAAAGCATCTACAGTTAATGATTTACCAGCACCGGTTTCACCTGTAATACAGGTCATGCCACTATGAAAATCAAGGGTATTTTTATCACTTAAAGCAAAGTCTTTTACGATTAATTGTTCAAGCATAACTACTCCAAAAACAGACTCAAACTGAAAGTTTGGTCCTAAACAAGACTTTGAGCCCAGCCTAATTTCTGACGTAACAGGCTGTAATAGTCATAACCTTGAGGGTGAATAAGTGTCAAAGGTATGTGATGCTGTCTTATAAGTACAGAGCTTTTAGTATCAGCTCTCATGGTTACCTGACCATCACAGTTGATTGCAATTAACTCTGCCATATCATCAGGACATTCAAAGTCGATTCTAACCTCTGATTTTCCTGGAATGATAATAGGAGAGCAGTTTAGTGACTGTGGGAACATTGGCACTAGTGACAGAACATCAAGATTTGGTTCAATAATAGGACCACCTGCTGATAATGAATATGCAGTTGAGCCTGTAGGTGTATTGACGATAATACCGTCACCTCTTAGGGTGTACATATAGGTACCATCAATAGTTACTCTAAACACCATCATATGAGCCATGGTGCCTGAGTGAATAACGGTTTCGTTAGTTGCTAATGACTGACCGATTAACTCACCTACTCCATCTTCAGAATCACGAGAGACACGAACATCAATCATGGTTCTGTCCTCTAATGAGTAGTAGCCTTTTACAACCTTTTTTAAGCTCTCATCAAGATTGTCAGGATTGACATCGGTAAGCAGACCTAAATGTCCGCGGTTAATACCTAATACTGGAACTTTCAAATCTACTAAGGTTCTGGCTGCACCTAAAACAGAGCCATCTCCACCTACAACGATGATAAGGTCAAGATCACGCATCTGACGACGGGTAATACTTTCAATTTCAGGAATATTAAAGCCTACAGATGTATTAGCCTCAAGATATACTTTTACACCTAATTTGGTTAGTTTTGAGGCAATATCTCTGATAGCTCCAGACACTGGACGCTTATATACTTTAGATACAATTACAGCTGATTTAATTGGCTTTTGCTGTACCATTGAAGCTACCACGGCTCTCTCCTAAAATTATATTATTCAAGCCTCTATTGTACATTCTGCTTACGTCTTTTTCAAAGTTACAGAACTTACCGATAAAAAGCTGTATAAACGATCATAATTTGACAAGATAATTAATCTATACTTATGATAACTGTTAGGCGATATGATATGAACTACCGTATTGGACTGCCCTTTTGGAAAATTGCCTACAAATTCGGCTTTACCCTAACTTTTATGGTTGTTATTCATAAAGATAATGAAAATAAGGTTTATTGGTGCAAAAGTCCAGATCTTCCGGGATTGATTGCTAAGATGCCTACAATTGAGGGACTTATCAAAGGGGTTAACATCATTGCAGAAGAACTTCTTGAGCTCAATTACAACTTGAAGCCACGTCACACTAAGTTTTATTTTCTCAACAATATGGAACGTTTGGCTTAAAGGGGAACAGATTACTACGATAAACTTATAGCTTACCTCAAGGACAAAGGGTGCTATTTAGTCAGACAAGCAAAGGTTCCCACGAAATATGGTTCAGTCCTATTACAAACAGACATTTTCCTGTTGCTTATACAATTCACAGCAGAAGCACTGCTAACTGGGAATGCAAATAAGCAGGCTTGGAAAAGCACTTTTAACAACTCCTTTCATTGCTCATTGAAATTAAAACACTTTCCTCTATCTCAAAAAAAATACCCTGAACTTTTTATGATTCAGGGTACCTTTCTGTGTATATACAGACTAGTTCTTGTTTAAGCCTTTAGCAATCAGAGCATCAAGTTTCATTGACTCTGTGAGTAATGAATCATAACGAAGATCAAGATCAGGCATATAACGTAAGTTTAGTCTTGAAGCTAACTGTGAACGTAAAAAGCCTTTAGCGCTCTTTAAGCCTTTCATAGCAGCATCAATTTCTTCTTTCTTATCTGTTAAAAAAGAAATGTAAACACGAGCATTTCTAAGATCAGGTGAAACATCAACTTCAGTGATAGTTGCATTCTTCACACGAGGATCATGAAGCTCATTTTGCAGCACATCTGCAAGCTCACGTCTTACAGCTGCTGCAACTCTTTCATTTCTACCGTAACTTCTTGGCATAATTTCCTTTAATCAAGAGTACGTGCAACTTCAACCTTCTCGAAACACTCGATACGGTCACCTACACGAACATCCTGGTAGTTCTTAACACAGATACCGCACTCGTTGTTCTGCTTAACCTCAGATACGTCATCCTTGAAACGACGTAATGAATCAAGCTCACCTTCGAAGATAACGGTATTGTCACGCAGCACACGGATAGGTGCTGAACGCTTTACGACGCCTTCAACAACCATACAGCCTGCGATTGCACCATACTTAGGGTGACGGAAGATTTCACGAACTTCAGCATAACCGATGAAGTTTTCTCTGATCTCTTTCTTGAGCAGACCAGACATAGCCTTCTTCACATCATCAATCAAGTCGTAAATAACACTGTAGTAGTGTAAGTCAACTGACTCTGAATCAATTACCTGACGGGCAGGACCATCAGCACGAACGTTAAAGCCGATTACAACAGCACCATCAGCAGCAGCTAAGGTTGCATCGTTTGCGGTAATACCACCAACACCTGAGCCGATAATCTTAACCTGCACTTCTTCGTTACCAAGTTTTAGCAGAGCATCAGAAATAGCTTCAACAGAACCCTGAGTATCAGCCTTTAGAACAACCTTCAACTCTGAAGCATTGCTCTCCTTGAACATAGAAGCTAACTGTGCACTCTTCTGTTTTGCAATCTTTAACTCACGGTATTTACCCTGACGGAATAAAGCAACTTCACGAGCCTTTCTTTCATCAGCTACAACGGTAACCTCGTCACCTGCTGCAGGAACACCTGACAGACCGAATACCTCAACAGGGATTGAAGGACCAGCCTCGGTTACTTCCTTGCCGTTTTCGTTTCTCATTGAACGAACACGACCGTACTGCAGACCGCAAAGGATAATGTCTCCCTTCTTTAAGGTACCAGAACGCACAAGAACTGTTGCTACAGGACCACGACCTTTATCAAGACGAGACTCAATGGTTACGCCTTCAGCCATACCATCATGAACAGCCTTTAACTCTAAAACTTCAGCCTGTAGAGTAATAGCCTCTAACAGATCATCAACGCCCATACCAGTCTTTGCTGAAACTTCAACGAACTGGTTCTCACCACCCATTGACTCAGGAATAACACTGTGCTGCATTAACTCATTGATAACTCTCTGAGGGTCTGCACCTGGCTTATCCATCTTGTTGATAGCAACAATCATAGGAACCTTAGCTGCCTGAGCATGCTGAATTGCTTCTAAGGTCTGAGGCATTACACCGTCATCTGCTGCTACAACTAAAACTACGATATCAGTACACTGAGCACCACGAGCACGCATTGCAGTAAATGCTGCGTGACCTGGGGTATCTAAGAAGGTGATACCGTCATTACGAGTCTGTACGTGATAAGCACCGATACGCTGGGTAATACCACCAGCTTCGCCTACTGCTACCTTTGACTTTCTGATGTAGTCAAGTAAAGAGGTCTTACCATGGTCAACGTGACCCATGATGGTAACAACAGGAGCACGAGGAGTTGCCTCTGCTTTTGAATCCTTGTTGCCGTTTAATAACTCGTCTTCAAGTTCATTCTCTTTACGCAGAATTACCTTGTGTCCCATTTCTTCAGCAACTAGCTGAGCTGTTGCCTGATCTAAAACCTGGTTGATAGTTACCATTTCACCTAATTTCATTAAGGTCTTGATAACTTCAGTTGCCTTAACAGCCATCTTAGCTGCTAATTCAGCTACAGTGATGGTCTCACCGATCTCAACATCACGGTTTACAGGAACAGCAGGACGGTTAAAGCCGTGTTGCTGCTGATTTAATTTTGCAGCACCCTTTACGCTCTTACCACCTTTACCGCCTTTCTGACGGCGATTGTTTGAATTCTGCTCATTCTCTTCAAAGCGCTTAGCTGAACGTCTGTCACCATTTCTGTCGCGGTGACGGCCTCTGTTTTCAGCCTCACGCTCCTGGCGAGCCTCAGCTTCACGAACATACTGTGAAGTTGTTGAATCGTCGTCATCATTCTCGTGAGAGCGAGCCTCTTCTTCTGCTGCCCAACGAGCCTCATTTTCTTCAGCTAACTTTCTGGCCTGCTCAGCAAGTCTCTTTGACTCTTCTTCAGACTTACGCTTTTGTTGCTCTTCTTGAGCACGACGTAACTCTTCAGTTGCCTTATCCTCATGCTTCTCTTTATGAGGAGCAGGAGTTGGCTTTGGCTGAGTCTTAACAGCCGCAGCTTTAGCAGCTTCCTTAGCCTTCTTGTCAGCCTCAGCTTTAGCAGCTGCAGCCTTGCGAGCTTCTTCAGCTTTTTTAGCTTCTTCAGCCTTACGAGCCTCTTCAGCTTTTCTAGCCTCTTCTTCAGCCTTTTGCTTTGCAATCGCTTCCTGCTCTAACTGAGCCTTACGCTCTTTAGGGTCGAAGTTAAATTTCTTTTTACGAACTTCAACCTGAACTTTCTTAGCACCGCCTGCATTCTGCAAAGTCATAGTGCCAGAAGACTTCTTCTTTAAAGACATACGCTTTGGTGCATTGCCCTGATTTTCTTCATTCATCATTCAAGTCTTCCTGTATTATTTGTTTTCTTCTTTGAACCAGTACTCATTACGAGCTGCCATAATGATTTCACCAGCTTTCTTCTCATCTAAGCCTTCGATGTCAGTTAAATCATCGGTAGCCTGATCTGCAAGATCTTCACCTGACTTGATACCGTGAGCTACTAACTTAGCAGCTAATTCTTTATCGATACCGTCTAGTGATGATAATTGAGCGATAGCTTCAGCAGTTTCAGCATTTTCTTTGCTCTCAACAACCTTTCTTGCTATTTCCTGTAACTGAGATGCTGTTTCCTCATCCATACCATCGATAGCTAAAAGCTCTTCTGGTTCAACGTATGCAACTTCTTCTAAGGTGGTGAAGCCTGCATCTGACAGAGCAGTTGCGAACTCTTCATCAACATTTAAAGAATCTTCAAATAGCTTTACTACCTTACCTACTTCCTGCTGAATGCTTGACTCAAGTTCTTTCTCAGTCATAACCTTCAGATCCCAACCGATAAGCTGTGAAGCTAAACGTACATTCTGACCGTTTCTACCGATTGCTAAAGCTAAGTTCTCTTCAGCTACAGCAATTAAGATAGTGTGGTCATCTTCGTTGATGATAATACGTGATACTTCAGCAGGTTCCATAGCATTGGTTACGTACTGAGCTAAGTTCTCATCGTATAAAACAACGTCAATCTTTTCACCTGACAGCTCGTTGGATACTGCCATTACACGAGCGCCACGCATACCGATACATGCGCCACGAGGATCGATTCTTCTGTCCTTGGATCTTACAGCGATCTTTGCACGTGAACCAGGATCACGAGCTGCGCCCATGATTTCGATTACGTCTTCACCAATCTCAGGTACTTCGATTCTGAATAACTCTTTTAAGAAATCAGGTGAAGTTCTTGAGCAGATGATCTGTGGACCACGATTTGGCTCTGAACGGATGTCCTGTAATAAAACCTTAACTCTGTCACCACGACCATAGGTCTCATGAGGAATGATCTGTTCACGCTTTAGAACAGCTTCAGCGTTGTTGCCCAAATCTAAAACCATGATGTCATGAGTCTGCTTTTTAACGGTTGCATTCACAACATGACCGATTCTGTCACGCTGCTCTGCTACAACCTGCTCGCGCTCAGCATCTTTAACTTTCTGAGATAGAACCTGCTTTGCTGTCTGAATTGTAATACGGTCAAACTCAACAGAAGGGATCTGCTCTTCAACAATATCACCAGCTTTAATACCAGGATGGTCAACAGCGGCTGCTGCAAGTGATATTTCCTGAGCAGGCTTCTCTAGTGGACCGTCAGTATCAACTACTTCCCAACGGCGGAAGGTGTCATATGAGCCGTCTTTCTTGTCAATTACAACACGAACTAAAATATCAACTGGATACTTTTTCTTGGTTGCAGTTGCTAATGCAGTCTCTAAAGCTTCAAAAATCTTATCTCTAGGAATAGCACGCTCGTTTGATAGTGCCTCTGCGATGGCAATGATCTCTTTACCCATTTTTAATTTAAGACCTCTCTATGATCCGCTTTTAGGAGCTTTTTTGTTGTTAGTTGGAAACTCTGGGACAACACGTGCTGTAGATACATTTGAGAATGCAACTTCGATAAGACCTGAGATCTTATCGTTAATCTTCAGCATGCCATCATCAGTTACTTCATCTAAAGTACCTTGAAGCTTATGTCTGCCCTGAGTAGGAATTCTAAGTTCAGCTTTTACAGTTTTACCTGTATAAGCCTTAGCTTGCTCAAGTGTGAACAAAATTCTGTCAAGACCAGGTGAAGATACCTCAAGTGTATATTTAGGAGCGATAAGGTCAGCTGCATCTAAAGCAGGAGATAATACATCCATTAACTCGCCACACTTATCTGCGCTTACACCTTGCTCAGAATCAACAAACACCTGCAACATCGCATGATCATTACCGCCACGGAATCTGATACCCCATACAGTAAGATCCATAGACTCCACCAGAGGAGTTACTAGCTCTGCTACTTTCTCTTCAATGGTTCCTGCCATTAGTACCTCAATTTATTTAATTTTAAACACAAAAAAAGGACCTCAACTAGGGTCCCTTTCTTTATGAAGTTCCACTATATCTATCAGTAATAAACTCGTTTATTACTGAAGGTTCAAGCTCACACTTGAACAGGCTTGAAACGCTATCAGCTTCAAGCCCTTTATTTATAGCAAAAGTAAGGATAAAAATCAAGTTTTTTCCTACTTTATCCTATAGAGTTTTAAGACGTTAATTGCAGTTGCATCAGCGCTGAAAACTTCAATCTTCCAGTCACCAACATCTAAAGTTTCGCCTTGCTTTGGAACTCTCTGCAATCTGTCTAAAACGTAACCTGCAATAGTCTGATAATGCTCTGATGGAGGTAAGTCTAAACCAGTTATTCTTGCAACATCAGGTAAGATAGCATCACCATCTACTCTAAATGACTTACCATCTTTACCAAAACGTACAATCTCTGGAGTTTCACTCTTTTCTGGCATCTCACCTGTGATCTCTTCAACCACATCATGAACAGTAACAATACCTTCAAAACCTCCGAACTCATCAAAGACAAATCCAAAGTATTTCTTTGACTGCCTAAATTGATCTAGGGCACTTAAGATGTTAATTGTTTGCGGAAGATATAAAGGCTCCTGGACAATCTTTTCCATGTGGGCAACATCAACCTTGTCTTCGACAAAAAGGCCTAAAACATCTGCTCTTGAAACAAAACCTAAAGGCTGATCTTTGTGACCGCTTCTGTAAGCAATCAATAATGACTTAGTGCAAGATAATGCCTTGTTTAAGATGTACTCTTTTGAGCCATCAACTTTAATTGTTTGCAGATCAGTTCTTGCTGTCATTACAGCCTTTACAGGCAGTGATGACATTTCAAGAACACGAGATACCATCTCTTTTTCCTGCTTGTTAAAGACATAAGCACTAGGTCTTGAAACAATAGCTTCCTTAATTGAATGCACATCGTCGTCATTTTTTGAGCCTAACAGTCTTAAGACCAGATGAGCTGCTACCTGACGGGCCTGCATGTTATTAGAGTGCTTTAAGTTCAAAACAGTCTTTCTTGAGGCCTGGTTGAAGATCTCGATTAACAATGAGAAGCCAATTGCTGAGTATAAGTATCCCTTTGGTACTTCAATATGGAATGATTCCATAATCAGGCTGAAACCGATAAGCAACAGGAAGCCTAAACACAATATAACTACTGTAGGATGCTTTGAAACAAAGACTGCAATAAAGCCTGAAGCCCACATCAATAATGCCATAGCAATAGTTACAGCTATGATCATGATGTAAACATGATTGGTCATACCAACCGCGGTGATGATTGAATCACCTGAGAAGAGTACATCTAGGATCATAATCTGTGTGGCTACAATAACAAATGAATGGCCTGCTGACTTGCTTACAGAAACAGCCTCTTCATTGCTTTGGTCTTCTAACTTTGAATGAAGCTCTTCTGTAGATTTGTATATCAGGAAAGCACCGCCTAAGAACATCATCAGATCACGCACTGAAACATTAAAGTTCCATACCGTGAACAGAGGTTCTGACATTGCCATGACGTAGGCTGCAAAGATCATCAGAATAATTCTGATGACTAACGCACCGCCTAAACCAATGTAACGAGCAGTCTTACCCTGCTTAGCAGGAAGGCGTGCTGACAAAATAGCAATGAATAAAAGGTTATCTATACCTAAAACAACCTGAATAGCTGTTAAGGTTAACAAACCCAACCAGGCTGTAGGATCTAATACCCACAGCATATCAAATATTAAAGTTGGATGAGCTAGAGCCTGTTCTTGCATAGTTATTTAGCTCCTAGCTTTGAAAATGAAAAAATAGAGAGGTTAGATAGAATGGTGTGACTAAATATAGTCGGGTCTGCGTTCATTTTAAGTTTTAATTTCTCAAATAAAATCAAAAGAATGTTTAATGATGTAAATATAGCAATTATAAGCAACAAATGTTAACAACATGTATTAATTATGTGAAGTAACATCGCATACTGTCTTATATATTACAGTGGAGAGAACAAATTAGCATAGCACAATCGCAATAAGTACTTTCTTTTGCTTCAAATTGACAGTTATGACAGCTAATCAAAGTTTTTGAGCTTTTCAAAATCTTCATGTACAAAATTATTTTGCAGAAGTTTTATGTTATCAGGATATACTTTATTCTTCTTAAGCAAAGTAAGACATGATTCTTGAGCTTTCTTCATATCTAACATTATTGATTTATAAAGTTTGTCATCAACATCAAAGAAGCCTTTTATATCATCAAAAAGCTCAAGTGAAGGCAGATCTTTTCCAGCAATGAAACATAACGCATGATGCTGCTTGTTATAAGGGACTGTATTTGGAGTTAAGTCGTATGCCGGAGATAACTTCCACTTTCCATTTACTCTTAAAAACGCATGGTTGCGCAAATGATCGTCTGTATTTCCAAAAAGACCATTAAAGACCATGCGTCTGAATAACTCGTGCTTTTGTTCTTTTGACGTCATGAAATCAGACATAGCAAGATCTACATAGCTGTAATTCTCCAACTCATCATTTTCAGATAAGCCAAGAGCAGTCATTGCTGACATGAAGGGATTTCTACTGTTATTCTCGGCTCGGTCAAATCTTGGTAGAAGTAAAACATCGCCAAACTTTGTTTCAATGACTCTTGAAGAACAAGCGTTGATCCCTGCTACTTTTGCTAAATCTAGATATACTTTTTCACACTTAGACAATTGAATGTCCTGATCGTTTACAGAAGGAAACTTAGCTAAAAAAAGTTGACCTTTATCTACTACACATCCTTTGGGTCTTGCTCCTCCTAAACTTCCACTTGGAGCAAATAGTAGCTTTATATCATGATCGCTTGTATTGCCTAGTTCTACCTGTCTAGAAGCTTCAATCAGCTCATTTAAACTTGATAACTTAGGTCTATCAGTTGAGTCATCAACAAAATTTCCATCTACTTTAATTCGTAAAGCTCCCATTCGAAAATAGTCACTTACACCAAGCAAATACTCAGTTGAAGAAGGAGTGTAACCTAATTTTCTTTTTTGAATTAGCCTTCCCCAACGATCTGGACATATATCTTGTAAGCAAGGAGGAAGAAGTTGCAGATGCTGAATGTCTGAAGTGAAATACAATGTTGGATCTAGAGGATACCCTTTTTCTATCCATGATGGAACATAGATAAAATCATAGACATCATGACCACGTGAAGAAAAGGCGGTTACCTTTGCCACAAGCTCTTCATTTGAAAATATCTCAAATTTTAAAAGCTCATTCATAAATATCCGCCTTCACTATTAACACATAAAAGAAAGCTCTTAAGCTTAGTAAGAACCTCTATTAGATCTTCTTGGCTTTGCAAAAGAAGACTTTGATACAGCACTACCTCTGCTCTTTACAGCATAGCCTTTGCTAAAAGACTGGCTTTCTTTTTCTGAACGAAGATTTGTGTGTGAAACAAAGTGCTTTGCTGAGCTGTTTGATTTAGGTCCAAATTTCTTTGCAGAATCATCTTTAGAAAATGACTTTCTTCTGTCATTCTTATCAAATGAAGAGTCTTTTGAGAACTTTCTTCCTTTGTTCTCACCAAAAGATTTACCTTTCTTATGGAAACTAGGCTTTTCTCCTCTTGCAGGTCGAGTTTGAGGCTTTCCATATGGAGATCTTCTTGAAGACTTATCATCATTTTCTTCTTTAGAAGAATTAAATGAAACAGGCTTTCTTACAGGAGCTTTTGTAGCTTTTCTACCTTTATTTGAAGATGAGGCTTTTAAGTCTAATGCAGGAGCCAACTCTTCAACTGGCTCTAAATGAACAGCTTTTCTTAAACGATTTAATTCATTTAAGGTAAGTTCTCTGAACTGTCCTGTCTTTAAGTCAGGATCAAGATCGATACCTGCGTACTTAATTCTGATAAGACGAGAAACTTTAAGACCTACAGCTTCCCAAAGACGGCGGACCTCTCTCTTACGACCTTCTTTTAAGGTTACGTGGTACCAGGCATTGCGACCTTCACCACCCACGTAAGTAACTTTATTAAAGCGAGCTTTGCCATCTTCTAGCATTACGCCTTGGGTTAACTGATCGATTTGATCTTCACTTACTTCACCATAGATACGTGCAGCATATACACGCTCAACTTCATATTTAGGATGCATCAGTGCATTTGCTAATTCACCATCGGTGGTAAATAAGAGTAAACCTGAGGTATTGATATCAAGACGGCCAATGTAGATCCAGCGGCCGGTAGGAGGCTTTGGAATATGGTCGAAAACTGTAGGTCTGTTTTCAGGATCTGATAATGTAGTAAGCTCACCTTCAGGCTTATGATACATTAAGACTCTGCAAGATACTTTTTGACTGTCAGGTGTTAATACAACCTTACCGTCTATTTTAACTAAAATGTCATCTGCTTCGTATCTGTCACCGATGGTAGCCATCTTACCGTTTACGGTAACTCTGCCCTGATCAATCATCTGCTCAAGAGCTCTACGTGAAGCAATTCCAGCGCGGGATAAAATTTTCTGTAACTTCTCAGTCATATATTATTTTCTACTTTAAAAAGCATAAATTGAAATTTCATGCTCTATTTTACATGAGAGCTTTGAAAATATGAAATTCTCGGTAAGAATTAATAAATAAAGCTTCTGAAAGTAGTCTTTAGTCAATTCTAACTAGCCGTTTTAATCAAAGAAATCATCAGTAATTTCATCATCTTGATCTTGGTAGAACTCGCCAGATGCGATTGAAGCGATAATCTCTTTAATGATCTTGTCCCTTTCTTTTGAATCGATCTTGTTTGAAGCTGAACTCTTTTTTATTATCCAAAAGTTCTTTTATGGAGCAATTATATCATGCTATATTTATTATATGCGTGATTAAATTACGAATTTAGCTACTATACGTATATTTTATTATTTCATTGATTTATAGAGCAATTACTGGATACTACGTCTTATTTTAAAAGCTGTCTTTGATTATGCTATGGATATTTTGTTAAATAACTTTACAATAGGATGTGCAAAAGGAATTACATATGTCAGATCAAAACACACATGACTTCGTTCAATGTGCACTCTTTGGTGAGAGCTTTAACTTAAGATGCGCAAAAGAACAAAAAGAAAATCTTCAAAAAGCGATTGCTTCTTTACAAAATAAAGCATCATCTATGATGCGAGATAATCCTAATTTAACTCCTACACAAGCTGCTATCTTAATCGCGCTTGACTCAGAGAGTACCTTGCAAGGTTATCTAAACGACAAAACTCCATTTGAAAATGAAGCTTTAAAACTAATCACCAAGATGAAGACTTCTCTTCAAAGAGCTAACAATGACTGATTTTTTTGATAACAAAGTTCTTCGTAAATCACTGCGTCAGCAGATCTTAGAACAACGTAGACAGGTAACACCTGTAAAGGCCTATGAAGCAGGTGTAGAAATTGTAAAGATCTTAAGTCACCATAAGCATTTTTTGCAAAAGAAGATGGTGGGATCATATTTAAGTTTAGGCGGTGAGTTATCAACAGAGCCTATCAATGAGTATCTTTTAGAACACCATGAATTAGCTCTACCTTTTATGGATGTTCATGAAAAAGGTCATATGGACTTTTATGCTTATAAAAAAGGAGACAGGTTAATTGAGAACCGCTTTCACATTTTAGAGCCTGAGAATTTACCTGAGAATTTAGTTACACCAGACAAATTTGAAGCTTTGATTGTGCCTTTAGTTGGATTTGATAATAAAGGCAACAGGTTAGGCATGGGTGGAGGCTATTACGACAGAATGTTAAAGAAGCTGTCTGCTCAATGTCTTTTAATAGGTGTAGCTTACGACTTCCAACTTTTAGATGCAGTACCTATTGAGCATTGGGATATGCCTTTGCATGAGGTTATCACTCCTACCAAGCACTACGTTTTCTAATCAATTTTTCTAAAATCGGCAATAAAAAACCCACCTTACGGTGGGTCTTTTTTAGTCGAAACTTTATTACTTAGTCTCTGGAGCGTCAGTCTTGGGAGCATCTGTTGTATCTGAAACTGCAGGTGCGTCTGTATCAACTACAGGAGCATCAGTGTTAACAACAGTCTTCTCTTCAACCTGCTCAGTTGCAGGAGTCTCAGAAATATTGCTGAAGCTTGACTTCTCTTCGTGAGCTGACTTCTGTAAGTAACCTAAGAATAAGCAAACACCGAAGAACAGGATAATTAAAGTCCAAGTTGATCTAGTCAGGAAGTTGCCAGAACCTACTGAACCGAATACTGTATTTGATGCACCAGCACCAAATGAAGCGCCCATGCCAGCACCTTTACCCTGCTGAACAAGGATCAAAGCAATCATTGCAATTGCAATTAGTAATAAAACTACAATACCAATTTCGTACATAATAAAAACGCATCCTATTTTTGCGTATACAAAGCTGTGCAAATATTACAGGTAATTATGCTTTTTTTCAAGCATTTTCACAGCCCGCCTGATGGATGATCACATCAGCAATTCTTTGAGCTTTAGTATGAACGTCCTGTGCATCCTCGCCTTCAACCATTACACGAACCACTGGCTCGGTACCTGATTTACGTAAAAGCACACGACCGGTTGTTCCTAACTCTTTTTCAACTTCAGCTACAACAGCCTGAACTTTCTCGTCACGAGTTACATCAAGGCCTGCTGTTAATCTTACGTTGATAAGATCCTGTGGGTACATGGTAAGACCTTCAGATAACTCTTCAACAGTCTTGCCAGCATACATACAAGCCTTTAGAACCTGTAGAGCAGAAACAATACCATCACCTGTAGTTGCATGGTTTAAGCTTATGATGTGACCACTGTTCTCACCGCCTAGAGTCCAATTCTTCTCTAACAACTGCTCCATAACGTATCTGTCACCAACCTTAGCACGTGAGAAAGGAATACCTTCACGCTTTAAAGCTAACTCTAGACCTAAGTTAGTCATTAAAGTACCTACTACACCGCCTGGCAGACGACCACGCTTTTTAGTGTCGTTAGCAATGATATATAGAAGGTTGTCACCGTCACGTAAGTTACCATGGCTGTCGCACATTAAAACACGGTCACCGTCACCATCAAAAGCAATACCAAGATCAGCTTTTTCAGATAGAACCTTAGCAACTAAAGCCTCAGGATGAGTAGAACCTACACCGTCATTGATGTTAATGCCATTTGGCTTATCACCGATGGTGATAACAGTTGCACCTAACTCTCTGAAAACTAATGGAGCAATGTGATAGGTAGCGCCGTTTGCGCAGTCTAGAACAATCTTCATGCCCTCTAGTGAGAAGTGGCTTGCAAAGGTACTCTTGCAGTACTCAATGTAACGACCTGGAGCATCATCCTGTCTGAATGCACGACCAAAGTCTGATGAAGCTGCTAATGGGATTTCCTTAGCATCTAATACAGACTCAATCTCAAGTTCAACCTCATCAGGTAGCTTGGTACCTTGAGCTGAGAAGAACTTAATACCATTGTCGTAGTATGGGTTATGTGAAGCACTGATTACAACGCCTAAGTCGGCTCTGAAAGCACGAGTTAAATAAGCTACTGCTGGAGTTGGCATAGGTCCTAACATTACAGGAGACATACCACCTGCTGAAAAGCCTGACTCTAAGGCAGCTTCTAGCATATAACCTGACAGACGAGTATCTTTACCAATGATAACCTTACCGCCATGTTTCTTTCCTAAAACTTTACCCGCAGCTAAACCTAGTCTTACTGCAAAATCAGGAGTAATAGGATATTGACCTACGCGGCCACGTACACCGTCTGTACCAAAATATTTTCTTTTCATCTTTGTTTTCTTTTTTCGTAACTACTCAGAACCTACCCTAAAACGATCTCAGCCTTACCATTAAAAGCAGAGGTTAGAGCTTCAAAAGCATCTATACCTTGTTTCCTAGCTGTGCTGAGGTAGGATGTGATCGTTAGGTAGGTCTGAGCTCCTTT
>JBNMJE010000019.1:0-25432 GCA_050873645.1 Succinivibrio sp. | reverse complement strand
AGATGAGTTTGGTTTCATGGTTCATGAGCGTTCAGAAGGTACTTACGAGCGTAGCTTCCACTTTGATGACGCTGATCCAAAAGATATTACAGCAGCCTATGCAAATGGTGAGTTGGATATCTGCTTGATGAAAGCAAAAGATGCTAAGACTTCAACTTCAATTAAGATCCACTAATTAAAAGTGCTAGCTTTTAAAGCTTAGTCTTACAACCGCAAAACACAATAGTTTACTCTCATAAATAAAAAGGGCAGAGCCACAAGGCTCTGCCTTAATCAGTTGCATATAGCTCTCATTTAAAGATTCTTTTCAAAGAAGGTTTCGATCTTATCAAAAGGGATAATATCCATCTTGTAGTAAAGATCTGTATGTACTGCGTTAGGTACGATGTACAGTTCTTTGTTATCTCCTTTTAGCTTTTTGAATGCTCCTTCAGAGAAATATCTTGAGTGGGCTTTTTCACCGTGAATCATCAGTACAGGAGTTTCAATTTCATCAGCATATGACAGAATTGGCATGTTCATGAAGGTAGCAGCTGAGGTTACGGTAGCACCTGATGTAGAACCATAAGATCTTTCATGGTAGCCTAATTTTGTTTCATAAAAGTTAGAGTAGTCCTTAACAAACTGAGGCATATCAGGAGTTACCTTTGAAGGGACACTTCCAGCCATAGCATAAGTACCGTTCTTATAATCAACAGTACGCTGTGCTGCAATTTGAGCTCTTGCTTTCTGTCTATTTGCCTTTAATTCTTCAGGAGACTTACCTTCATCAAAATAGCCATTAGCCATGACTCTAGTCATGTCGTACATGGTTGAGGTAACGGTTGCTTTGATTCTAGGATCTTGAGTTGCTGCATTTAACGCAAAACCACCAAAACCGCAGATGCCAATGATACCGACTTTGCCATCAGCTACGTTTTCATTATTCAGTAGGTAATCAACAGCTGCTAAAAAGTCCTCTGTATTAAGTTCTGGAGAGGAGATATTTCTGGGCTCTCCGCCACTTTCTCCAGTAAATGCTGGATCAATAGCTAAAGCAATAAAGCCACGAGCTGCCATTTCCTGAGCATAGCGACCTGATACCTGTTCTTTTACGGCACCATATGGACCTGCAACCGCTAAAGCTCTTAGCTTATCTTCTTTTTTCATATTAGCAGGAGTATAGAGATCACCTACCATGGTGATGCCGAAGCGATTGTGGAAAATAACTTTGTGGTGATGAGCTCTTTTATCCTCAGGAAAAACCTTATCCCATTTTTCAGATAGAGAAGATGCGTCTATGGTTAAAGCTGGAGCTTGTGAATCTTTAGCATAAGATGAATTGACAGCTAGTGTAAGTAGCATAGTTGCTACAAGAGGTGCTAATACTATTGCTTTCATAAAATGATCCTTCATGTATTTTGTATACATCTACTTTAGAACAGTAAAAAGCAAAAAATAGGCACAATTTTTTCAAAATATTGCCAAATTCTGCTAAAAAATGAGAGCTTTTTAGAGAAATGAGTATGTTTTTAGAAATTTTTGATGACAACAAATTTAGAAAACAATCTAAACAGAGGGGACTGCTCATTAAGGCAGAAGCTTAGTTAGACACATTAGATCCTGATTTTGAAATTTCATTGATTAGATCTTCTACAAGGTATTCATCACTCATGCAGTGCATATCAGACACGCCTTCACTTACAAGAGGGTAGAGCTTTGACTTATAGAAAATGTCTAAGGCTTTGCGCATGGAGATATGTTCTTTTTTAGCTAACAGAGCAACTATTCTTGAGTACTTCATTTGCAGTAAGATTGGATTTGCGTCCATATATGTATCCTATATTCTTGTAGCCTTTATATAAGTAAGACAACTCAAGGCAAGAGGAGTACGAAAACAGAATTGCAAGTTGGGCTTTTCAAAACGAAGTCTTTTTATGGCTTCATCTTTATCTATAAGACCATCAAAAAACAGTTCTACGGTATTAAAAACTTTGTCATTGGCAACACCACCGATAACAAGATCATAGTTACTTGTATCCTGTCCGCTTCTGCACTTTAAGATAAAATCAAGCCAGCTTTCAGAGTAGTCGTTAAACTTAAGAATATTGAGCTTATCAATGTTGTTTTCATCAAAATCAAAACTTGAGATAAAGCTGTCTTTACCTTGTGTTTTAAATTTTGCACAAAACTTTAGAGCATCTTTGTATGCAGAGGTTAAATAAAAGCCTTTACCTAAATCTGTATAAGAGCGAGTGAATTTTAGTTTGGGCTTTTCAATGACAGTATCTGAAACATGAAAAAGGATCATTAAAAATCACCTACTTGGTTTAACAAACCTCTTTCTTTCATTAAAGAAATGATGTCATCTACGATGTAATCTTTGCTTTGAGTATGGAGAACTTCATATTCAGGAATGATGTAACTATCTAAGATGTCGCTCTTATCTGAAAGTAGTATGTAGAGATCACAAGCTCTGATACCTAGTTTTAAGGCAACATTTTCAATGCAGAAAATTGCAAATTCAAGTGTGTTTTGTTTGGTTATATCACTCATTTCTGTCATGGTGTCTCCATAGGTACAAGACTACTTTTAGAGTATATTTTTCTCTGTTAACTAAAACAAGATGTCATATCCTCAAACTATAGTTTCTTAATGCTCTTAACGGTTTAAACTAAATCTTGATGAAAAGTTGATTTTCGGTTGAGAAATAAGGGCAAATAAGCGAAAATACACGCAGTTTTATTTTTGAAAAATCAGTGAAAATGGCAGATAAAAATCTCTTAAATGAAATAAACAAGCGTAGAACGTTTGCTATTATTTCCCACCCTGATGCTGGTAAAACCACCATCACAGAAAAAGTTTTATTATTCGGTTCAGTAATTCAAAGAGCAGGTGAAGTTAAAGCTCGTGGTTCAACCGGAACCTTTGCCCGTTCAGACTGGATGGATATGGAAAAAGAGCGTGGTATTTCTGTTTCCACCTCTGTAATGCAGTTCCCTTACAATAACTGTACAGTAAATCTTCTGGATACACCAGGTCACGAGGACTTCTCTGAAGATACCTACCGTGTGCTTACAGCTGTAGACTCATGCTTAATGGTAATTGATGCAGCTAAAGGTGTTGAGGAAAGAACTCGTAAGTTAATGGAAGTCACACGATTACGTACCACACCAATTCTAACTTTCATGAACAAGTTAGACCGTGAAACACGTGATCCTCTTGATCTTTTAGATGAAGTTGAAAAAGAGCTAAACATTCTGTGTGCTCCTATTACCTGGCCTATTGGCTCAGGTAAGTCTTTTAAGGGTATTTATCATCTGTTAAAAGATGAGGTAATGCTCTATCACTCAGGTGAGGGTTACCACATTCAGAAAGCTCAGACTGTAAAAGGACTTGATAATCCTGAACTAGATAAAGTTCTAGGCGAGGATGAAGCATCTCAATTACGTGATGATATTGAACTTGTTAAAGGTGCTTCAAACGAGTTTGATTTAGAGCTTTTCCGTGAAGGTAAATTAACCCCAGTATTCTTCGGTACCGCTTTAGGTAACTTCGGTGTTGACTGCATGCTAGACGGTCTGACCGAATGGGCTCCAACACCACTTTCAAGAGTTGCTGATGAGCGCGAGGTTGTAGCATCTGAGGGTAAACTTACAGGCTTTATCTTTAAGATCCAGGCTAATATGGATCCTAAGCACCATGACAGAATTGCCTTCATGCGTATTGTTTCAGGCTCATACCACAAAGGTATGAAACTGTATAACGTACGTTTAGGTAAGGAAGTAATTGTATCTGATGCTGTAACCTTTATGGCAGGTGAGCGCGAACAGGCTCAGGTGGCTGTAGCAGGCGATATCATCGGTTTACACAACCATGGAACCATGCGTATTGGTGATACCTTCACTGAAGGTGAAAAACTTCACTTTAACGGTATTCCTAACTTCGCACCTGAACTCTTCAGACGCATTCATTTAAATGATCCTCTAAAGCAAAAGCAGCTTCAAAAAGGTCTGATGCAGTTATCTGAAGAAGGTGCTGTGCAGGTCTTCAGACCTATTATCAACAACGATCTGATTGTAGGTGCTGTAGGTGTGCTGCAGTTTGATGTGGTGGTATCTCGTCTAAAGCATGAATACAACGTTGATGCAAAATATGAGAATATCGCTGTAACCACAGCTCGCTGGTTAAGTTCAGATGATCCTAAGGCACTTAAGGAAATCCAGGATAAGGTTCCTCAGTCAATTGCCTTAGATGGTGGTGATAACCTAACCTTCCTGGCAACCTCAGGAGTTAACTTAAACCTTAACATGGAGCGTTATCCAAAGGTTAAGTTCTCTGCTACAAGAGAACACTAATCAAGTCCTGCTAAAAGTAACTTTTAGCAGGTATGAAAGAGCGCACAAAGAGGCAACATGCTGTACGATGCCCATGTACATGTAGGAATGTTCGATGACATTAAGTCAATGCTCAAGTGTGCTCTTTTATCAAAGATAACACCTGTCTGTGTAGGCATTACTCTTTCTGAGAGCTTACATACCTTAAATCTTTTAAAAGAGAATTCTCTGTCCTTACCTGTATTTGTAGGTATTCATCCTTGGTATCTAAAAGATAATCTCTTTGATGAAAAACAAATTGAAACTCTGCTTGCCTTTGACAATGCCGTAGGCATTGGTGAATGCGGTTTAGATAATAAGATTGAAACACCATTAAATTATCAAATCGAAGTTTTAGAACAGCACTTAGAAATAGCAAAGAAGCACTCTCTTCCAGTTAACCTGCATATCCGTGGGTGTCATGGAGAGCTCATTAGAGTTTTAAAAAAGTATCAAGGTCAGGTAAACGGTTTTATTCACAATTTTACTTTCTCATATGATTTAGCTAAACAGTATCTTGATTTAGGCTTGATGCTGTCTGTAGGACATCACATTACCTTCAATCAGGCAAAGTTAAACTCTGTTTTGAAAAAAATCGGTATGGAGCACTTTGTCTTAGAAACTGATGCTGATTTTTTACATACAGGACCTTATGATCCAAACTTAATCAAAAGAGAGTATGAGTGTATTTGTACCTTGTTTAACCGTAAAATGGACGAAACAGAGAGTATTTTAGAGAGCAATATCAAAAGGGTAATCCAAAGATTGCAGTCTCTATAAAATCATCACGAAAAGTTACAACTTAAAATAAATAGGAAAATAGCATGAGCTTTGTTTATATTGTCAAAAAAGATCTCGCATTTGATATTAAAAAGGCAGCCAAAATAGTCGAGGATAATACTGGAATTACTTTAAAAGCTCTTGCTTCAAAAGAATTACACGGTCATGTAGGTGCTTTATTTTCAACTGACAATGACAACGCTCATGAACTGTGTAAAAAGGCTGTAACTGAAGGCAAATTTGACTTTGATGTCTTTGCTGCTACCTCATTTCCTACCTTAAAAGAAAAAGGCGAGATTTGCCTTGATATGGATATGACCTCAGTGCAGATTGAGGGCATTGATGAGATTGCAAGACGTTTGGGCGTATATGACAAGGTCTCAGAGATCACCTCAAAGGCAATGCATGGTGGTCTTGATTTTGCACAGTCTCTAACTTTACGAGTTTCCATGCTAAAAGATGGTGAGGCTTCTGTAATCGAAGATGTTAAAAGCATCATGAAAGAGACCGATGGTCTTGATGTTTTAATGCAGACTGTAAGTGCTCATAACTGGGTAAAAGGCATCTGCTCGGGTGGCTTTGAGCAGTTAATCTGTGTTTTAGACAAGAAGTACTCACTAGATATGGTTTGTGCTAACTCTTTAGAGATTAAAGATGGCAAGTTAACCGGCAAAGTTGATAAGAGAATCGTTGATGCTACTGTAAAACGTGAAGGTGTTTTAGAGTTACAGCAAAAGGCTAAAGTAAAATCATCACAAATCATTGTCTTAGGTGATGGCGCTAATGATTTAAAGATGATTGAGGTGGCTTCACTTGGTATTGCCTATCACGCAAAGCCATTAGTACAGCAAACAGCTCCATTCTGTATCAATCATTCTGATCTTAGTGCTGTAGCTTTGCTTTTAGAGTTGAATTCATAAGATGGCAAAAGCAAAAAGCGTTTTTATCTGTTCTAGCTGTGGTGCTAAGTATTACCGTTGGCAGGGTATCTGCTCTGAGTGCGGTGAAGCTGGTACCATCAGTGAAACTATTGTCGATACAGCTCCTAATGCTGGTGCTAAGGTAGCAGCAAGAGCCCTATCAGGATTTGCAGGTACCACAGGTAGTGGTATTTGCTCACTTGCAACGGTTGATCTTACCAAGCGCCCTAGAATATCCTCAGGTTTTACCGAGTTTGACCGAGTTTTAGGTGGCGGTATTGTCTCAGGCTCTGTGGTCTTAATTGGTGGTAACCCAGGAGCTGGTAAATCAACCTTACTGTTACAGACAGTAGGTCGATTATGTCAGAACCATAAAGTTCTGTATGTAACCGGTGAGGAGTCACTACAGCAGGTAGCTCTCAGAGCTCATCGCTTAAAGATTGAATCTACTAATATTAGAATTGCAGCTGAAACCTCAATTGATACTATCTGTGAGATGGCTTCAAAAGAAAGTCCTGAGGTTTTAATTGTAGATTCTATTCAGGTAATGCATGTAACTGGAATTGAGTCAGCTCCAGGCTCTGTAAGTCAGGTTCGAGAAGGTGCTGCTGCTTTAACTCAATTTGCTAAAAGAACTGGTATTGCTGTTTTCATGGTAGGTCATGTAACTAAAGACGGTACTTTAGCAGGACCTAAAATTCTTGAGCACTGTGTAGACTGCTCAGTAATTTTAGAAGCTGGTACTGATATGCGCTATAGAACTCTACGCTGTCAGAAAAACCGCTTTGGTGCTGTAAATGAGATTGGCGTTTTTGCCATGACTGATACAGGCCTAAAAGAAGTTAAAAACCCTTCAGCTATCTTTTTAAACCGTCAGGATACAGTAGCTCCAGGCTCTTTAGCTATGGTAACTTGGGAAGGCACCAGACCATTATTAGTAGAGCTTCAGGCTTTAGTAGATTTATCTTTATACTCAAATCCAAGACGCCTGTCTTTAGGTACTGATCAGAACCGACTTTCAATGCTACTGTCTGTATTGCACCGTCATGCCGAATTTGCTTTAGCTGATCAGGATGTCTTTGTAAACGTCGTAGGTGGTGTAAAAGTTGAGGATACCTCATCTGATGTTCCATTAGCCTTAGCTCTAATTTCATCCTACAGAGATAAGCCAATAGATAAAGGTACTATTGCCTTTGGAGAAATTGGTCTTACAGGTGAAATAAGACCTGTACCATATGGTCAGGAGAGAATATCAGAAGCTGTAAAGCAGGGCTTTGTAAGGATCATCGTGCCTTTTGATAATGCTCCGCGTACACGCAATCCTAATGTAGAGGTAATTCCGGTAAAGAGAGTTACCGATCTCTTTAATCTTATTTGATAAGTTTAATCTGTAACTGATCTTAGGTAACTAGACTGTCAACCCTTACTATTTACACAGTCTAGTTACCTACAAATTAAAACTAACCTTCAGATACTAGGGAATGAACTAATCTTAGAGCGATGATTAAACGATCCTCGTTTCTGAATCTTTGCTCTAGGCACTTACCTGCATTAGCTAAATCATGCTGTAAAGATGCCATCTTTTTCTCATTAAGATCTTCGGCGTACTTATCAGTAAATCTCATTAAGTACTCAGTAGTAGCTTCAATCTTTGGCATGGTTCTATTTGCAATAGATAATGATCTGCCCGATGCGTTTTCAATTAGTTCGATGATCTTAGGATAAAGATCAAAGTGACCATGTGAAATGTAGTCAATCAGATGATTACAGAATGAGGTTACGTCCTCATAAGAAGGGTAGCAAACATCATTTTGATTTGAACTGCGTGATAAAGATACATTCAGGATCTTCATATACATGAGAACAAGCTCCTGACGAGCTTTAATCATGTCATTAACCCATTTATATTTTTCATCAACATTCTGTAAAGTGGTGTTGAAAGTCTTTCCAAACTCTGTAGCTTTCATACGCACCTCCTCGTTTTGTTTTATTTAATCTAAAAGTAAAATATCATAAAAATCAGTTAGTAAACTGTTACTTAAATCAAATAAATAGATAGAGATAAGAGGGTAAAAACAGATAATGCCACGTGTGTGGCATTATCAGTAGGAATAATTTGATTTTAGTCAGACTGAAGCTTAACGCTTAGCCATTAGAGACTTCTGGTAAAGCTCGCGCTTGTATTTTTGGATGGAAGCAGCAAAGGCTTTACGAGATTTTGAGTTTAACTCAACTCTTTGGTTATCAAGCTTTACTCTTAATGGGTTTACAGCTCTGCCACCGATACGAACCTCATAGTGTAAGTGAGGACCTGTTGAAATACCGGTATTGCCAGAACGAGCAATTACAGCACCTTGTTTTACTCTTTGACCTGGGCGTACTGATAGCTTAGACAAGTGCATATAAACAGTAGAAACTGTTGAAGAGTGTCTTAGCACGATAAAGTAACCTGCTGATCTTGAGAAACCTGCCTTATCTACGACACCATCTGATGGAGCTGAAACTAAAGATCCTACAGGCATACCAAAGTCAACACCGTTATGTGGTCGTACTCGACCGGTCACAGGGTGTAATCTGCTTGGATTAAATGGAGAGGTTACTCGTACTCTTGAATGGAATGGGAAACGAGCAAAGCCAGCAGAGCGAGCAGGTTTTAGACCTCTTTCATCGTAATACTTGCCATCAGCTGTATTTAAATAGCTTGCAACCTTACCACCACGAGACAGTGTAAACTCAACAGCACAGATCTTGCCTTTACCCTTTGAATCGGTAAAGAGTACTCTCATGCTGTCGCCAGCACGAATGTTACGTGAGAACTGAATCTTACCTTTGAACATCTGTAAGATCTTATTGATCTCAGCATAAGTAATACCAGCACGGTTTGCAGCCGCAGAGAAGCTCTCACCTTTGCCAATATTAACTAAAACTAAACGACCACGCTTAGCAGCACTCATCTCCTGAACAGGTTCGTCCTTTACAGCTGCAACCTTGTTATCCTGAGCTTTGTCAGTCTTAGATGCTGTTACAGTGCTGTTTGCATTAGGAGCATCTTTTGATGCCATAAGTTTTGCCTGTGAGGTGGCATCATCATCCATCTCATAAGAACCTAATTTCTCTTTTACTACAGTGTAATTGCCTGATTTGTCAGTCTTGTAGAAACGTAACTGTTCTTTATCAGAAATTGGTTTAATGAAGACTAGAAGCTCACCTTTACCATCAACTAAGAAGGAGAGGTTCTCACCAATCTTTAGAGAGTTAATTCTTTTAGCTAGAGTCTTATCGGTATCTAAGATAGCCATTAAAGTAGATGCAGGAATATTCAAATCCTCAAAGAGTGAGGAGATGTTATCACCACGCTGAACACTTTCGGTTACCCACTTAGTCTCAATATCAGAGCTCTGATATTTATCAATCTTTTTAGCTAAAGCAGATACTTCACTGTCTAGCTGAGCATCAGAGTCAGCTAAATCAGCATCAGGTAAAGAGTCATCATAGTTTTCCATCTGATGATTCTTATCTTTACTTGCTGTAATACCGTAAGCTTGAGTTAATGGTACAGAATCATCGATTTGAGCTACGCTCTCATCGTTATAGGCAAACATATTTGAGTTTGAGCCTGTATCTGTATCATCACTAGTTGAATAGAAATTCTTATTAGTAGCGATAGATAGGGTTAGCGCCAGCACAAAGGTAGCTAAGATAGCCTTGTTATGTTTTTTAGAAAGAGGTCCCTTCCAAGCTGAAGAACCAATGGCCTCTTTTGAAATGTAGTCTTCTGATATCATTTTTGTATCTTGTAAAAAGTCTTCATTAACATCGTATTTTGCAGACATAGATCTCTTCTTAAAGGCATAGGCCCCAAGATCTGCCTTTTGTAATTTTTGCGTAGTTAAGACTTTGTTTATATTCTTTTTAATAAGCGTTTATTACTAGTTGTAACAACATTTACTAATAAACGCTTATCAACAAGGTATTTATTCACATTAAACAGTGAATTTTAAAATTGTAAAGTTTATGTAGTTATTATGTACAGTTAGCCTTAGTATACTATATTAATGTGCTAACAGCTGATATTATTAGGCGTAATTAATTCACATATTTGAAACAATTTGAGGTAGAGCATGATTTTTGGTGAAAAGTATTACGGAATGTTAAAAAAACTCTCTCCATGGAGACAGAGTTTGTTTTCATTGGTCTTAGCTCAAAGACAATATCCTAATTATGCTCTCTGGTGTGAAGTAAATGAGGTCAAAGGTGGAGCTAAAGCTTATCAGAAGACCTTAAACACCTTATGGGAGTTCCATAAAGACAAGTTCAATACTATTGATCTTGAGAAGGTGTTAGATGAGTTTGAACCATATCTTTTAGATGATGAAAAGAACGACTTATCTGTAGGTGATTTATTCTCATTAGATGCTACCTTATCTTTATCATCTTCAATTTTAGCTATCATTATGCATGAAGGTGAGGAAGCTGAAATGGCATCTCGTGCTTCATTAAGCGGTGTGATTCGTCAGATTGAGCAGTCATCAGAGCGCGAATACACTGATGAAGAGCTAAGAGAAATGGAAAGCGTTGATAATGAGGTTAACTTCCAGGTAGAACTATATGAGCTTTTAGAAAAGTCTAAAAGAGAACCAGAGCTTGTTGACAAGCTCTACAAGTTAAGTCTAAATGGTGGTGTAAGTAATATTGGCTTGAGCCTTGAGTAAATTTTCTTTAAACGAAAACTCTACTTGTAGAAGGCTTCTAAGATTAAGATCACGCCACTTAGAATAGATACTGAAGAGAACACTAACTTTACCTTGGCAACTGGCATTTTGATTAAAAGGGTGGTTCCAAGGTATGCTCCAGTAAAAGCAGCAATAATCATCACTGGTATCCATTGCCAGTGAATTGAAGTTAAAGCTCCTACCGTAATTGCACCTACAGCATTCCAAATTGTAGCCACAAAGATCATGGTATGCATGATGGCGCGTTTAAGCTCCAGACCGAACACACCAACTAAAGATAAAGTGGCGAAGAGTCCAGCACCTGATGAGAGTGATCCTGAAAACATACCAATTATCAGAATACACAAAGTGCCTAAGATAGTTCTTGTATAAGAACGGTTTTCAATTCCTTTAGAGCCAAAGCCTTTTTTGAACATGGTATAGATACCAGAGCCAATGGTGATAAAACCTAAAACAATCTGTGCAATATGAGATGGAACTGAAATAATGATAATGGAGCCTGCAACAACAGCAGGGCAACCTACAAAGAGCATGATAAGACTTACGGTCTTATCAAAGGCAAAGGAGCGGTTAAATCCTTTTTTGGACATAGCTCCAATTCCCAAGAATACTACTGCAACTTTATGAGTACCTAAAGCGGTAGCAAAAGGAAGACCCAACAGGATCAGCATTGGAAACTGGATGAAGCCAGCGCCTCCACCGGAGACACTGGCAAAGAGATTGGCAACAAAGGTAACTAAAAACAGAATAGACTGATTTACAATTTCCTCGATCACCTTAATCTCCTTTCTTGATTACTTACGGTTTAATGCACGCCATGCAATATCGTTTCTGTAGAACATGCCGTCAAAGTGGATGTTCTTGATGTGAGCATAAGCCTTTTCACGAGCTTTAGCTACATCATCACCTAGAGCGGTTACGCATAATACACGACCACCTGAGGTTACGATATCATCACCAACTTGCTTGGTACCAGCCTCAAAGACCTTAAGATCATCACCAGTCTTAATCTCAAGACCTGTGATCTTGTCACCCTTACGAGGAGATGCAGGGTAACCGTGAGCTGCAAGCACAATACCGATAGCAGGACGTGGATCGTATTTAATATCAACGCCTTTTAAGCCACCGTCTTTGCATGCCTTTAAGCATAAGTCCACAAGATCAGACTGCATACGCAACATGATTGGCTGAGTCTCTGGATCGCCAAAACGGCAGTTGAACTCAACTACTCTTGGAGCTCCGTTCTTATCAATCATTAAACCTGCGTATAAGAAGCCACGGTATGGAATACCATCTTCTTTCATACCCTTTAAGGTTGGATTGATGATTTCATCCATAACTCTCTTGTAAACAGCATCGGTTACAACAGGAGCAGGTGAGTAAGCACCCATACCACCGGTGTTAGGACCAGTGTCACCATCGCCTACACGCTTGTGATCCTGTGATGTTGCCATTGGAAGAGCATTTTCAGTATCAGACATAACAATGAATGATGCCTCTTCACCTTCCATGAACTCTTCGATTACAACTGAAGCTGATGCATCACCAAACTGATGCTCATCTAACATATTGTGCACAGCATCAATAGCTTCTTTTTCAGTCATAGCAACAACAACGCCTTTACCAGCAGCTAGACCGTCAGCTTTAATTACGATAGGAGCACCCATCTTTTTAATATAAGCTACAGCGTCATCAGTCTTAGTGAATACTTCATAAGCTGCGGTAGGAATGTTATGGCGCTTTAAGAAGTCTTTAGTAAATGACTTTGAACCTTCTAGCTGCGCACCTGCCTTGCTAGGTCCAAAAATTGTCAAACCTTCTTTTTCAAAAGCATCAACGACACCTGCAACAAGAGGAGCCTCAGGTCCTACGATAGTAAGACCGATGCCTTCTTTTTTAGCAAAAGCTACAAGACCCTGAATGTCATCAACACCGATTGCAACATTCTCCATCTTGTCTTCATGAGCAGTACCAGGGTTACCTGGTGCTACAAATACTTTGTCAGCTAAAGGTGATTTGGCTGCACGCCATGCAAGAGCGTGCTCACGACCACCGTTACCGATAATTAAAACTTTCATTTAGAACCTCACCTGTTGGGGATTAAAAGTAGGTAGTAAAAGTAGTTTGCAATTTGTAATTAAAGTTACGTGCAACAGTTCTAGTCTTGTTAGAGACATATGCACGTAACTACTTACAAATTAGTGACGGAAATGACGCATTCCGGTAAATACCATGGCAATACCGTGCTCGTTAGCAGCATCGATAACTTCCTGATCACGGATTGAGCCACCTGGCTGAATAATGCACTTGATGCCAGAAGCAGCGGCTGCATCAACACCATCACGGAATGGGAAGAATGCATCAGATGCTAAAGCAGCACCTTCTAATGATAACTTAGCGTCTTCAGCTCTTAAACAAGCAATACGTGCTGAGAATACACGGCTGGTCTGACCACAACCAATACCTAAGGTCTTCTTGTGGTTGGTGTAAACAATAGCATTTGATTTGGTGAACTTACATACCTTCCAAGCAAATAGAAGTTCGTCCATCTCGTCTGCTGTAGGAGCTCTCTTAGTTACAACCTTAAGATCTTCTTTCTTAACAGTTTCAAGATCAGCTTCCTGAACTAACAGACCACCGTTTACTCTCTTGAAGTCTAATCTTGGTTTAGCCTGACCTAAAGGACCGGTCTCTAATAATCTTACGTTCTTCTTACGAGCAACCTCAGCTTTAGCTTCCTCTGATACAGCAGGAGCTACGATAACCTCGCAGAACTGTCTGTCAACGATAGCTTTAGCAGTAGCACCATCTAACTCTCTGTTGAAAGCGATGATACCGCCGAATGCTGACTCACTGTCACAGTTGAAAGCATCTTCATAAGCCTGAGTCAAGTTCTCACCTAAAGCTACACCACATGGGTTTGCGTGTTTTACGATTACGCAGCAAGGCTCTTCGAACTGACGAACACACTCAATAGCAGCATCGGTATCAGCGATGTTGTTGTATGAAAGCTCTTTACCCTGTAACTGCTTAGCAGTTGAGATACCTGCATCGTGTGCATAGATATCTGAGTAGAAAGCAGCCTTCTGATGAGGATTCTCACCATAACGCATGCTCTGTAATTTCTTGAAGTTTAAGTTTAGAGTACGAGGTAGTGTTGAAACGGTACCATCTGAAATACCGTAATCAGGTACCTTAGTACCAAAGT
The DNA here is from genome assembly GCA_050873645.1 of Succinivibrio sp. GTDB lineage: Bacteria > Pseudomonadota > Gammaproteobacteria > Enterobacterales > Succinivibrionaceae > Succinivibrio. Next base: position 11,436 of record JBNMJE010000019.1, on the reverse strand, counting down.
AGTTAGCAATTGCGCTGTCATAAGCTGCTGTGTGCTCAAAAGCTGCAATAGCTAAATCAAAACGGGTGTTCCAGGTTAATGAACCATCGTTAGCATCCATTTCTTTGATTACTCGGTCGTAATCAGATGCTCTTACAACGATAGCAACATCACGGTTGTTCTTAGCTGCTGCTCTTACCATGGTAGGACCACCGATATCGATGTTCTCAATAGCTTTCTCAAGAGGGCAGTTTGGATCTGAAACAGTCTTAACAAATGGATAGAGGTTTACAACTACAAGATCGATAGGCTTGATGTTGTGCTCTGCCATTACTTTTTCGTCAATGCCACGACGACCTAAGATACCACCGTGGATCATTGGGTGAAGAGTCTTGACTCTACCATCCATCATCTCAGGGAATTTGGTGTAATCAGATACCTCAATAACCTTAACACCATTCTGATCTAGTAATTTAGCAGTACCGCCAGTTGATAAAATCTCAACTCCGCGTTTTTCTAATTCTTTAGCAAATTCAACTACACCAGATTTATCAGAAACGCTGATTAGAGCGCGTTTGATTGGACGTAAGAGGGCTTCCATTTAAAGACTATGCTCCTAAAAAAATATATGCGACTTTAAGGACAGGTAGTGTCCCTTTTAAAGTGCCCACATTGTACCAATTTGTTTGAACAAAATCGCAATTTTTAAGAACTTACAACAATGGTGCAAAAAGTAAGTCATATGTAACAAAATCATAAGAGCTAAAACCTGAAAGTAAAAATATATACAACCAAAAGACAATAGCTTAAAAATCATGGTTTAGCGGTCTTTCAGGTCAGCTTTGTAAAGTTAATGGACTGCTCTTTATGAAGATAGCCATAAATGAAAAAGTTTGGAGTTTGAAAATTACAGTTTTTGCAAGATGTTAGAAGATAGTCTGTATAGTTAACTTTACGCATTGAATATAGCATTAGACATAAGCGCGACAGTAAGTCAAGAGCTGATATATAAGCCAAAATAAAAAAAATCTTAAAAAAATCTTTAATATAAAAATACTATAAAAATCAATAAATTAGATAATATGCAAATGATAAAAACTGCTCAAACTAGGCTTGTATCAGTGTTTTGACAAAAAGATCTATCTTTTTTTTTCTTAAAATAGCGTATACTAAGCGCGTTTTAGGTGAGATACGCCACAAGATGTGGTCTCATCACAATAGATTTTTTTTGATTGAGTATATCAATCGACACATAGTATTTATCGTTATAATCGCTCACGAAAAGAGCATATTTCAAAGGAAATTGTGAATTATGAATAAGTCTGAACTTATCGAGCAAATCGCTAAGCGTTCTGGTTTACCTTTAGCAGGTTCACGCAAGGCTTTAGACGCATTATTAGAGACCGTTGGTGAAGCATTAGCTTCAGGCGATCGCGTTCAGTTAGTAGGCTTTGGTACTTTCAAGGTTACTGAGCGTTCAGCTCGTGAAGGTCGTAACCCACAGACTGGTGCTGTAATCAACATTCCAGCAACCAAGACTCCTTCATTCAGCGCTGGTGCTGAGTTAAAGAAGACTGTAAACAAATAATTACAGTTTCATAGAATGAATATGAAGAAACCAGATCTTAAAGGTCTGGTTTTTTTATATGCAAATTACGTTTTTAAATGGGATGTACGACGTAATTTTACAACTGAACCTATGGCTTTAAATTTGTTGTATCTAAGACTCAAATTTAAGCTAAAGTTAGCATGATATAACTCACACAATCTGCGTTTTATAAGCGTGTTTTCAGTGCAGAATACTGATCGTGTTCAATAAAACATACATATTCGTGAAGATTTTTGCAATTTTAGATATTGATACTAGATATTGCACTATTGCTAACTAATAATAGGTGTATCGAGATAGTTGTATCAAGAATTATGGTTAGTTAAATTATATTAAGGGAAAAAATTATGGCACTGAATCAAAAAGCAGGTCAGAAGGCAGGTCTTGAGGATTTAGATAACATTCCTCGTTTAATGGCAGCATATTATCTGAACACTCCTGATATGGATGATCCTGAGCAGAGAGTAAGTTTCGGAACCTCAGGTCACAGAGGCACTTCATTAAACGGTTCATTTACTGAATCTCACATCATTGCAATTTCTCAGGCAATCGCTGAATACCGTCAGAAGCAGGGTATTACAGGTCCTCTATTTATCGGTATGGATACACATGCTTTATCAGAAGCTGCTCTTGCAACTGCTGTTGAGGTTTTAGGTGCTAACGGTGTAGAAGTTAGAGTTGAAAAAGATCATGGCTATACACCAACTCCATCAGTTTCATTTGCAATTTTAAATTACAACAAGGGCAGAACCTCAGGTTTGGCTGATGGTATTGTAATTACCCCTTCACACAATCCTCCATCAAATGGTGGTTTTAAATACAATCCAACCGATGGTGGTCCTGCTGGCACTGAAATTACTTCTGTAATTCAGGACAGAGCAAACGAGATTTTAAGAAACAACCTACAGGGTGTAAAACGTGTTCCTTATACAAAGGCTATTAAGCTGTCAAATGTAAAAGAGCACGATATGTTAACTCAGTACGTTGATGCTTTAGGCGATATCATCGACATGGAAGCAATTTCAAAGTCAGGTATCCACATGGGCGTTGATCCATTAGGTGGTTCTGGTCTTTATTACTGGGACCGAATTGCTGACAAGTACAAGTTAAATCTAAAGGTTGTAAATTACGCTGTAGATCCTACCTTCTCATTCATGTGCATTGACCGTGACGGTAAGATCCGTATGGACTGCTCAAGCCCATATGCAATGGCGGGTTTAATTAAGTTAAAGAACGATTTTGATATTGCATGGGGTAATGATCCTGACTATGACAGACACGGTATCGTATGTCATTCTGGTTTAATGAACCCAAATCATTATCTGTCAGCTGCTATTAACTACATTTACACTCATCGTCCACAATGGCCAAAGGAGGCTATGGTAGGTAAGACTGTAGTATCTTCAAATCTGATGAACCGTGTAGCTGCAGGCCTAGGTCGAAAGGCTTACGAAGTTCCTGTAGGCTTCAAGTGGTTCGTACCAGGCTTATTTGATAAGTCATTGGCATTTGGCTGTGAGGAATCAGCAGGCGCTTCATTCTTACGTAAAGATGGCAGTGTATGGACTACCGATAAAGACGGTATCATCGCATCATTACTAAGTGCTGAGATGTTAGCTGTAACCGGTAAAGATCCTTCAGAGCACTACAACGAGTTAATTGAGAAGTATGGTCGCCCATACTATAACCGTGTTGATGCTCCTGCAACTCCAGCTCAGAAAGCTGCTTTAAAGAAGCTTGATCCATCAGCTGTTGAGGCAAGTGTATTAGCAGGTGAGAAGATTGTTGATAAGTTAACTAATGCTCCTGGCAACGGTGCTGCTATCGGCGGTCTTAAGGTTGTAACTGAGAACGGCTGGTTTGCAGCTCGTCCATCAGGCACTGAGAACGTTTATAAGATCTACATGGAAAGCTTTAAGGGTGAAGAACATCTAAAGAAGATCGAAACTGAAGCTCAGGAAATTGTAAACGCAGCTTTAAAGAAAGCAGGTGTTTAACAGGCTGTTTTTAAGTACAGACAACAGCAAAGCAATTCATCTTTAAAAGGCGATTGTCTTTGACTCTAAATGGACCATTAAGTTCAATCTTATTGGTCCATTTTGCTTTTAATGTGATAATTATCAAAACTGACTCTGTAATGATGTACACTTTTTGTCACTAATGGGCTACAATCGGAACATTCAAAATACTTACAGGATAAATAAATCAAATGAACAAAAAACTGTTATTGTCTTTAGGCATTGCCAGTGCGGTTAGCTTATCTGGCTGTTCAATTCTTTCATCAATGTTAACTACCGAAGATGAATATTTGGACAAAGCATCAGCTGCTATGGATATCGATTCAAAAGATCTTACAGTATTAAAAGAAACCATTCGTCCTGGTTTGAATGGATTAACTTATGATCTAAAAGGTAAAGATGGCACTATTTACAGATGTAGCTTAAAGTCAGGTATGACTGGTGCTACAGGTGATGCTGCATGTCAGAAGAAAGTTGGTAACAAGTGGGAGCCTATTGGTGAGCAACCAGCTGCAGATGCAGAAGATGATTCATGGTTCCATTTCTCAACAGGTCTTTCAAAGAGTGAGTACGAGCCAGAAGATCCTTACACCAGAGGTATTGGTGCTAAGTCACGTGGTGCTAAGAAAGTTGCATCATCAGGTAAGGCTGCTATCGTAGCTGACGATTCAGCTCCAGTTTCAAGAGAATACGTAGGTGGTTCATCTTCATCTGAGACTCCAACTATTGTATTTACTCCAAAGGATGATGAGGCTGCATTTAAGACCAATCCTACAAAGACTTACAATGGTCGTTTCAAGGTACGTGATGAGCAAGGTCATTCATATGAGTGTCACTTTGCTAACGTAGGTCAGGTTGTGTCAGATACTATTGCAGTATGTACAAAACTGTACTAATACTAACCAAAGTATAATCATTTAATATAGAGCTCTGGCAGGCGACAGTCTGTCAGGGCTTTAGTTTTATTTGGAATTAGATTAATTCTCAAAATTAATGTAGAGTGAGTAAGAACTACTATATAAATCCTTGTATGGAGTAGATATAAATGGGCGGTTACTTAAATCCATTATCACCAAGGTTTGAAAAGCTTAAAAAATCAAAAGTATTTGTGGATAAGACAGATATCTTAGAAATCTTAAATGAGAGCATTAATACAGAAGACTGCTTCTTTTGTCTAAGTAGACCGCGCCGCTTCGGTAAGTCTGTTACCGCAAAAATGATTTGTTCTTACTATGCAAAAGGCCTAGATAGTTCACCATTGTTTGATGATCTAAAAATAGCTTCATTTGATGACTATAAGAAACATCTAAATCAATACAATGTCATTTTTATAAACATGACAAATGAGTTTAGAAGGGCTTCGCACAATGTGCAAACAATGGTAGATGCTTTAACAAGCAAAATTACAACCGAATTAAAAGAAACATACAAAAATATTAGTTTCTTAGATCAAAATTCTTTAGATTTGGTACTTCTGGATGTGTACAACTATTCTAAAGTTCCTTTTGTCATCATTATTGATGAATGGGACTGTATTATGCGAGAGAAAAAAGAAGATAGTGAAAGTTTAAAGATATATCTTGAATGGTTAAAAAGTGTTCTCAAAGATCAGGACTATGTGGCCCTAGCCTATATGACAGGTATTTTGCCAGTTAAAAAATATGGTACTCATAGTGCATTGAACATGTTTATAGAGTACTCGATGACAGAACCTCTAAACTTAGGACAATACATAGGTTTTACTGAAAATGAAGTCAAAGAAATTTGTAAAAAACATGATGTAGCCTTTAATCAAATGCAGCAATGGTATGATGGTTATTCATTTAAAGACGTGCCTCATCTCTACAATCCTAATTCAGTAGTAAATGCTGCAACCTATAAAAGGTTTATAAGTTATTGGACCAAAACTGAATCCTTTGAAAGCCTTCAAGAATATATTGATATGAACATGGAAGGCTTAAGAGATGACATTGTAAAGTTAATTGCCGGAGAAGATGTCATTGTTGATGTATCAACATTCAGCAATGATATGGTAACTTTTCATTCAAAGGATGATGTCTTAACCTTACTTATTCATTTAGGATATTTAGCAATTAAGGGGGCTACAAATTTAGGCGTTATAGTTCATATTCCAAATGAAGAGATTAAGTTAGAGTTTAAGACCTGTTTAAAGAACAACAATAGATATGCAGGCGTATATGACCTAATCAAAAATACAGATGTGCTGTTAAATGATATCTGGTCATTAAACTCTGATGCTGTTGCTAAAATCTTTGATGAAGCTCATCAAGACCATACCTCAATTCTTACTTACAATAATGAGAACTCATTAGCTAATGTAATTGCCATTTCTCTATTTTTGAGTACAACAAACACCTATAACGTGGTAAGAGAATTACCTACAGGAAAAGGCTTTGCTGATTTAGTCTATCTACCTCAAAAAGGTGTAGACAAGCCTGCACTGTTAATGGAACTAAAGTTTGATAAGTCAGCAGAATCTGCCATCACTCAGATTAAAGAGAAGAACTACTTACAGTTCTTTAAAGGTTATAAAGGTGAAGTTCTTTTAGTAGGTATTAACTACTCAAAAGATACAAAAACTCATGAGTGTATTATTGAAAAGGCAAAGATAGACTAATATCTCAACAGACATATCCCTGAAAGCAAAAAATAGCATTAAGGTTACATAGCAACTATTACAAGAATAATATAAATACACAAGAATAATATAAATACAAGGAAAATATAAAGTGGCAAAATATACAATCGATAACTTACCTATAGTAAAGGGAAAGTATAAAGTAATCGCTTTAGATCTTGATGATACCTTATTACGTTCAGATAAGAGTATCAGTGTGAATACCATTAAAACCCTACAAAAAGCTCAGTCTCAAGGCTTTTCAATTGCCATTGCAACTGGTCGCCATCCAAAGAGTGCTGTTTTGTACATGCAAAAGTTAGGTTGTCTTAATGAGAACTCTTATGCTGTATGCTTCAACGGTGCTGGTGTAGTTCGTTTATCTGACTATGTAGCTTTTGGCAAAGATATTGGTTTCCCAATGGTTTGCAAGGAAACAGCTCCATCATCATTAGTACGTAAAGTAGCTGAATTTGCTCATGCTAATGACTGTGTAGTTCATGGTTATTCTGTAACTCGTGGCTTGTTAGTTGAGAACCATAATCCTCATACCCAAAGAGAAATTGATAACGGCAAGGTAGGTTTTAAAGATATCAGCTTTACAACTTTAGGTGATAACGAAGAGTTCTTCAAAGTATTAGTTGTAGGTGAAAAAGAAACTTTAGACAGAATTAGAGGAGAACTGCCAAAACAGTTTACTGACTTCTTTGCAGTAGTTCGTTCTGAAGCTAACTACCTAGAATTCATTCCAAACCATTCAACTAAAGGTACTGCAATCGTTCATCTTTGTCAGGCTTTAGGTTATACTCCGGAGAATGCAATGGCATTTGGTGATGCTGAAAATGATCTGGCCATGATTAAGTCAGTAGGTCTTGGTGTTGCCATGAAAAATGGCTTTGACATCGTCAAAGAGGCTGCTGATGTCGTAACACTTACAAATGACGAAGATGGCGTAGCAGAACTTGTCAAAAAATATCTGGATTAACTTATGTTCAAGATTTCTATCTTCAAGGATGAAAATGATGCTTCTTTAATGAGAAGCAAATATCATGGCTCTGACAGCCTGCCTTTAAAGGTATCAGTAAAAGCTGCTGCAAAAATGATTAAGCTATACTGGTCATCAAAAGACAGTCTGTTTTCATGGTTCTTATTACTCTTAATTGTAATCTTAACCTCAGGTGCTATTTATTTAGCAAAAGTCTTTAATACTTGGTACAAGGATTTCTGGGATACAGTACAGGAATACAACTTACCAGGTTTTAAATACCAGCTCATGATGTTTGCTATCTTAGCTACCATCCATGTAGTAGTATCTGTTTATAACGCATATTTAAGATCACAACTGTGTATCCGCTGGAGACGCTGGTTCACAGGCAAAGTAATGCATGATTACTTAGATGGTGATTCTTTTTATAAGATGCAATTAGAGGATAGAAAAACAGAAAACCCAGATCAGCGTATTTCAGAGGATCTTGGAAACTTTGTAAGTCTTACTGTATCTTTACTTTTAGGTACAGCCTCAGATCTTGCAATGTTAGGTACCTTTGGTGTGGTACTTTGGGATTTATCTCATGCTGTAACCATGACTTTATGGAATGGTTATGAGTTGCATCTGCCTGATGGTTATATGCTCTATTTAGCTGTAGCTTATGCTTTTGTAGGTACAATTCTAACCTTCATCATCGGTAAACCTTTAGTAAAGTTAAACTTCCGTCAACAGCGTTATGAAGCTGATTTCCGTTTCTCTTTAATCAGAGTAAGAGAAAATTCAGAGTCAATTTCTCTGTATAACGGTCAGGCTCCTGAGGAGAAGATCTTAAGAAACAGATTCTCTGAGGTAGTTAAAAACTACTTTGCTTTAATTAAAAGAGAAAAGGTTTTAGGTTTCTTTACCTTAGGTTATGCACAGACAGCGGTGATCTTCCCAATGTTAATTGCAGCACCTATGTATTTTGCTAAGGTAATTACCATAGGCAGTATCATGCAGATTAGCTCTGCCTTTGGTAAAGTGCAGGATTCTTTATCTACCATTATCAGCTCGTTCTCAACATGGGCTAACTACAAATCAGTAATCGACCGTTTGGCTTTATTCTTTGACAGCATGGATTCAAGCAATGAAATTGAATGTCTTGCACCTAAAAAAGAGGGCAGTAAGTTTAGCTTAAATTCTCTTACTGTAAAAACTCCTGCAGGCAAGATGCTGTGGAACAATCTGTCATTAGAATTAAAAGATGGTCAGAGTCTTTTAATTAGAGGTCCATCAGGCTGTGGTAAGTCTACTTTAATTAAAACTATTGCAGGTATCTGGCCACATGCTGAAGGTGAGATCTTAGAACCAGAAAACTACAGTACCTTATTCTTATCTCAAAAGCCTTATTTACCATTAGGCACATTAAGAGATGCTATCTCTTATCCAGGAGAGAGAGTAAAAGATGGCAGAATCGAGAAGTACTTGCACGAGTTATCACTTGATTACCTAGTAGAAGATCTTGATAAAGAGGATAACTGGTCATTGATGCTGTCTTTAGGTGAGCAACAGCGTATTGCTATTATTAGAGCTCTTCTAATCAAACCTAAGATCTTATTCTTAGATGAGGCAAGCTCAGCTTTAGATGAGAGAATTGAGTCTGTAGCTTATGACTTATTAAGAAATGAATTAAAAGATTCAGTTATCTTAAGCGTTGGTCATCGTTCAAGTTTAATTGCAAAGCATGATCTGATGTTAATTTCAAAAAACTCTAATGGAGAGTGGAGTTTAGAAAATTCAAAAGATGCTGTAAAAGCATAGTTGCAAACTTGATTTAGCAACAAAAAAGCCTCGAACTTGCAGATAGATTCGGGGCTTTTTCTTGGTGTCTTACAGACACCAAATTAAGTTTCTTAGCTTAAGCGCGCTGCTTTTTTCTTCTGTGCAGAGTGTTAATCTTAGCCATACGGCCAGTTAACTGCTCAGATGGTCCGAACAATGGTCTCTCGCCACTGATGAACTTATTCTCATAGTCATCTAATGCTCTTACAACCAGTTTGTATAAGCCGATAACCGCAATGATATTAGGTATTACCATTAAACCATTGAACATATCTGCTAATTCCCAAACTAGGTTTACCTTTAAGAAAGAACCTGTCATCAGGAAGCACAGTACGATAACTGAGAAGATGTTAATTACCTTATAACCAAAGAGGTATTTAACGTTCTGTACAGCAAAGAAGTACCAACCGATGATGGTTGTAAAGGCAGCAAAGAACAAGCATAATGCTACGAAACCTGAACCTGCTGTGCCCATGCCTTTGACGAAGGCTGCCTGAGTTAATTCAATACCAGTCTTAGTACCATCTAAAGAACCGGTTACTAAAATAACTAAAGCTGTTGCGGTAAGCACAATAAAGGTATCAATGAATAGACCAATGATAGCGGCTAAACCTTGCTCAACAGGGTGTTTTACTCTAGCAATAGCATGAGCATGTGGAGTAGAACCCATACCAGCTTCGTTAGAGAACAGACCACGAGCAACACCGTAACGGATAGCTTCTTTTACTGAAGCACCGATTACACCACCGGTTGCAGCTGATGGATTGAAAGCACCTACAAAGATCTCTTTGAAAGTAGGCAGAATATCTCCTGCGTAGCAGATCATAATGTAGATAGCGCCTAATACATATACACCAGCCATTAGAGGAACCATCTTTTCAGCAAAACCAGCAATACGCTTGATACCACCAATGAAGATGAAACCTGCTAACAGAATGATGAAAAGACCTGTAACCTGAGTTGGAATTTCAAAAGCAGAATTAAATGCAGTTGAAATTGAGTTTGCCTGCACCATATTGCCGATAAAACCTAAGGCAATAATGATAAGAACAGAGAAGATGGTTGCAAGTGACTTACTACCTAAACCATAGGTGATGTAGTAAGAAGGACCACCTGTGATATGACCTTCAGAATCTTTTGAGCGATATAGCTGAGCTAAAATTGCTTCAGAGAAGATTGTTGCCATACCAAAGAAAGCTGCAAGCCACATCCAGAAGATGGCACCAGGACCACCCATAGCCATAGCTGTAGCTACACCTGCAAGATTACCTGTTCCTACTTGGGCTGCAATTGCGGTTGCTAGTGACTGGAAGGAGGTCATTCCGTGGTTACCTGCTTTTTCACCGTTAAATGACAGGCCACCGAATACATGTTTTACGGCGCGTCCAAATTGACGGATCTGCACGAAGCGAAGCTTAAAGGTAAAGAAGATACCTGCGCCCACCAGCACTGGGATCAGACACCATGGCCCCCATAGGATCGAGTTGATGTCTGCAACTATTTGAGTTAAAGCATCCATTATTGTTTCCAAATAAGTGAACGAACAAAGGCAACTTTCGTTGCCAACCGAGCGGTATTTTATAACAATGGATGCAATAATTTAAGTGAATGTAAGAAAGTTCACTTTAGTGAACATTTGATACCACTTTCAATCAGATCTGTTTAAGATTGATTGAAAGTTGTAAAGATTAGAAGAGCATTGCTTATTATTCTGTGCCAGTTATTCTTTTGACTTACTTTGCTACTTTAGCTTCTTTGCTAAGATAGAACAACTTTTACCTGAAAACGCAATTCCATAAGCGTAGATTGATGATATATCTTCATTCTCAAGATAAGGTTTTGCATAGTTCTTATCTTCAATCTGAGCTAGAGCTACTCTAGCTTTTGCTTTCTTACTCTCAGAGAGAGTGCAGGTCTTAATCTCAATGATTACAACCTTATCTTCACGTTTACTCTTAAAGACAATATCTGCATAACCATCTCCAGACTCATAGTTAGAATGATATTCAGAGAAGAAGTTTACAGAGCAATTAGAGAACAATCCATTTAAATAACCATGGTAGTAGTTCTCATGAGGAGCCTTAGTTGCATTATCTCTTATAGAGATATAGCTTTGTAACAGGTTATAGATAGTGTCTGATGCAATCTCAGCTTTTCCTTCAAAGAGGTTATTAGCTAAAGCATCAGCAACACTGTTAGGTGCAATCTTATTATTAAATCTATCTTTTATGTTCTTGGTGAAACATTCTAAGATTTCTAAATTAGGAATTCTTACAAAGACTTCTTTGTTTGAGGAATTATCTTTAGTAAGTTCATCTTCATCAGTCTTTTCCCAATCAAGAGTTAAATAACCTGTATGTAGTAGTAATGACCAGAAGTCATT
>JBNMJE010000018.1:0-25817 GCA_050873645.1 Succinivibrio sp. | reverse complement strand
GTTTAAAGACAAAATTTCCCCATTGCTTGTCGTTAATAAATGTAATTTATGTGAATTGTTTGGATAAATGTGTAATAATCAGGTAAGAAAGCGGACTTTGAGGTGATTTTTATAGTCCGCTATTTTGTGAAAGTTTTAATTAAAAGAACCTAGTAATATGTAATTAAAAGCTGCACTCGTGCAGCTTTTTACTCAATATAACTTTAAGAAATAAAGCAACAAATTAACAGTTAACAAAGAGCATTGTATGTTTAAAATTATTTTTTTCTTAATGAATGCTTTAGATGGCTCAAGACTTTTGAACATCGTAAACAGTAAATGGGGTGGAGCAGTCTGCGCTATTGTTTTAGGTGTGCTTTTGAGCTGTGCTTTAGCTCCATTTGAGATTTGGCCTACTGCAATTCTAGCTTATGCATTCTTGATGATGCTTCTGTCTGTTGCTAAATCTAAAAAGAAAGTCTTTTTTACTACCCTGCTCTTTTATGCTTCCTATGCAACGGTTTCTTTAACTTGGCTGAACTTTGTAATGGAAGGCTTTGGTGAACTGCCAGCTGTTCTGTCAAACTTTGTAATTGTAGTCTTTAGCTTTTTATATATTGCGCTACCTTACGCAATTTTAAATACCTTAGCTTTTTATCTTGCAAAAGGTAAAACTGCAGTCTTTTTAATCTGCTTTATGCCTGTTGCCTTTATCTTAGGCGACTACTTTACAGGCTGGTTCCTAACCGGTTTCCCTTGGTTATATCCAGGTTACAGCTGTGTAGATGGACCTTTAAAGAACTTTGCTCCTTTTGTAGGTGTAAGAGGTATCAGTGCCTTAATTTACATTATGTCAGGTGCTATTGCCTTAACAGCATTACGCAGATTCCTATTCTTACCAATTGCAGCAGTAATTCTGCTTTTAGGCATCTTTTTAGAAGGTATTAGCTTTGTAACACCTCTAAAGGCAGTTGACGTCACCATGGTACAGGGTAACATCGAACAGCAGGTAAGAAATGACGGTTCTAGAACCAATGAAGTAGTAGCTACTTATTGGAATCTTACTAAAGATAAGATTAGAAAAGACAGCCTGATTATTTGGCCTGAGTCTGCCCTGCCTTTTGCTCTTGAGTACGGCACATCCTTAGTTGAGGATTTAAACAATGCCTTTAAAGAAAAAGACAGTGCTTTAGTTACAGGAATTCTTTCAACTCCTGATGCTGGAATTCATGCTTATAACTCAATTATTGCCCTAGGTGAGACTTCAGATGTGCTCTCAATTACACCTTACAATAAAAGAGAGTTAGTTCCATTTGGAGAGATCGTACCTTTTGCTGATCTTTTAAGACCTTTAGGTTCTATCTTTGTAATTCCTAATTCTAGTTTCTCTTATGGAGATAAAGTACAAGATCCTATCAAGGTAAAAGGATTACAGCTAACTCCTGCAATCTGTTATGAGGCAATCTTCCCTGAAACTATCAAAGCAATGGATTCAGATAAGACCAATGCTATCGTAATGCTATCAAATGACTCATGGTTTGGACCTACTAAGGCTCCTATTCAGCATCTTAATATTGCAAGAATGAGATCATTAGAATTACAAAAGCCAATGCTAAGAGATACTAACAGTGGCATCACAGCCTATATCAATCAGTTTGGTAAGCTTGAAAATGTAATGCCAACTGATGTTGCTTCAAGCATCGACTTTACCTTTACGCCTGTATCAGGACAGAGCCTTTACAGTAAGATCGGTAATTATGGTGTCTTAGGAATTATTGTCTTGCTGCTCATCTTTGGCATCGTAGGTATTGTAAGAAAACCAGATGAACTGCAGGAGCAGATGAATAAGCTGATTAGACCTTAATCAGTATTATTAAGCTAGAGTAACGTACTTTGACATTACTACAAATCTTGTCGTCAAAAGCACGTTACTTGTTGATTTTAAATAATATTCCATTAAAACTGTCAAAAGATACTATGACCGTTTTATTCAAAGCCCATCTTCTTTTTTAAGACGCACACATACTCTCTAGGTATAAGTAAGTCAAAGCTGATGATTAAGGTTGATAAGAACTAACCAAATCTACCATTGCCAGTTTTCTTTAACATCACAACGGTTAAGATGAGCATTACAAAACAGCCTATAAAGCTTAAGATGTAGCGCCATAGTGGTAGCTCTTCAGCTGATTTTGAATAGCTGTTGACGAAGTCACCTAAATGACAGCCTCGAGATGAGCAACTTACCTTCCTACCCATATCACCTTGAATATACCAAATGTGTTTTGGATATTTTGAAGTTACTCCATAAGGACTTAAGAGCGCATTAGCTTTGCGATTAAAATTGTTCATCAATTTTAATAGAGCTTTAGGATCTGACTGATAGCTCTTAATATCGTTATAAGAAAGACCAGGTTCTAAATTTACAATAGAGTCATGAGCACTAAAGCCGTTCTCAGCGTCTACCCTGTCTAAGATATTGCCATCTTTATCAATATCAACGCAAATCACGCCTTTACTTGAAATTACAGCATCCTTTTTAACTACAAAGGTATCAGGAATTCCATTTGACAGATCAAGCTGACCACCACGGCTAATTTCAAGTTCATCAACAGTATTTAAGCCTTTTTTAGAACCTTTAAAATTAACCACAGAGTCACCTACATACAGACGTTTTACATCTAAGGTACCTTTAATAGTGGTATGACCGCCAAAGGCTGAAAGAATAAGAGACTTACCTGTAACATCACCATCTATTACAACAGATGACTTCTTATCAGGAACATAGCGTAAGAGCTTGTTATCAATTGAGTAACCTGCATCTTTAACACCAAAATTAACATTGGTGTTTAATGAGGCAAGTTTCTTTTTAACCTCATAGGCATTGATTGGTTTGAAAGGCTCATCAAACTGTAAGATACCAGGTAAGAGTGCATGGTTTTTATGATTTGCCAAGAAGGTCTTACCGTTATCCCCAAGATAAGCTTCAAAGTTAGAGGTGATATTTCCTGTGATCTTAGCTCTGTTCATGAAGTTTATCTGTTTTACATGAGCTGACTCATCAATAAAGATAGCGTGCTTTTTACCAGAAACAGAGCCTTTAATATTAAGTTCTGAAACTATAGGTCCTCTGATTTCCTCAGGCGCATTTACACTTTGAGCGTTCTCTCTTTTTAAGATACCTCTTTGGGCATCATAAGTTCTAACTCTTCTGTAAGAACCTTGGTATTCGCGCATATCAGATAAAGCATTTGAGCCAAAGTCAAATCTGATACCTACACCATCTTCAGAGTTAGCAGCAACAGAACCGTCTATGTTGATGACATTATCACGACCATAGGTTACAGCAATACCGCTAGAACCAATACCGTTCACATAAATAGCAGTGTTCTTGTCTACAGTTACATTATTGTAGGAACCGTCAATTCTAATACCGATTGAAGAATAGCCGACACTTGCAATGGTGCCCTTTTGCACTACATCGTTGTAGTTACCAAAGATGTGGCTTGCAATAGAAACAGGTATTCTTGAAGGTTGATCGGTCTTATAGTCATGAGTTGCATCTGACCAGGCATAAAAGCCCTGATTAAAGACAATATGGTTTCGCTGTAATTTAGAGCCACTCTTGTACAGTGAGTTTGAATAGAACTCTCTGTCGTTAATGTTGTAGCCTAAGTCTTTTAGCATCATCAATTCAGCTTGTGTATAGAAGCCATAATTGATAAATGATGAATCTGAAAGAATGGTATTTCTTAAATTCAAATAAGGTCGATTGTTAAAACCAAAGTGTACTGCTAGGTTAAGATCCTTACTAAAAGGGATCTTGTCATGAGTAACTGTAGCCTGACCTAAGAGTAACTGAGTGTTGCGTCCTCCAAAATAGAGAGAACACTTGTCATATGAAGAGTAAAAACAGTCTTCTCCAAAATCTGAGAACTTGTTTTCAGGCAGAATATACTTTTCTAATTTCTCTGAATATAAGTTTCTGTCAAATGAAGTTAATGGCTTATAAAATCCATTAGTATCATGAGATGATCTAAAACCTAATAAAGCAGGAAATGAACTTAACAGTTTAAATGAGTAAGACTCATTTAAACCATTATCAGGGATCTGCTTTAATTGTAACTTTGACTTATACAGCTCAAGATCTTTTGAATAATTGATTTCAATTAAACCAAAAGAGCGTTCATTTTCTCTTACGCACTTACCTTTTAAATCTGCTTCTAATACACCTAAACCAGAGCAGACAGAGTCAAATGAGTAAAGCTCATCATAACCTCTGGTTGCACGATTTTTATCAGTATCTACCACAACTGGGATCTTATAGAACTTGCCTTTCTTTAAATAATCTTTAAACAGGTAGGTCAGGACACTCGAGGTATTAGCATCTACATAGTCAGATAAGGTGTCGTTTAAGACGGTAAGAGTCTTAGGAGGTTTTACTTTTCCTGAAGTTTTACTTTCAAAAAGAATATCTACTTTCTTTTCTGAAGACTCAATGGAAGGAGTAAACAGAGAATCTTTAAGCCAGAACATTTCTTCAGGTTCTGGCTTTGCGGTAACCAAATCATACAGCGTTGACTTAGGTTTGCCAAATCGAGGATCCACATAACCTGGAAGCTCAATTTGTGCAAAACTAGTTTGTGACAGCACTAAAGCCTGTATAAAAACTGCTAACGCTGTTACTTTGATTCTCATTAATAACTACAGTTAAAACTCTGGTGGATTTAGGAGCACTGGTCGACCTGAACGCTCATCAAGTGCTTTTTTAAGAATATCCTGATTGATTCTTGGATCTTTGAAGAATTGTAACTGAGCTTGTGTGAATGAGAATGGGACGGTTGTATCAAAATTCTCAAATTCTGATTCACTTCTTGATAGAGGCTGATGAACCTCAATGTAAAGATCACCGTTAGGCTCTTCAGCAAACTTAATTGGCTGATTGATAAACTCTACACGAGTGCCAACAGGAACTTTATGGAATAAAGTCTCGTTATCCTCATTACGCAGACGAACACAACCATGACTTACACGTAAACCGATACCAAAGTCAGCATTAGTACCATGAATTGCGTAGAGCTTACCTACATACATTGCATATAAGCCCATAGGATTATCAGGACCTGCTGGAACTACAGCTGGCAGATACTCGCCTTCTGCTGCATACTCAGCTCTCATCTTAGCAGTAGGTGTCCAGGTAGGACCTGCCTTCTTACGCTCTACCTTGGTAACCCATGCCATAGGTGTACCTTTACCTAACTGACCGATACCGATAGGATAAACTTCAACCTGATTGCCGTTGAAATAGTACAGTCTCATCTCAGCTGAATTAACAATAATTCCCTCATGAACTGTAGGAGGCAAAATCAGCTTGGTAGGGATAATTAGTTTTGAACCTTTAGCAGGAACGATAGGATCTACCTCAGGATTTGCCTCAATCATATTAGACAAACCTAAATGATACTCAGCTGCAACATACTCTAGTGTTGTAGTACCAGTATCATTAATTGAATAAACCTGCTCTTCACCTAAAACCTGGTGACCATTTAATGGATAAATATTAGTGGTGGCCTGAGCTACTTGAAATGAAGCTGCTAAAGATACTGCCAAAGCTAATTTTTTTAACATGATAAATCTGTCTCTGCTTTTTTTACATTTTGTACAGTTTTCAAAACTGTGCTAATTGTACTATTTTTATAGACAAAATGCGCAAGAGCGCACAATTTTGTATTTATGGAGCAAAAAGAAAAATCATTAGAAGATTAAAGGCTCAGCTTAATTCCTCTGCCATCCATATATTTTTGCGTGATTTTGGTCAAATTTGCCTGTAAATGTGGCAAAATATGAGATTATTTTTTACTAGATATTTTTTTACAAATTCTTTTATACAAAAAAGAGTTTTATAAAGTTTAAACTTCAAAGTTATTTTCGGAGCAATGTCGATGTCTGCCAATAAAGTTGCATACAATCCACAAGAAATCGAGCCAGAAGTACAAAAGTACTGGGCCGATCATCAAACCTTCCATGCAACAGAAGATAAGAATAAAGAAAAGTATTACTGCTTAGTTATGTTCCCATACCCATCAGGTCGTTTACACATGGGTCACGTACGTAACTACACCATTGGTGACGTAATTGCACGTTTTAACCGTTTATTAGGTAAGAATGTTTTAGCACCTATCGGTTGGGATGCTTTTGGTATGCCTGCTGAAAATGCTGCAATTAAGAACAACAAACAGCCTAGCGACTGGACCTATTCAAACATTGACTACATGAAGAAGCAGTTAAAGTCATTAGGTCTTTCATACGATTGGGCAAGAGAAGTTGCTACCTGCCGTCCTGAGTACTACAAGTGGGAGCAGAAGTTCTTCGGTGAGTTATACAAGAAAGGCTTAGTTTACAAGAAGCTTTCAACTGTTAACTGGTGCCCTGTTGATCACACTGTTCTTGCAAACGAGCAGGTTGAAGACGGTTGCTGCTGGAGATGCGGTTCTAAAGTTGAGCAGCGTGAAATTCCACAGTGGTATTTAAAGATCACAGCTTATGCTGATGAATTATTAAAAGACTTAGATCAGTTAGACGGTTGGCCAGAGCGTGTTCGTACCATGCAGCGCAACTGGATTGGTCGTTCTGAAGGTTTAAACATTACCTTTAAAGTAGCAGACAGTGATGAAACCTTTACTGTTTATACCACTCGTCCTGATACCTTCATGGGTATCACCTACATTTCAATTTCAGCAAATCACCCATTAGTAAAGAAATGCTGTGAGACCAACCCTGAGTTAGACGCTTTCTGCAAAGAATGTCGTACTCAGAAGTTTGCTGAAGCAGATATTGCAACCATGGAAAAGAAAGGTATGGCTACAGGTTTGTATGCTATCCACCCATTAAATGGTCGCAAGGTTCCTATTTATGTAGCTAACTTCGTAATTATGGATTACGGTACCGGTGCTGTGATGTCAGTTCCAGGTCATGATGATCGTGATTATGAGTTTGCTAAGAAGTACGGCATTGACATCATTCCTGTAATCAAGGCTTCAAAAGATTCAGATGATCCTGATTTATCAGAGCACGCTTTCACCGAGCACGGTATTGCTTGCCACTCAGGAGAGTTTGACGGCATGAACTTTGAGGAAGCTTTTAAAGCAATCGCTGACAAGTTAGAGTCAATGGGCTGTGCTGAGAGAAAGGTAAACTACAGATTACGTGACTGGGGTATTTCTCGTCAGCGTTACTGGGGTGCACCTATTCCTATGTTAACCATCGATGAGACTGGTGAAATTGTTCCTGAGTTAAATGAAAATCTACCAGTTGAATTACCAGGCAACGTAAAGATCGATGGTGTTATCTCTCCATTAAAGACAGACGAGAGCTGGTACAAGACCACTTATAAGGGTAAACCTGCTACTCGTGAAACTGATACCTTTGATACCTTTATGGAATCATCATGGTATTACGCTCGTTACTGCTCACCACGTGACGAGAAAGAGATGTTCGATAAGGATGCTGCTAACTACTGGTTACCAGTTGATCAGTACATCGGTGGTATTGAGCACGCTGTATTACACTTGCTGTACTCACGTTTCTTCTTCAAGTTATTACGTGATGCTGGCATGGTTAAGTATGATGAGCCATTCAAGCGCTTATTATGCCAGGGCATGGTGCTAGCTGATGCTTACTACTATCTTGATGAGAACGGCACCAAGAATTGGGTAAATCCATTAGATGCAATCCCTACCCGTGATGAGAAGGGCAACATCGTTTCAGCTGTAGATAAAGACGGTCATAAACTTCACCACGAAGGTATGATTAAGATGTCTAAGTCAAAGGCTAACGGTATCGATCCTGAAGACATGGTAAGAATGTACGGTGCAGATACTGTAAGACTGTTCATGATGTTCGCATCTCCTGCTGAGTTAACTCTTGAGTGGAGACAGTCAGGTGTTGAAGGTTCACAGAGATTCTTACGTAAGTTATGGTCACAGGTTCAGGATTTAACCTTAGCAGGTCCATGTGTAAAGCTAGACAAGTCTAAGTTAACTCCAGAGCTACGTAAGTTACGTCATGATCTGCATTCAACTATTGAAAAGGTAACCGACGATATCGGTCGTCGTCAGACTTTCAATACTGCAATTGCAGCTATCATGGAGCTTCTAAATGTTGCTTCTAAGTGCACTGGCACTGATGAGGTTTCAATGGCTGTTCGTTATGAGGTTTACAACAACGTAGTGCTAATGCTCTACCCTATCGTTCCTCATATCTGCTTCAAGTTATGGTCAATCTTAGGTAACACAACCGAGATCGACAAAGAGACTTGGCCTACAGTTGATAAGGATGCTTTAAAGGAAGATGAGATTACTGTTGTAGTTCAGGTAAACGGCAAGGTTCGTGCAAGAATGAGCATTGATCCAAGTCTTGATGAAAACACAGTAACTGAAAAGGCTTTAGCAACTGAAGAAGTTAAGAAGTTCACAGATGGTAAGCAGATTAAGAAGACCATCTATGTTAAGGGCAGATTAGTTAATATCGTTGCTATCTAATAGTTATCTTTTAGAAATAATAGACTTTGAAAGATAATTAGACAGTAATACTAACTAGGATATGCAGTAATAAAAGGTAAAGGCGGTAATAATGAAATTCAAGCTTGTTTGTATAGGCGCACTGATGCTTGGACTATGTTCTTGCGGATTCCATGTTCCTAATCAGAACAGACTTGGTTCTAATATTTCTGAAATTGCCGTTTCAGGCTCTTATCACAACAAGTTCTATAAGCTTGTTGTGCATAAACTTGAAATGAGAGGTGTTAAGGTAGATTACCAAGGCACTTCTAACAGATCTCCTGAAGAAAGAAAGGATATTCCTACCCTTTCTATTACTGCACCTAGTGTAAGTATGCCACTAGCTTCTATTAACTCTAGAGGTTCTGCTCTTGAGTACAACGTTATCGTTAGAACTCAAGCAAGACTTACTATTCCTAACAGTTCAAAACCAATCATCATGAGAAACGGTCTTACTAGAACTACTCTGAATAAGGCTGACAATGCTCTAGCTTCAACAAATGAACAAGAGCTTGTAATTGATGAGTGTTATGAAGTGTTAGCCGATCAGATGATTGCAAGAATTAACTATCTTGGAAAACAGTCTGATCCTGATGAGCCATTCACAGCTCCTGCTGAATTGCTTTTAGCAAAAGATGAAGATAACAATGACATCTATATTGATAACTCAAGAAACATGACATTGTTAGAAGCTTTAAGTGCTAAACAGGATGCTGAAGTTGCTCAGGGTAAAGCTGTAAGCTTAAGTGATCTTAATAACGGTATGAAAGTTCTTAACAAGAACAAAGAATACTCTCTACCAAAAGTAGAGCCTAAGATCCCACATGAAGCTCCTGAATCATTATCAGAAGAAGGTTTCTTAAAGACTGATGATAGTGAAAGCAAATAATCTGTTATTCTAAATAAAGAAAGGCTCAAATTGAAAAATTTGGGCTTTTTTTATGTTCGATTTATTGATGTAAAGACGCTGAAGAGATATTAAGAGCCTTTATTATTACTAACAAAAGCGCTATACACTAGGAATGTTGCCTAGATAACGCCGGCGGTTCTAGACTTCTAGACCACGGTGATGACCTAGAAGCTAGAACACTGTTTTTAACTAAAACAAAGGATTTCTTATGAAATACTTTTTTATAGTTGTGGTTCTAGTTTTACTATTATGGTACCAGCCAGTTTGGTAAGATAGAACCTCCAAAGAGCAGAGGTTCCCCAACCTCTGTTCCCATTATAGGATATATCCAGTCTTTTTCAAGTTTTTGATTACAATCTTCAAATAATTCAAACTGTAAAAATCATTTTAGATTTAACTTACAAAGTTAAAAATAATGCCTTTATACTGGAATGTAGAGTAGAAAGAGAGAAATAAATATACTTATTTAGTAAATTTATATTATTACTAATAAAATTACTGTATACTAGGCAGGTTACTTAGGTAACACCGGCGGTTCTAGACTTCTAGACCACTGGCATGGCCTAGAAGCTAGAACCTTGTTTTTAACTAAAACAAAGGATTTCTTATGAAATACTTTTTTATAGTTGTGGTTCTAGTTTTACTATTATGGTGTCATCCAGTTTGGTAAGATAGAACCTCCAAAGAGCAGAGGTTTCCTAACCTCTGCTCCCATTATAGGATATATCCAGTCATTTTCAAGTTTTTGATTACAATCTTCAAATAATTCAAACCGTAAACCTCTTTTTTAGGTTCAAATAATTAGATTGTAATGTTCAATCTGTAAATGTTACAGCTTGTGTTTTTCATCACTAATTATTAGAATTTCTCTTAACATTCTACTTTTAGAAAACTCATAATTTGAGCTTTTCAAAGTTTAAAGTCCCATTAAATTTAGCAGTAATATCTTATGTCTTTAGCTCCTGTATACGTTTTTTCAAGCGATGATCCTTTTTTTAAGAATGAAAGAAGTAAAGCTGTCATTGCTAAAGCTAGACAGGAACTGCCTCAAGCTGAATTCATGCTCTTTACCTCATCAGATCTAACCTCTGGATCTGTGGCTAATTTAGCTCGCCTTGAAAATGAACTTATCGATCCTGGTTTATTTGGTGGTGACAGAATCATTAAGATCTATTTAAATGATTTAAATTCAGTTGCCATACAGGTACTGCAGCTGTTAGCAATGCGCTCAAGACCTGGCGTAGTAACCATTGTAGAAATAGGAAGAATAAATTCTACTATTGCTAAAACTCCAGCTGCAACCGCGTTAAAAGATGATTTTGGTAAAAAACAAAGTATCGATAGTAAAGCCAAAATAGTAATTGCAAACCTAAAGTTCATAGGTGGCCAAATTGAGGTCATGTATCCAGAAACCGGCCAAAAATTCTCTATGTGGATTAGAAATCATGCAAGAGACAAATTTGGTCTTGCGGTTCAGGATGATGCTTTAGAGTTTTTAACCTTAAGCTGTGAAGGTAATCTTGTTGCTGTTGATCAGTTCTTTGAGCTTGTAAAAATAACCACTCAAACTAATGTGGTGACACTGCAACTAGCATCTGACTACATTTCAGGCAATAGCCGTTATACAGGATTTGAATTTGCTGAAGCTGCTGTACAAGGCGGAAAGAACAGTGTTAGAGCTTTAAATATTCTGTCATCACTTACACAGACAAGTTCACTCTCTCAAGTATTACCCTTAGTTATTGGTAATTTTGATAGACTGCTTCAAGCTATCAGTCTATTAAGAGGACACAGTGAACTGCTTACAGGCAGAGTTAACTATAAAGATAAGATGATGTTTTTCAAACCGTTGAGAATTAGCGCATTAACTACAATGGATGCTGCTACCTTTGCAGCTAAGAACATGCCTCAGGATTTCTATGACTATTTAGTCAAAGAATTAGCTTTAGCATCTAAAGCTTATCAGGCTTTTAATAATGATGAAGCGCTAATGCATTTACAGAATATGGCTGTGTCCACCTGCAACTCTAACGTAAGAAACTTAAGAGCTTTGTAATGAGAATTGGAATTTTAGGCGGATCATTCAATCCTGTACACAAAGATCACTACCTGCTTGCATCCTATATCAAAGAGATTCTGTCATTAGACAAGTTTTTGATAATTCCAAATGCCATGCCTCCTCATAAAAATACCTGTCACATTTCTTTTGAAGACAGAGTAAAGATGTTGTCTTTAGCATCTTTTGACAAGGATGGTTTTGAAATCTGTGATATAGAAAAAGATCCTTTGACTCCTCACTACAGTTATGACACTTTAGAGAAATTACAAAAGATCTATCCTCACGATGCTTTATTCTTTTGTATGGGCATGGACTCTTTAGCTTACCTTGATAAGTGGCATAAGGGATTAGAACTTATTAAGTTCTCAAATCTTGTGGTGACAGGTCGTGACGGTTACTCATTTGATGATATCAATCAGGATGTTATCCCCTTTATTAAAGACTACGGTCTTACAGGTGGTAATGGTCTTGGACTTGAAGATAACGAGCTTATTTGTTTGCAGAACAAAGATTTTGTAAATAAACACTATTGCATCATACTTAAAAGGTGTTTTCATAACGTAAGTTCGAGTAAAATACGTAAAGAATTTCAGGATTTTTATCAAAAATATCCAAATTTTGCTAAAAAAACAGAATTTTTTGAGCATCTTGATGAATATCCATACTGTAAACAATATTTAGACCAAGCTGTAATTGAATACATTCTTGAAAAGAGTATTTATAAACAGCTGTAAGTATTACTTACTTAGAATAGAAAGAACAATTAGGAACCATTTTGGAAAAAGAACTTTTAATCAAGAAGTGTGTAAAAACACTTGAAGACTCTAAAGCACACGATTTAGTTAATATCGATTTAAATAACAACTCTTCAATTGCAGATAACATGTTAATCTGCACTGGCACCTCTAACCGCCATGTAAGCGCAATTGCCCAAAGGCTTGTAGATACTCTGTATAAAGATGGCTTAAAGCAGATTAGAGTATCAGGTGAAACTTTAGGTGAGTGGGTAATTGTAGATACAGGTACTCTCATGGTTCACATCATGCAGCAGGAAGTTCGTGAGCGCTATGAGTTAGACGATCTGTACCGTTGTATTGCAAGTGGTGTTTCTGAATAAGAGACTTGAAAAAAGTAGTCAGTGAACAGAGAATAATTAGCTAATGAAGATTATCTTACTTGCTGTTGGCACTAAGATGCCAGGCTGGGTCCAAGAGGGCTTTAACGATTATCAAAAGCGTTTTCCTACAGAAATGAAACTTGTCCTAGAAGAGATCCCTCCTGTAAAGAGAAATGGCAAAGGCTCTGAGGAAAAAGCTAAAGAGCTAGAAGCAAAACTTATCTTAGAAGCTTTACCTAAAAAAGCCTATATCATCGCTTTAGATGAAAGAGGTAAACAATACACCTCAATTGAGATGGGACAAAAGGTAGGTTCATGGCAATCTTTAGGCATGGACGTGGTGCTAATCGTTGGTGGTCCTAATGGTCTTACTGATGAAATTAGACAAAAAGCTAATGAGATGTGGTCTTTATCTAAGTTAACCTTACCTCATCCACTTGTAAGAGTGTTTTTAGCTGAAACTATCTATCGCGGATACAGCATTTATGCAAATCTGCCTTACCATAGAGCTTAAGCACCAAACTTAAAATTAAACTGTTTTTACGGTCTATAAAGTCTTGACCATATAAAGTGTTTTATTATTCTTGAAAACTGAACTTTTTTCGTAAAAAAAGACAATTTTCAAAGATATTTTTCAAGTAAAACGTTAAAATATCAAATTCAAGCAATGACCGTAAACAAAGATAAATTTATTAAGCCTAATAATTACCAAACAGAGTTAAAAGTTGTTTTTCAGAAGCAGTAAAAAGCGCAAAGAGCGTGCTCTTTTTAGCTCGAAAAATGAAAAGAAAAGTTCTTCAAATAAGTCTGACAACAAGACTCGTAATGAGGAATTAGAAACCAGCGTTTTTCGTTCTAGAGTTTTTATTTGTGTTGGTATCTCCATACTCATGGTGATAGTGCTTTTCTGCAACCTTTACTACCTGCAGATTGTATCTTTCAAAGACTATCAGACCAGATCAAATGAAAACAGAATCAAAGTGATGCCTGTAGTACCACCTCGTGGCATTATTTATGACAGAAATCATGTAGTACTAGCAGAGAACTCCCCTGTTTATCACTTAGTTATCTTTCCAAACAAACAGATAAACACCGAACAGACGATTCGTGATCTGAATAAATTACTGTCTTTATCCTTATCTGAAAAAGATGTTAAGAGATTGCTTGCTGAGTCTAAGACCAGAAAGCGTTTTTCAGGTGTAGAGTTATCAAACTTTTTATCAGAAGAACAGATTGCTACCTTTGCTGTAAACTCTTACCGCTATCCAAATGCTCAGGTTGTAGCAAACTTGAAACGCTACTATCCTTTTGCAGATATCACGACCCATACCACAGGCTATGTCTCAAGAATCAACCAAAACGATGTTAAGAAACTTGAAGCTGAAGGTAAAATTGATAACTACGAAGGCTCAACTGAAATTGGTAAGTTAGGTATTGAAAAATACTATGAGGACTACTTACATGGCGTAACTGGATCTTCAAAAGTTGAAGTTAACAGCCACGGTCAGGTAGTAAGAACCTTAAACTTTGATCCACCAGAGCCAGGTAAAGATATCACTTTAACTCTGGATATCAGATTACAGTACTATGCTCAGGAAATCTTTGGCAATATGAAAGGTGCTGTAGTTGCCATTGAACCATCAACTGGTGAGATTTTAGCTATGTATTCAAACCCTAGCTATGATCCAAATCCATTTGTAAGAGGTATCCGTGGTGGTGAGTATCAACGTTTATTAAATAACCCAGGTCACCCTCTTATCAATCGAGCTACCCAAGGCGGTTATGCACCAGCTTCAACTGTAAAACCTTTAATGTGTTTAATGGGCTTGAATGAAGGTCTGATTACACCTAGTGGTTCTTTCTTTGGTCCTCCATACTTTAAATTACCAGGTTCTACTCACCAGTTCCGTGACTGGAGACCATGGGGTCATGGTTGGATGGATCTGTATCGCGCAATTGAAATTTCAGCTGATACCTACTTTTATGATTTAGCATATAGAGCCGGTATTAACAGAATTCATGATTATCTTGACCGCTACGGTTTTGGCAGAAAGACAGGTATTGATTTATCAGAAGAATCTTTAGGTATTAACCCAAGCCGTGACTGGAAGAGAAACCGTTTCCGTCAGCCATGGCACTTAGGTGATACTGTACCTATCGGTATTGGTCAGGGCTATTGGACCTCCACTTTAATGCAGTTAGCTAAAGCGCATTCAACTTTAGCTAATTATGGTGTTACAAGAACACCTCATCTTCTAAAGGAAGTAAGTGATCCAATTACGGGTAAAGTAACCAAATATCAGCAACAGGAACCTTTTGATACTTTAAAGATTAAAGATCCTAAGTATTTTGAAGCTTGCCGTACTGGTATGTACCTTGTAGTAAATGGACCTGAAGGTACCGGTAGAAGAGCATTCTTTGGTGCTAAATATAAAGCAGCTGGTAAATCAGGCACTGCTCAGGTGGTTTCAATTAAACAAGGTGAAAAGTACAACGCAAGCAGACTTAAGGTTGAACACCGTGATAATGCACTGTTCGTAGCTTATGCACCTTTTAAACATCCAAGAATTTTAGTTGCAGTAATTCTAGAGAACGAAGGTGGTGGTTCTACTAAGGCTGCCCCTGTAGCTAGAGCAATTATCGATAAATATTTACTTGATCTGTACCCTAACGGCTATATGGGAGATCCAAATCCTCAGGTAGTAAAGTTCGGTATGGGCGGAAGCGTGGTACTTCAGTAGTATGACAGCAAAAGATAAAACAACATTAAGTCAGGTTAATGCCAATAAAGTTCAGGGAACCTTTTTCTCTAAACACCATGTTGACCTGCCTTTATTGTTCGGTCTGTTTTTAGCTTTATGCTTTTCTTTATTTGTCCTGTACTCAGCTTCAGGACAGGAAATTGATATGTTAACAAGACAGGTCACCAGAACTGGTGCTGCTTTCTTGCTGATGATTGCTGTAGCGCAGATCCCTCCTCGCTATTACGCTAAGTTATCAATTTATCTTTATATCATCGGACTTATCTTATTAGTTTTAGTAGAGCTCTTTGGTGATATTTCAAAAGGAGCTCAACGCTGGCTTAATTTAGGTGTGGTTAGAATTCAGCCATCTGAGATCTTTAAAGTTGTGATGCCTCTTATGGTAGCTACTTTCTTATCTAAAGGCAGTCTGCCACCTAAGATCCTAAACACAATTATCGCCTTTGTAATTGTAGGTATGCCTACAGTGTTAATTCTGATGCAGCCAGACTTAGGTACAGCATCATTAGTTGCAGTAGCAGGCTTTATTGCAATTTTTATTGCAGGACTGTCTTGGTGGTGGATCATTGTAGGCGCAGGAGCTGCAGCTGCAGCACTACCTGTAATGTGGAACTTTGTACTGCATGATTACCAGAAACAGCGTGTGTTTACCCTTTTAGATCCGTCATCAGATCCATTAGGTGCCGGTTACCATATCATTCAGTCAAAGATTGCCATAGGTTCTGGTGGTCTTTATGGTAAAGGCTGGTTACAGGGTTCACAGTCTCAGTTAGACTTTTTACCAGAACCTCATACTGACTTTATTTTTGCGGTTTTATCTGAAGAAACAGGACTTGTAGGCTTTTTAATTCTTATGTCACTGTACTGCTTTATCATCGGCAGATGTGTCCTGATTACTCTTCAGACAAGAGATAATTTTGAAAGAATTTTGTGTGGCAGTTTTACCTTTACCTTCATGTTCTACATCTTTGTAAACATCGGTATGGTGTCAGGTATTCTGCCTGTAGTAGGCGTGCCTTTACCTTTAATCAGTTATGGTGGTACAGCAATGATCACCCTAACCATTTGTTTTGGCATGATCATGTCTATTCATACTCACAAAAAGACTAATTTCTTTAGAGAAAATTAAAGTTAAAAAAATTCAATTAGAAAACAAGGAGACTGCAAAAAGCAGCTTTTAAATGAAAGATTTTCTAAAAAGAACAGTTAAACCATTACTACTAACATTTGCTCTAACTGCAGCAACTAACAGTACTGCAGCTGATTTAAATGAGCTTGCAGCCTTTGCAAAAGTTCCTGTTGAGTCTTTACAGGATGCTTTAAATCAGGCTGTTTATCAGCAAAAGATCATTGATGCAATTACCCGTCCTGGTGAAGCAAAACCATGGTGGCAGTACCGCAAGATCTTTATTACAGTCTCAAGAATTCAGGCTGGTGTTAATTTCTATTTTGAAAATGAAAAAACTCTGTTAAGAGCTGAGAAGACCTACGGCGTTCCTGCTGAAATTATCTGCGCTATTATCGGTGTTGAGACTCTGTTTGGTAAAAACATGGGCTCATGGAAAGTTCTGGATGCGCTCTATACTTTAGGCTTTAACTATCCAAAGCGTGAAGCTTTCTTTTCAAAAGAATTTGCTCGATTTGTTTATCTTGCCAATCGCGAGAACTGGTCTTATGACAGTGTCAAAGGCTCTTATGCTGGAGCCATGGGCATGGGACAGTTTATGCCATCAGCCTATATTGATTATGCTGTAGACTTTGATGGTGATGGCCACATCAACCTCTTTACCGATAAAGAGGATGCTATAGGCTCTGTTGCCAATTACTTTAAAGGTCATGGTTGGCAGACAGGTCGTGGTATCTGCTATGGAGTACATCCTCATAATGCCAATGTAGATGCACTGATGCAAAAGCAGTGGAATTTAACTGTTGAAGAGCTTTATGCCTCTGGTGCTACTACTAAAGTTAACCTCTCACCTAATCAAAAGGTAAGACTCTTTAGTTATGATCTTGAAAATGGCAGCAAAGGCTATGTTGTAGGTCTTAACAACTTTAATACAATCATGCGTTATAACACCTCTCCTTTATATGCTAGAGCTGTGTTTGAATTATCAGAATTTATTGCTATGAATGTAGATAAGATAAAACGACAGCGTGGCATTGAAGTTCCACATAGGAGCAGAATACCTTGATTAAAAATAAAATCGCTTTATTAA
The DNA here is from genome assembly GCA_050873645.1 of Succinivibrio sp. Classification (GTDB taxonomy): domain Bacteria; phylum Pseudomonadota; class Gammaproteobacteria; order Enterobacterales; family Succinivibrionaceae; genus Succinivibrio. Next base: position 8,219 of record JBNMJE010000018.1, on the reverse strand, counting down.
GTGTTCTCTGTTTATCTGTAGTCTTTATTCTGCAAGGCTGTTCCTCATCAGGTCACGGCTCAGCAGGTGGTGGCTATACCTATGGTACTGGTCCTAACAGAACCAAGCCAATGCCTGAAAAAGAGAAAGTTAATATTCAGGGCATCGGTGGTGCCAAGCCTATTTATGAAGCACAAAGAACTGGTGGCTGTAATAAGGATTACACCGTATTGGGCAAGGACTATATGATTTGGAATGGTGCTACCTCTTATATTGAAGAAGGTACAGCCTCTTGGTATGGTCCTGGCTTTAACGGAAAAAAGACTTCAAATGGTGAAGTTTATAACCAGAAAGGTTACACCGCAGCTCATAAAAACTTGCCTTTACCTTCATATCTTAAGGTTACAAACCTAAGAAACGGTAAAAAGGTCATTGTAAGAGTAAATGACCGTGGTCCTTTCGTGGGTACAAGAATTCTGGATTTATCAGAAGGTTCAGCTCGTGCCATTGATATGATTGGCACTGGCACCTCTAAAGTTAGAATTGAGCTTATCAAAGTAAATCCATCAGGTACCTATGCTAATGCTGTAGGTACTCCATCAGGATATAACATAAGCCCATCATCTAACAGCTCCTGGGGAACAAGTTCCCCATCTTGGGGTACAGGTACTTCTATAAGTACCGGTGTTAAGACCTATGCTGCTAATAAGACTAAAAAAGTTTATACAAGACTTAACAACTATGTATCAAACAATGTCTTTAACAATTCAGCTGTAGCTACTTCTACCTATGCTTCAACTAGCTCTCTATCAAGAGGCAGCAGTTACATTCAATTAGTTGCATGTAATTCAGACAAGATGGCTGAAGAGATTAAGTCCAACGTTTCAGGCAAAATCTCCTACCCTGTAATCATTGCTAAAGATGGCAATATCAACCGTGTACTTGTAGGTCCTCTTTCAGAGTCTACAGCACGCAGTGCTTTGAGTACTTTAAAAAGAAAAGGTTATAGTGATTGTTTTATAAAAAAGTTTTAGAATTAAGTAATTAGAATTAAAAACACTTTGAATGTTACTTTCTTTTAAAGAAGTAATTAAAGCAGAAATAAAACTGATTAGAATTTAAATCAAAAAGACGTGTATATCAGGAAGACAAGATGTCAGTTAAACATACCCTAAAGATTTCACTTGTTGCATTAGCATTAAGCTCAGTTTGTTCACTCTCTACTGCTTTTGCAGATGACGCTATTCCAGATCCATTTGCAGCTGTTAAAGCTCAAAATGGTACCGCACCTGCAACCTCTCAAGCTCAGGGCGTAGCACCTGCTCCAATCGTTGTTCCAGAACCACCACAGTTTGAAGCTCAGTCATGGGTCCTAATGGACTACTATTCAGGTCGTGTAATCTGTGAGCAGAATGCTCATGAAAAGATTTGGCCAGCTTCATTAACCAAGATGATGACTGCTTATGTAATCGGTATGGAGTTAAAAGCAGGTCGTCTTCATATGGATGATGATGTAACCATCACTGAAGATGCTTGGTCTAAGAAATACACCGACTCATCAAAGATGTTCATTGAGGTAGGTCGTACTATTAAAGTAGGTGATCTTGTACGTGGCATTATCATTCAGTCAGGTAATGATGCCTGTGTTGCAATGGCTATTCATTTAGCAGGTACACAAGAAGGTTTCGTATCTGTAATGAACAACTATGCAGCTCAATTAGGTTTAAAGGATACTCACTTCTCAAATGTTCACGGTCTGTTTGATGAGATGAACTACTCTTCAGCTTATGATATGGCTTTATTAGGTAGAGCAATCATTCGTGACCTGCCAGATGAGTACCCAATCTATTCACAAAAAGAGTTTACCTTTAACGGTATTAAGCAGTACAACCGTAACCGCCTCTTATGGGATAACTCCATGAATGTTGACGGTATTAAGACCGGTCACTTATCTCAGGTAGGCTATAACCTAGTAACCTCTGCTGTAAATGACAATATGCGTCTGGTTGCAGCTGTAATCGGTGCTAAATCAGAGAAGTTACGTGCTAATTACAACAAGGCCCTATTAACTTATGGCTTTAGATACTTCCAGCTTTACACTCCTGTTCAGGCTAACAAGCCTCTGTTAAAGAGAGATGTAAGAATGGGTCAGCAAAATCAGGTTGATTTAGTAATTTCAAAGGACTTAAATCTGTTAATTCCACGTGGCAGACAGAACGACATCAAGCTAAGCTACAGATTAAAGCGTAGCACCTTCGTGGCTCCTTTAAAGAAGGGCGACGAGTTTGGTGTTATCGACGTAAAGCTTGATGATAAGGTTATAAGCTCTGTACCATTAGTTTCTGCTCAGACTATCGAAGAAGGTGGTTTCTTTGGCAGAATGTGGGATAAGATTTGCTTATTCTTCAGCTCAAGCGATGAAGAAGTATCAGAGCAGAAATAATATTGCTTTATAAACTGACTTATAGACTGTCTTGTAGACAGAATAGTTAAGATAAAAGGATTCAATATGGCTGACGATTACAAAAAACTCGAGGAGCTGATTAAGTTTCCTTCAGTTGTAGGATTTAGAGTAATTGTTGACTCTACTGTCGTAAATTCAATTGGCGAGATAAAAAATGTCATCGATGCCATTGAAAAAGATGGGATGCAGGAAATAACAGATCCTCCACGTAAGAGTTCAAAAGGCAATTATGTGTCTTACACCATTCCAGTTAAGGTAACTACACCTGCTAATCTTAAAGCTCTGTATCAAAAGATCGGTGCTTTAGATTGTGTAAAACACGTGATCTAGAAAACAGGCTAATTACTAGGATCAAGTACTAGGAATAAAAGTGTCATACAAAGATCAAAATGACTTAAAGTTTGGCTCGGACATGTCTCGCTTTTTGAGCGCGACCTGTTATTTAGCTGCTTTAGTTTTAGTTGTAGGTATTCTCTTTGTGGTTTTAAGTTGCTTTAAAATCTCAAGCTATGCTTTTAAAACCTATGAGAGTATCGACAAGATCCCTTATAACAAAGTAGGTGTGCTCTTTGGCACCTCTCCATTAGGAGCAACAGGAGCTCCTAATGAGTTTTTCACCTACAGGATCATGGCAGCTTCTCAGCTCTTTAAGTCAGGCAAAATCGATTACATCTTAGTTTCAGGTGATAACCGCCACGAGTCTTATAATGAGCCTCGTCTCATGAAGAAAGCCCTAATTAAGGCTGGAGTACCATCAGAGAGGATCGTTTTTGACTTTGCTGGCATCAGTACCTTAGATTCAGTAATTAGAGCAAGAAAGGTCTTTTTATTAAAATCAGCAACCTTTATCTCTCAGGGATTCCAAAACGAAAGAGCCCTGTTTATTGCTGATAAGTATGACTTAAAAGCTGTAGGTTTTAATGCCATAAATCCAACCTCAAGCTTTATCAACCGTGTAGGTATTCGTGAGTTCTTTGCAAGGATCAAGTGCGTCTTTGATGTTTATATTTTAGGTACACAGCCTAAATTCTTAGGAAAACCAGAGAGTATTGGTAAGAGCGCCTTGCCAAAAGAACTTTCAAGTAAGCCTAAAAAGATGACCTCTCCTTTAAAGCAGTTAACTGACAGTGCAACTCAGTTGCGTCAGGCAGCTTTAATTGCCAAGTACGAGCCAATTGCCAAACACTTGACCGATACAGCAAAGCAGATTAAGGCTCATCAAGAAAAGCTTGAAGTTGAATATGACTATTCTCAGAATGCTCAAGAAGTAACCAATGAGCAGAATGAAATTCTCTCAGAGGAGCAAAATGAAGCTCTAGAGCAGGCCTCAGAGGTAGCCTCAGAGAGCTTGAATGCAGGTAACAGTAACACTACCTACATTGATCCTAATGAAGCTCCTACTGATGAAGCTAATAATGCTGAGAATGAGAAGGCCGAGACAGATAAGAAAGTAGTAAAGCGCAACAGAAGAATTCGTAAGGACATTAAAAAGTTCAACGGCGATCCTTGGGATTACTACTAATCTTAAGACTTAAACAATCGTCCTGTTGAATTAAAGTTAAGGTTTTATAAAGGAACACTCAGATAATTGAATGTTCCTTTTGTTTTTGAACAATAAAGGATATGTCATGGCAAAGGTGCTTGTAGTTCAGTTTTCAGCTGCATTTGGAAAGGTTCAGGAGAACCTTTTAAAACTTGAGAAAATACTTAAAGAGACCATCGATAAAGATGAACAGATTGATCTTGTGGTGTTACCTGAGTTCTTTGCTACCAGTACAGACTATGTAAATCATGCTACCGATGAAAATGGTGGTGAGATCTTAGACAAGGTAAAGACACTTGCCAGAACTTATCACGTAAACTTTATCGCAGGCTCTATTGTCAGAAAAGTAGGCTCCAAGCTTTATAATTCATCATTTGCCTTAAACCGCGATGGTGAAGTAATTGGCATCTATGACAAGATCCACCTCTTTAACTACTTTGGAGGTCAGGAAGGCACCAAGTCCACACCTGGCAGTAAGCTATGCACTGTAGATTTTGATTTTGGAAAGACCGGTATTGCTATCTGTTTTGATATTCGTTATCCAATGCAATTTCGCGATATGGTAAAGCTAGGTGTAAAAATGATAGTGTTACCTACAGCATGGATCTTTCCACACGAGCAGTTAAAAGATCCTGCTTTCAGGCAGGATTGCGTGGACATTTGGAGAGCTATGGCTAAAACTCGAGCCTATGATAATGAGGTCTACTTTGTTGTCTGCAATCAGACTGGTATCATCTCACCTGTGATGGAAGGCTTGGGAAATTCTATGGTAGTCTCACCTTATGGCAAAATTGAAGCTTCGTTAGACACCGAAGAAGGCGTTATCAAGGCTGATCTTGATTTTAGTAAGGTAGATGCTGCAAGAGATGAGTTTCCTGTGCAGGAGCTCATTTAAACGCTCATAGCACCGTTTTTTAAGACTATCCCTATTACGGAATAGATAACTGTTAGACTGAGGCTTTCTCAGTCTAGTTTTATCAGTCTATTTTTAGAAGTTCTCCTGTAGCTACATCATAATTAGTTACAGCAAGCTCATTTACAGCGCTTCTCTTGGCAATATTAGAGTTAATCCTTCTGCAAACCTCTAATACCTTGATATTAAACTTACTGTAAATCTCTCGTGCTTCAGGTACATCAGAGTTTGAGAGTAGGAAACGTATTCCCCTTTTGTGCAGAGCCATACAAAACTCTAATAATCTGAACTGCTCAGTCTCTTTGAACTTATCAGACTGATAAGAGGTAAAGTTAGCTGTCTTTGATACAGGAAAATATGGTGGATCAAGATACACAAAAGCATTATCAGGGATTAGATCTAGTAAAGATGCATAATCCTGATTATAGATTGCTACATTCTTATCATTTAAAAACTTGTAACAGGCATTTAAGGTAGGAACATCACAGATTAAAGGAGACTTATAGTTACCCATAGGAGTGTTAAAGTAATTCTTTTTGGAAACGCGATACAAACCGTTATAGCAGGTCTTCATAAGATAGATAAGACGAGCTGCTCTCTCTACTCTTGGGCGTTTTAAGAAATTCTCTTCTCTATCCCATGCTCTAATCTTTTCATAAAGAGTCTTATCGTAGATTAAAGTGGACAGATACATTTCAAGTTCAAAGACATTCTCTTTGATTTCCTGATAGGCAGCGATGAGCTCAGAATTTGAGTCATTGATAATGGCTTTATCAAAGTTCAATGAAAAGAATAAAGCGCCAGAGCCAACAAAAGGCTCGACATAGGTATCAATATGCTCAGGGATAAGCTGTAACAGGCGTTCTACACTAGAGCCTTTACCACCGACCCATTTTACAAAGGGCTTTAAATTTTCAAAAGAATTATGAGTATGCATTGCTGTTTCCACCTACAACTATTGTAAATGAAAACAAATGATTTTTAAGCAATTTTAAAAGATTATCTGTAGTTTCTAACTAAGATCTCATCTGCACTGCCTGAACCTTCTCGGTTAGGATTTACAAAACGCTTAGCTTTAACAAAAGTGCATGTATAGTCTTTGTACAACTCTTTAATGAAAGGAGTGGCTGAATTTGAGAGCATGAACTTAACCCCTTTTTTATCAAGGGTGTCGCACAATTCCTTTAATTCACACTGATCAGCTTGTGAGAAACCATCTGAAGCATAACTTGTAAAGCTAGTGCTACTGATAGGATCGTATGGAGGGTCAAAGTAGACAAAGTCACCTTTCTCACAGTCTTTGCAGATCTCAAGATATGAGGCGTGCTTAATCTTAACGTCGTTATCTTTAAGGTAAGAAGACACTGCTAAAAATCTGTCTACAACAGGTACAAAAGGATTCTTGTAGTGACCATATGGAGTGTTAAATTGACCTTTACTGTTTACTCTATAAAGACCATTAAAACAGGTACGGTTTAAATAATAGGTACGAGCCGCTTTTTCAATTGCAGTTAAGAGTTTGAACTTCTCAGGATCTCTATCGATATTTCTTTTTTCTAAAAAGAACTCTTTAGAGTTTTCATAAGTAAACAGAAGATTTAAGAGAGGCTCTACATGGTTTTTGACAACCTTGTAGAAATTGATGAGTTCTCCATTAATGTCTCCTATAACCGCTTTATCAGGATGAAGCTCAAATAACATAGCTCCACCGCCAATAAATGGCTCATAATAGGTGTTAAAAGATCTTGGCATCTTAGCTGTTAATTCAGGTAAGAGCTGTCTTTTGCCACCAACCCACTTTAATAATGGAAGAAGAAACTCATTCATTTGTAAACCTTTTGCTCAGATCAAAAAAAACGGAGAACAAGTCTCCGTTTTTTTATAAGACTAACTAGTTATTATTTCTCTGGAACGATTGAAACAACAACGGTGGTCTTAACATCTGGGTGAAGCTGAAGTTCGATATCGAAATCACCAACTGAACGTAAAACGCCATCTGGTAAACGAACTTCTGACTTGTGAAGATCAACACCAGCTTTGATAGCTGCGTCTGCGATATCACGAGTACCAACTGAACCGAATAGTTTGCCTTCATCACCAGCCTGAGCGGTAATAACAAACTTGCCGATTGCAGCTAACTTCTCAGCACGATCCTGAGCAGCCTTTAACTCTGCAGCGATCTTAGCCTCTAACTGAGCACGCTCAGCTTCGAACTTAGCTAAGTTCTCTTTAGTTGCAAGAACTGCCTTCTTTAAAGGTAACAGGTAGTTACGAGCATAACCGTTACGTACCTTAACCTTGTCACCTAGACCGCCTAAACGGCCAATTTTGTCTAATAGAATAACTTCCATTGTAAGCTCCTAATTAGCGGCTCTGTAGGTCGGTGTAAGGTAAAAGAGCCAGGAAGCGAGCACGCTTAATAGCGGTTGCTAACTGACGCTGATACTTAGCGCTAGTGCCGGTGATGCGGCTTGGAACGATCTTACCTGACTCGGTAACATAGTTCTTTAATAAAGCTACATCTTTGTAATCAATCTCAGTAACACCTTCTGCAGTGAAACGGCAGAACTTACGACGGTGATAGTAATGTGCCATGTTAATTCTCCTTATTCAGCTGCAACTTCTGCAGAAGCTTCCTCAGCCTCTACTTCAGCCTTAGGTGCGCGAGCTTCATCATCGCGTGAACGACGCTCATCGCGAGCCTTCATCATAGGTGACTGCTCGGTAACTGGCTCGTTGGTACGAATGATTAAGTTACGGATAATGGCATCATTGAAACGGAAGTTGGTCTCGATTGAATCGATAACTTCCTGATCAGCCTCTACGTTCATTAAAACGTAGGTTGCCTTGTGAACCTTCTGAATTGGGTAAGCCAGCTGACGACGGCCCCAGTTCTCTAAACGATGGATCTTACCACCTGACTTCTCGATCTCGCCCTTATAGCGCTCGATCATGCCTGGAACCTGATCGGTCTGATCTGGGTGAACCAGGAAAACGATTTCGTAGTTACGCATTAAAATGCCCCTTACGGTAAAAGTCTGATAAAATCAGTCAACTTATCAGACAAGGAGACGAATGTAGGTTTTACCTACACGACTGAGTGCCGACATTATACTATTTTTTCTTAATTCTTCAAGAAATAATTTAGTCGCCGTCAAACTTATTTTCTTGAGAGTTTCAGGCAAGAGATTCTGAATACGTTGCTGACTACTTAGGGCCAGAGAATTTAAGCCTATAAGATAAAAATGACCTGAAAGATTTTGCTCTTACAGGCCACTTAAAAGATTCAGATAAGATGTAAGCTATTACTTAGATTTTAC
>JBNMJE010000017.1:0-25921 GCA_050873645.1 Succinivibrio sp. | reverse complement strand
TCTAGTTTACCCTATTTGCCTGGCGGCCATAGTGCTGTAGTACCACCTGTTCCCATTCCGAACACAGAAGTGAAATGCAGTCACGCCGATGGTAGTGCAACGTACGTTTGTGTGAGAGTAGGTCACTGCCAGGCTTCCTTTAGAAAGAACCCGTAGCAGTTTTCTGTTACGGGTTTTTGCTTTTCTGAACAAGATGATTTATCCTTTCTCAAAAGGAGATCTTCATGAAAATTCGTTTATGTACCGACGCTGACATTGATGCTGTTAATTCCATTTATAACTATGAAATTGAAAATGGCGTTGCTACCTTTGATACTATTGTAAGAACCAAAGAAAAAGCTATGGCATGGTTTAGTGCTCATAACACTTCTAATCACCCTATCTTTGTAGCAGTCGATGACAATGATAAAGTCTCAGCTTACTGTTCTTTATCTCAATATAGAGACAAAGATGCTTTTGATACTACTGTTGAAATCTCTATTTATGTTGATTTAAAGGCTCGTAAACAAGGCATTGCCAGAGCTCTTTGTAATCATGCTATTTCTTATGCTAAAGAACGCTCTGACATCCACAATATCATCTCAGTCATTACCTCAAGTAATGAGAAGTCTTTAAATCTTTTTAATTCTTTAAACTTCAAAGATGGCGGTACACTACCTGCTGTGGGGATTAAATTCGGTCAGACTTTAGGTATTACAAATCTGTATTTATTGGTTTAATTTTGTCTTTGCACAATCTAAGGATTCATTATGTCATCAGTATTAGAGAACATTAAAACACGTCGTTCTGTCAGAAAATATAAGGCAGATCCTGTACCTCGTGAGTTAATTGAAAAGGTTATTGAGGCTGGTACTTTTGCTGCAACCGGTAGGGGACAGCAATCTCCAGTTATCATTGCCGTAACCAACAAGGAGCTTCGTGAAAAGATCACAAAATTAAATGCAGAGATCTTTGGTCGTCCTGGTTTTGACACTTTCTATGGCGCTCCCGTGATCTTAATTGTAGCAGCTAACAAAGCTAATAATACTGCTGTCTATGATGGCTCTTTAGTCTTAGGCAATATGATGTTAGAAGCTCATGACTTAGGTCTTGGTTCTTGCTGGATCCATCGTTGTAAAGAATCTATGGACAGTGATCTGTACAAAGATCTTTTCAAGAAACTGGGTATTGTTGGTGATTACGAAGGTGTAGGTCATTTAGCTTTAGGTTATGCTGATGGTCCTCTACCTAAGTGTGCACCTCGTAAAGAGCATTGGTCATATTTTGTGGAGTAATAAAGCTCAATAAGCTTGAGTAAATATTTTTGAAAATAAAAAGGCCTTGCTTTAGCAAGGCCTAGTTATCTTAGTCGTTAACTTTCTAACTCTTACCAGATACCTAACATATACTGTAATAACAGGCAGACTGCAGTAATACCAACCCAACAGCACATACCTAAGAAGATAGCTGTAGAGCCTGTTTTTATTAACATAAAGAGATTGCAGTTAAGTCCAACTGCTGCCATTGCCATGACGATAAAGAACTTACTCAAGTCTTTTAAAGGTACAAAGACTTCAGCAGATACACCACATAACATGGCAATTGAGGTTACAAGAGATGCCAGTACAAACAGAATGATAAAACGTGGCACCAGTTTATGTAACTTTAATCCTGATGCTTGCTGATTGATTGTAAGATCATGGCGGGCTGCAAAAATAACAGAGAGCACGATAGTAATTGGAATAATGGCTAAGGTTCTTGTCAACTTTACGGTAACTGCCTTGTCTAAGGTAGCGTGTCCTAATGAGAAGATATTATCCCAAGTTGACGCTACAGCAGTAACAGATGAGGTGTCATTGACAGCAGTACCTGCAAAAATACCAAAAGCGATACTGTCATGAGACATACCTAAATGTTGAGCAAGTGTTGGGAACAATAAAGCTGCTAACACATTAAAGAAGAAGACTACAGAGATTGCCTGAGCTACCTCAGAGTCATTAGCCTTAATTACAGGAGCAGTAGCTGCAATAGCAGAACCACCACAAATAGATGAGCCTACACCTATCAGCGTACATAACTTTGTAGGAATGTTCATGTACTTGCAGATCACAAATGAAATAATCAGTGAAGTGGCGATAGTGGCAATGATAATTGGTAAAGACTCTTGAGCAGTCTTAGCAATTGCCAAAAGGTTAAGTCCAAAACCTAAAAGTACCACTGCAGTCTGTAAAATGATCTTTGAAGTGAATTTTACACCAGGCTGAATGATCCCCTTTATTGGTACCACCATACAGATAATCATACCTAATAGGATAGCAAAGACAGGTCCGCCTACAATAGGATATAGACTACCTAAGTAGGTAGCTAGGAGAGAGATTAGAAAGCAAAACAGTATGCCTACAATATTAGTTTTTATAAAATTCATAGTAGTTATAGTTAATTGTTTGTAGTTTGTTGTTAAAGAAAAATAAAGCCATGCCCCATTCTACTATATAAAGTACGTAAAACCGCTTTAAAAAGCTTGATTGTTGACACTGTTATACACCTTTTTGAAAGCTGCTTAACATATTTATCAAATAATTAAATCAAACAATAAAGTAAGCTCTCAGGTATTTAGGTATCAAATAATAGTATTCACATGTGATTGTTTGAATTTAATTAGAACTGCCTTTTGCAATTTTGATATCGACAATTTTGACATAGGAAATTTTGGCATCAACATTTTTGACAAAAAACTCAAAAAGTGTTGAAATAATTCAAGGCAGGAAAGCAATAGTCTTGCTGAATGTTAATAACATTTTCAAAGAAATTCAAATTTGGAGTTTATATGATTAAGCATATCGTTATGTGGAAATTCAAAGAGGGTACTGAAGAGAAAATGAATCAGTTCCTTAAGGGATTGAACGGTCTTGTAGGTCAGATTGAGGTGATCAGATCACTTCAGACTGGCGTTAATGTAAACCCAAAAGAGAAGTTTAGCGCAACTTTAATCTGCGAGTTTGACAACATGGAAGATCTAAAAAAGTATGCTACCGATCCTCGTCACCTTGCAGTTGCAAGCATTTGTCATGAAATCGCTCTAGAGCGTGTAGCTGTAGATTTCGAAGAATAAGAGTCAATTCTGTAGAAGAATAGCTGTTTTGAGTAGCCATTGAGCTGTTAACTCAAAACTGATAAAGCTACCTTTTGGTTAATAAAGAAAGATCTTGTTGTCAGACAGTGATAGCAAGATCTTTTTTTTACAAATAAATTTCTATTTTGCTAGCACTTTTCCTTTTATTTCCTTGTGGAATTTAGGTTCATATACAATAATTTAGAAAGATGTAAGGAGTATGTTATGGCGATAAATTTTGCAATTTTAGGTTTGGGTATGATTGCCAAGGTGATGGCAAGTACCATCTTGCAGATGAACAAGTCTGGAGATAAAAGCGTCAAACTGTATGCTGCAGCCTCTCGTTCACAAGAGAAATCTCAAAGTTTCTGTAAAGAATTTAAAGTAGAAAAAGCCTATGGCTCTTATGATGAGTTATATAACGATAAAGATATTGATTTAGTTTACATTGCAACTCCTCATTCCTGTCATTTTGAAGAAGTTAAAAAATGTCTGGAACATGGTAAAAATGTTCTTTGTGAAAAGGCTTTTACCGTTAATGCAAAACAGGCTAAAGAGTTAATCGATTTAGCTAAAGAAAAGAAACTATTACTAGCAGAAGCTATTTGGACTCGCTATCAGCCAATGCGAAAAATCATAGCTGATACCATCAATTCTGGTATTGTAGGTCCTGTAACTATGCTTACAGCAAACCTAGGTTATGACATTGTCTCTGTTCCTCGTCTGGTAAAGCCAGAGCTAGCTGGCGGTGCTCTTTTAGATGTTGGTGTATATCCACTAAACTTTGCCAACATGATTTTAGGCGATCCTGATACCGTAGAAGCTGTCTGCATTAAGAATGCCTCAGGCGTGGATATGTCAAACTCAATTACTCTTTGCTATGAGAAAACAGGTGTAATGGCTGTTCTGTGCTCAAGTGCAATGGGCATCTCTGATCGCTTTGGCATGATCCATTGTAAAAAAGGTTTTATTCAGGTAGATAACGTAAATAATCCACAAGGATTGAAAGTATTTGATAGTAACTATAGCCTCATTAAAGAAATTAAGTGTCCAAAACAGCTGACAGGTTACGAGTACGAGGTATCTGCATGTGTTAAGGCAATTGAAGAGGGCAAAATAGAATGCCCACAAATGCCTCATGAGCGTACTTTATATATGATGCAACTTATGGACTCAATTAGAGCTCAGTTAGGTATCAAGTACCCATTTGAATAGAAGGATTTAATTATGTCACATAAAGTATTAGTAAGTATTGATGTAACTCCTGAGCAGTTAGAACTGATAAGCTCATCAGGTGATGTAGAAATCACTGTAAAGAATCAAAACAAACTTACAGCTGAAGATGTTTATGACAAAGAGATCATTGTAGGTAATATTGCGCCATCTCTTACCAAAGAAGCTAAAGCCTTAAAGTTTTTACAGTTAAATTCAGCTGGCTTTGATAACTATGTAGGAGTACTCGATAAAAAAGTTAAGTTGTGTACCGCCGTAGGCGCATTCAGTCCTGCTGTAGGTGAGCATATGCTTGCTATGACTTTCTCGATCATCAGACACTTTCCACAGTATCGAGATAAGCAGTTAAATAAGGACTGGTCTGATTGTGGCAAGATCATCTCAGTTGAGAATTCAACTGTAGCTGTATTAGGTTTAGGTGATATCGGTGGCAGCTATGCTAGAAAGATTAAAGCTCTAGGTGCTGCTAAAGTCATCGGTGTAAGACGTAACGTTAAAGATAAGCCTGATTATGTTGATGAGGTTTATTCATTAAAAGATCTTGATAAAGTACTGCCAAAAGCTGATATCGTGGCAATGGTTTTGCCTTCATGCAAGGAAACAGTAAATCTTATCAATGAAAAGACCATCGCCATGATGAAAAATGGCGCTTATCTAATCAATGTAGGTCGTGGCGATGCTATCGATCAGGGGGCTCTTTTAAGTGCCCTAAGAAGCAGTAAATTAGCAGGTGCTGCTATCGATGTAACTACCCCCGAGCCACTGCCAAAAGACAGTCCACTCTGGAGTGAGCCAAAGTTATTATTAACTCCTCATGTAGCAGGCTGGTTCTTCTTAGATGAGACTGTAAACAGAATTATTAAGATTGCAGCTAGAAACATTTACTCATATCTGCATGAAGGTGAGTTGATTAACGTAGCTGAACATTAAAGCTTAAAAGATAAGCTTTAAAAGAAAGAGCATGCTTAAAAGAAAGTCTAGATAGAGGCAGTGCTCTATCTAATAGATTTGTGAAGAGATATTCATAAGACAGGTGATCATAAGATTGACGGTCATGAGTGAGGCATCATATGGAATATGTAGAGTTTGGTTGTAATAAGACAAAAGTATCCAAAGTCGTCTTAGGCTGTATGCGTATACCACAATTAGGTACACAGGGGTTATGCTCACTTTTAGATACAGCACTAGATTGCGGTATCAACTTTATTGATACTGCTGACTGTTATTCAAATGGTAAATCTGAAGAACTTTTAGGTGAAGCTTTTACTAAAAATCCTAATTTTAGAGAAACATGCTTTTTACAGAGTAAATGTGGTATCAGAAAAGACAGTGACTTTGTAAGCTATGACTTTACTAAAGACTACATCATCTCCTGTGTAGAGAACAGTTTAAAAAGATTAAAGACAGATCATTTAGATTGTCTGTTGCTTCATCGACCAGATGCTTTAATGGAACCTGATGAAATAGGTGAGGCTTTTAACTCTCTGAAGGCATCAGGAAAGGTTTTGAATTTTGGTGTAAGCAATATGAACCCTATGCAGATGAAATTACTGCAAAGCGGTTTAGATTGTGAGCTTGTAGCAAATCAGGTGCAGATGAGTGTCTGTCACACTTCTATGGTAGATGCTGGCTTTAACGTAAATATGGATAATGATCCAGCTATAATGCGTGATGGTGGCATTTTAGAGTACTGCCGTTTAAATCATATGGTGGTTCAGGCTTGGTCTGTATTACAGTATGGTTTCTTTAAAGGTGTCTTTGTAGGCTCTCCTCTATACTTAAAGCTTAATTCTGTATTAGATAGAATTGCCTCCTCAAGAAATGTAACTGCATCAGCTGTAGCTATAGCTTGGGTTTTAAGATATCCAGGACTGATGCAAGCTGTGATCGGTACAACTAAACAGAATAGAGTAATAGAGTGCTCTAAGGCCTGCGATGTTCATCTAACTCACAAAGAGTGGTATGAAATCTACCAGGCTGCTGGTAACTCTCTTCCATAAATAAAACTATAAAAATGAACGCATGATAACTGCCAGTAACAGGTATTCAAATATTCTTTACTGAGCCTTTTTATTGGCAGCTATTAAATCTCAGAATTTACAATATAAGAACGATTAGTATGAAAAAAAATAGATTAGTGTGTGAACTTACAGCAATAAGTTTGTATGTAGCCTCATCGCTACTGACAGTGTGTAGTGCTGCTACCATGCAAAATGAAAGTAGCTACTACAACATGTTATTAGATGATGATAGTGCTGTGGAATTAAAAAGTAGTAGAGAAGCTGAGAACACTAGCTTTAATGTAGGCAACTACTTTTCAAGTAAAAACACCATTAAGGATATCTTAGAGTGTAAAGAGTTCTCAGGTTTTGCTAACTTGTTAGTGCCTGATACTGATAAGAAAGATCTTAATGTTCATCTAAATGAATTTCAAAGGATCATGCCTTACCATCGCAATGTGACGGCAATTCATACCATAGAGTCATTAGATTATTTGTATGATGAGATTAAAAAGGGTAATCAGGTATTTTATCCAATCTATACACCTGAACATATTAAAGAAAAGGAAGAGTTAAAGGACACTGGTCTATTTTTCTTTAGAGGTAAGAAAAATGCGCCTTTTGCTTTAATTCTGCCAGGTGGCTACAGCTATAAGAGTCTAATTCATGAAGGCTTCCCTTTAGCTTTGAGGATCTCAAGAGCAGGCTACAATGCTTTTGTGCTCTCATATCGCCAGAAAAAGGTACTAAGTGGTTCTCAGGATCTTGTAAATGCTGTGAACTACATTATGAACAACTTTAGAATGTTCGGAGTGTCAAAGGATGATTACTCTCTATGGGGGGCTTCAACCGGCGCACAGATCATTATCAATGTTACTCATACCTCAGAGCAGACCATCTCAGCAGGTATTATGATGAGTAAACCAGCTGTGAACGTTTATACCTACCCAATTAGTTTCTACGGTACTAATGAGGATTCTCCTACCTTTATTGTGGTAGGTGAGAATGACACCATTGTGAATAAGACTGTTTTAAAGTCATCTGTAGCTAATCTAAATAACTTGAATATCAATGCTAAATACACAGAAATGCCACGATTAGAGCATGGATTTGGTATCGGTATTGATCCTGAGGCATCAGGAAGCATCAATTGGATAAGTAGGGCAATTGCTTTCTGGGAAGAGAATAAAGAAGAGTTTTAAGCTTAGTACAGCTAAAAAAATAAGGGTTAACTTAACGTTAACCCTTTTTATTTTAATAAATCTAGTGATAGATTTTAGCTAGTGCACACAAGCAACTAGACTAATTCAGCCATGTCTTTCGACTAAGATGCGTGATTAGTAAAGTCTTGTATGGCGCGCATTCTCGCGGGCCAACTTTTTGGCGTGACGCTTAATTGCAGAAGCCTTTGCACGCTTACGTACAGTTGTTGGCTTCTCGTAGAATTCACGAGCTCTTACATCGGCTAAAATACCGGCTTTTTCGCAAGAGCGCTTGAAACGTCTTAAGGCAACGTCAAATGGCTCGTTCTCACGTACTTTGATGACTGGCATGTGGAAAACCACCTCACTTATTAAATTCCAATGTCAAAAACAGTAGGTCTTTGACGATAAAAAACAGAGGCGATTATACAAGAAAATGCTGTTTGTGTAAATTGTTTAAACGAAGAAATTTAATGTGTAAAGTCACAAAATTAGTTCTTTACTCTATGAAATTACTATTAAGACAATGCCTTAACTATCAGGGTGCCTAAATAGCATGCAATTAGAGCAACTCCAACATTTAAAGCCACATTTAAAAATGCACTAAGGAACAGTCTATGCTCGATTAAGTTTAAGGTATCAAAACTAAAGGTAGAAAAAGTAGTAAGACCACCTAAAAGTCCTGCTGTAAGAAAGGACTTTAAATGGGCGTTGGCTAACACGTATGGGTGAGTCAGAAAAATACCTATTACAAAAGATCCCACGATATTTACAAAAAGAGTAGCAAAAGGGAAAGCTAAAGATAATGTTAACTTTGAGATTAGTGTTCCTGATAGAACTCTTAAGATGGCGCCGATAAAACCGCCCATTCCTACACACATTAGATTTAGAAACATTTTTAGCTTACTTTAACCTCACTTTTTTGCTTACTTCTTAGTATAATTTACCACGTTTATTTTAGGAGATACTAATATGCTGGCTCTGCTTCAAAGAGTAAATTACGCAAAAGTTGTAGTTGACGGAAAGATCACAGGTCAAATTGATAAAGGCATTTTAGCTTTTATAGGTCTTGAAAAGGGCGATGATGAGGCTAAATGCAAGAGAATGTTCGATAAGATCGTAAAGTACAGAATGTTCTACGATGAGAATGAAAAAATGAACCTTAACGTAGAGCAGGTATCAGGCAGCATTCTTTTAGTATCTCAATTTACTTTAGCAGCAAATACAGCAGCAGGTAACCGTCCTAGCTTTGATCCTGCTATGGCACCTAGTGATGCTAAAGTACTGTATGAGAAGTTCACCTCTTATGCTCATACAAAGTTTCCTCGCGTTCAAGAGGGCATATTTGCAGCGGACATGAAAGTGACTCTAGAGAATGACGGTCCTGTTACCTTCATGCTGAAATATTAAGAATAAGCAAAAATAAATTTTTCAGAAAAAATTTAGCGACCAAAACATTTGCTAAAATAGAGCGTTGACTTTTTATCGGATAAAAAAATGCGCATTTTAGGTATAGAAAGTTCCTGTGACGAAACTGGTGTTGCAATTTATGATGATAAAGAAGGGTTGATTTCACATACTCTTCATACACAAATTGCAATGCATGCTGAATATGGAGGAGTAGTCCCAGAACTTGCTTCAAGAGATCATATAAAAAGAGTTGTACCACTAGTAAGACTGGCTTTAGAGAAAGCAAACATGAAGATGTCAGATCTTTGTGCTATTGCTTATACCTCTGGGCCTGGCCTTATCGGTGCTCTTTTATCAGGTGCAATGGAGGCAGGTGCCTTAGCTTATGCTCTAGGTGTTCCATGTGTTCCTGTACACCACATGGAAGGTCACCTGTTAGCCCCTATGTTAGAGGCTGAAAAACCAAAGCTTCCATTTGTAGCCTTACTAATCTCAGGCGGTCATACCTTACTGATTAAAGTAGAAAAGCCTGGTGTCTATGAACTGTTAGGTCAGTCTGTAGATGATGCAGCAGGTGAAGCTTTTGATAAGACTGCCAAATTATTAGGTATTCCATATCCAGGCGGACCTGGACTTGAAAAACTGGCTACAAACGGCAAATCAGGTGCTTTTGTCTTTCCAAGACCTATGATTAAAAATCCTAATTGTGACTTTAGTTTTGCTGGCCTAAAAACAGCCGTATTAAATGCAACTATTGCTCATAAAGATGATCTTGAGGAAGTAAAGGCTGACATAGCCAAAGGCTTTACAGAAGCAATGGCTGACACACTTGAGATTAAGTGTAAAAGAGCTTTAAAACAGTCAGGTCTTAAGACCTTGGTTGTAGCAGGCGGTGTTTCTGCAAATACAGATATTCGCACCCGTTTGCAGCAATTGATGGATAAGATCCACGGTAAAGCATTTTTTGCCAGAAGAGAGTTCTGCACTGATAATGGTGCTATGATCGCTCAGGTTGGCATGCTCCGTTATAAAGCAGGTCAGATAGGAGATTTTAAAATCAAGGTTCATCCAAGATGGCCTTTATCAGAGCTAAAGGCTTTGTAAAAAGACTTTGTAAAAAGACTTTGTAAAACAAGTTGGATAAACGTGATGGATAAAATCTTTGTAGACAATTTAAAAGTAGAGTGCATTGTAGGAATTCTCCCTTTTGAAAGAGAAAAAACTCAGCCTTTATATGTTTCACTGGAGTTAGAAACTCCTCTAGAAGAGGCGGGCAGAACTGGTGCACTTGAAAAAAGTATCGATTATGCACTTTTGTCTGAAAAGGTAAAAGCATATATTGTAAAGCGTAAGGCTGGTCTTTTAGAAGAACTGGCTGTTGAGCTTTGCGATTTGATTGAAAAAGAATTTAAACCGGTATCAGTAAAAATAAGATTGAATAAACCAGAAGCTGTAGCAGACGCTAAGAGTGTAGGTATTGAGATCTTTAGAAAATTTGGAGTAGAAAATGGCAACTAGAGTGTACCTTGGTGTAGGTTCAAATTTAAATAAGGAAAATGCATTAAGATTTGCAGTCGCCAAAATTGGTCCTCTGTTTAAGAATTTTGAAAAGTCATCTGTATGGGTAAGCCATGCAATCAGAGCAGGTGAGCCTGATTATTACAATATGGTATTTGGCGGTGACACTGAGGCTTCTTTAGAAGATTTATATGCTTGCTTACAGAAAGTTGAGCAGTTAGCTGGTACTGAGCTTATGTTTAATAACGGTACTAACTTTGGTGTAAAGCGTCGTCTGGATATCGATATTTTAGTATTCGGTGATACCGTAACTACTACTCCATGCAAGTTACCAAGACATGACATTCAGGATTATCCTTTTGTTCTTTGTCCTCTATGCGAGTTAGATCCTGAGCTTGTGCACCCACTGTTAAATGTAAAAGTAGGTGAGATTTGGCAGGAAATG
This sequence comes from Succinivibrio sp., assembly GCA_050873645.1. Classification (GTDB taxonomy): domain Bacteria; phylum Pseudomonadota; class Gammaproteobacteria; order Enterobacterales; family Succinivibrionaceae; genus Succinivibrio. The sequence goes on along the minus strand of JBNMJE010000017.1, from coordinate 15,022 downwards.
GAGCCTCGTCTTCCAGAGAACAGACGTGTAGTAAAGACCGAGATTGACTGGTCAGTTGAAGCTCCACAGTGGCACAACGTTAAGGATTAAAAATGACTTTGCTACATGTATTTGTATTAGCTTTAATTCAAGGTTTAACTGAGTTCTTACCTGTATCCTCAAGTGCTCATTTGATTTTCCCTTCAAAGCTCTTAGGCTGGCCTGATCAGGGAATTTCTTTTGATGTGGCTGTACATGTTGGTACTTTATTAGCTGTAGTTTTATATTACCTAGCTGATTTAATTAAGATTGCTTCATTTACAGTAGAAGCATGCGTAAAGCGTAAGGTAACTCCAATTGCCAAGATCGGTTTTTGTGTTATCATCGCAACCATCCCTGTATGTGTATTCGGAGCTTTGTTTGAAAAATTAGTTTCATCAGAAATCCGTGACAGCATTGAGGTAATTGCAGGTGCTACTATCTTCTTTGGCTTACTCTTAGGTGTAAGCTCTTATGTAAATAAGAAGATGGTATGGAGAAACTTAGACAGAGTAGAAGGTGCAAGACCTGATTCATTACGTTCTTTGACCTATACTCAGGCTATTATTATTGGTTTTGCTCAGGCTTTAGCTATTATTCCTGGTACTTCACGTTCTGGTATTACCATGACAGCAGGTCTTTTCTTAGGCTTAAAAGCAGAAGCTGCTGCAAGATTCAGTTTCTTATTATCAATTCCTGTAATTTTAGCTTCAGGTTTATTTGAAGTTATCAAACTTTACAAAGATGAAACCTTAGAGCTTCAGTGGGTAAATATGATCATTGGTGGTGCTATTTCCTTTATCGTAGCTCTGATTGTGATCCATCTGTTCATGAAGTTTATTTCTCATTCAGGTATGGCTGTATTTGTTATTTACAGAGTGCTCTTAGGTGCTCTGTTACTTTGGATGTTCTAATCTTTAGTAACAAGATTCAAATAACAAGTAAGGGCGCTTTATTAAGCGCCCTTACCTTTAGATAGTCAGAAAGACTTTTAAACTCTTATCTGTTTTTCAAATAACAGTCTCTAAAACTTAATCCTGTTTCAGTCTTAATTTGAAAAAGCCTTTTTGAATTTTGACTTTGTTCTGAGGTTTTCTCTCGTAAGTCTTTACCTTTTCTTTGACATTAGCTGGCTTTTCATTACTGCTGTCATTTATTTCTTCAATAGGAAGTGTCTGCATGTAGTTCTCTACAAGCTCTACTCTCTTTAAGAACATCTTATCGGCAATGTCTTTTCCTTTAAAACCAGCTTCGACAAATTCTTTAGCTTTGACGTTTTTGCAGATATCAAATATCTTTAAAAAATATTGTGCTCGAGGGAAAGGTCTATTCTCAAAGCCTTTTCTGCCTAAGAAATCACACATACAGCACAAGACAAAAGGTTCGATGCGCTCAGGCTTTCTCCAAGCATCAAGCTTATCTAGTAAGGATACAATTCCCTGAGCTCCTTTTCTGTAAAGATGATGCATCTCAGAGTGATATAAAACTACGATATAAGCAAATTGCTCATAGTCAGCAGGAACTCTCAATCTCTGACACAGACATCTTAAAGGCTTTACGCCTAACTGATTATGCAGTCTATGATGAGGCCATAATACAGTTGGAGTTTCTCCCTTACCTAAGTCGTGACACAACATGGCAAAACGCACAACAGGAGATTTTGTAAGGGTACTTACCTTATGTAAGGTCATACAGGTATGCAATCCTGAGTCGATCTCAGGGTGCCATCTTATAGGACCTGGCACACCAAAGAGTTTATCAACTTCAGGTAATACTTCTTTTAAAGCTTCAGTTTTTCTTAAAGCTAAAATGAACTGCTCGGGATTATCAGTAGTAAGAGCCTTTTGTAATTCAATAAATACTCTTTCAGGGGTAAGTTCTGATAATTCTCCTGAGTTTGCTATTTTACGCATCAGCTCTATGGTTTCATCTGCAATCCTAAAGCCTAAGTGATAGTAGCGGGCATAGAATCTTGCAACTCTTAAAACACGCAGAGGATCCTCAATAAAGGCATCTGAGACATGGCGTAAAAGCTTGTTTTTAAGATCATCCTGTCCATGGTAAGGATCGATGATATTGCCGTTTTCATCCATAGCCATGGCATTGATGGTTAGATCACGGCGAATAAGATCGTCTTCTAGAGTGATGTTTTGATTAAAATCGCAGGTAAAGCCAACATAGCCATGACCGTTTTTTCTTTCGGTTCTGGCTAAGGCATATTCTTCGCGGGTTTTAGGATGCAAAAATACAGGAAAGTCTCGACCTACTTGGCTGAAGCCTAACTTTTTCATTTCTGCAACCGTAGAACCTACGACTACATAATCTCTGTCAGCACCTTTTAATCCTAAAAGCTTGTCTCTGACAGCTCCACCTACCAAATAAACCTGCATTTGAGCTTACCTCTATCTATGTCTAAATTTTAGCAAAATTTGAGATTAAAGGCACTGATAAAGGCACTCATTTGTCTTCGTCTGTTATAATGTCCATTCAGTCAAAATAAGAATTCAAAATAAGAATTCAAAATAAGAATAAAAATAGTTATGTGAAATTGGCTATGTACAAATGACTAGGTTCAAGTGGTTAAGTACAAGCTGTCATGTACAAGCAATTAAGTACGAGTAGATATGTACGAGAAGTTTTTTGGTTTAGATGAACTGCCTTTTGATGGTTTGCCAGACAACAGGTTTTATTTTGTTGGCAACTGTCAGCATCAAGCATTGGAGCTTTTAACTAGCAATCTGTCCAGAAATGGAGCGATCTGTATTCTGTCAGGTCCTTCAGGATCAGGCAAGACTACGCTCGTAAGAATGCTGATACGTTCTCTACCAAAACGTATGAGAATTATCGCTATCGATGATCCAAGATTAGAACCACACATGCTTTTAGCAACCATTCTAAGAGCTAGTGGTGTCGTTGCAACTTCTTTTGAATCTATTGCCGAATTAACTTTAAAACTAAGAAAACTATTAGAACGCTCCGTACAAAGCGGTATTGTCACTACCGTTATCTGCGATGAAGCTCAAGGTCTGTCAGATGAGGTCATCGAACAGATTCGTCTTATTAGTAACATCGAAGGCGAGTTGGGTAAGATGATTAACTTCCTCTTAGTAGGACAGGAAGATCTTATTGAAAACATCCAAAAGCCAATGCATAAGATGTTTTGGGGAAGGGTAAAAGCTTTTGCTACCATCAGAGCTTTAAAGCGTGATGAAGTGCATTCTTATGTAAACTTCAGAATGCAGATGGCGGGCTGTCATGATCCTGTTTTTACCACAAGAGCCATCAATATCTTATATAAAGGCACTAAAGGTCTTCCAAGAATTATCAACTCTGTTGCTGACAGATCTTTATGTATTGCTTTTAATGCTCAGAAGAAGCATGTTTCAGGTCATACCATTAAAAAGGCTATAGAAGTAGTCCGTCATGATCGCAGTCTGTTTGTAGTAGGTGTTAAGACATTCTTTAAAGAAGTATCTTTAGCTTTATTTGCAAAACTGCCTTTATTAGTTTTAGGCATGATTATAAGTGCTTTAGTCTTTAGCGCTGCCTACATTTATCTACCTCATAAATTGGATTCTCAATCTTTGCAGACCTTAGTAAATGCTGATGAAACCGTTCAGGATAACTACAATAAAGCTTTAAATGCGATGTTACCTGGCAGAACTGCAAAGAACAGAGAAGTGGCTCTATTTAATTCCTCAGTAAAAGAAAGCCTGTTCAAATCAGATGCTATTGATACTTTAGTTAAAGTTTGGGGCTATCGTCGTCAGGATGGTGCTAGAAGTACCTGTAATGATCTTGAAGCTTTAAACTTAAGTTGCAGAACAGTACAAAAAGATCTTAACTTTATAAAAACTGTTGATAGACCTGTGGTGCTTTCATTAAGAAACGATGACTTGGTTCCTTTCTATGCTGTTCTTATAGGTATGAACAAAGTAGAGGCTTCTATAATCATGGGCAACAGATTGTGGAAAGTAAAAAGATCATATCTAAATCATGTCTATGATGGTGAGTTTACATATATAAGCTCAAAACTCAAAAAAGGTGAGAAGTTTGAAGATAAGGTAACAGCTGAGAACTACGTAAAAGCTTTAAACTCGCTTTCAGAGCTTACAGCTTATAGTGTACCTGAGATTAAAAACAAAAGAGATCTTAAAGAGAGCTTTGATGAATATCTAAAGCAGTCTGATGATGAAGATCTTGATGCGATAGTTTTAGATAAGTCTTTAGCAAAGGGACCTAAACTTGAAAAACAGTAATCTTAAAGAACAGCGAAAACTTCTTAAAGGCTACGGTTTTACCTGGTACAGTGCCTTAAAGATCTTATTATTCTCTATAGTGTTCTCAAGCATTGGTTTGAGTGCCTTTGTTCTAACCTCTGAATACTCATTTGTTAAAGCCAAAAATGAGGTGGTCTCAAGGGTAGTTAATACCTATGAGAACATTGTAAAGATCTATGACGGCACTCAAAACGGCAGAAGATCATATATAGCTGGTAAAGTCATAGGTTATACAAACTACAAATTTCCAAATGCCAAAACTTATGGACCTAAAGATCTTGATCTTGAGGGGAGACCTAACTTAGTTAAAGTAAAAGGTCAAAAGCTAAAACTTACAGAAAACCTCTATAAGGTAAGATTTATAGATACAAAGTAATGTTCAGAAATTGCGCAAATTCTGCTTATATAGGTCAATTTTCAGAAATAGTTTGCTTAATAAAGTGCACTAATCACAGATTTAATAACAATTCATAATCTCTTTACAATCTTAAACTAAAATCAGTCATAGGCATGTGTATCGAATTTAAGGATTAAACTATGGCTGATAGAACAAGAAGACAGTCTTTAGTTGTAAGACTTGCAATCATTATTGTGGTATCTGTACTAATTTCACTTTTAGCAGTTACCTATATCTTTTATAAAAACTCTTCATCTATCATCGAAAAAGAAATTGTTAACAAACAATTGCCATCAGAAACATTCCTAATTGCCAATAACGTAAGATCCTATATTGAGCCATACATCAATGAATCTAAGGTTATGGCCACATCAGCTTATACCATGCAGTGGATAAAAAATGGCGAGAATAAAGAGGGGTACGGTATCTTCAAGCAGGATCGTCTAAATATCATCAAAGAATATGATCTGTTCAGTACCTTCTTAGCTTCTTTTACATCACAGACCTATTACTACAAAGGTGATTCCTGCGGAAAACTTGATATTGAAGGAAGAGACTCTTGGCTTAAATACACCTTAGACTGTAAGGATGTCTATGATGTAAACATGGACTTTGACAGAGTGTCAGGTGAATTAGCTCTTTTCATCAACTACAAAATGATAGATGAAAATGGTGATTTAATTGGTATTACCGGTACTGCTGCAAAGTTAAACAATCTTTTAAAGATGTTAAAAGAGCAAAGACTAGGTGAGACTGGTTACTTTTTCTGTATCAATGAACAGGGCTTAATTCAGTTACATCAAAATGATAGCTATATCCTTAAAAAGAATGTTAATGACTTTGATCCTAAGTTCTTGTCTGTAATTAAAAGTGCAACTACTGACAAGAACCATTTAGCCTATTACACCTCACCAGTCGACGGTAAGGATTACATTATCGTTGCTGTAAAGGATAAACTTTTAAATTGGACTATTGTAGGTAAGATTGCCAAATCAGAGGTGATGGCTCCCCTTAGTACCATGCTCATTGAGTCAGCAGTGCTGATGATAATAGCTTTAATTGCAATGCTCGGTATTGTTTACTACATTGGCAAGTTATTAAGTTCAAGACTTGGACTTTTAAAGCTTAACATTAAGAATTTCTCTGACTTCTTTGAAAGAAAGACCGATACTCCAAATCTAAAGAGACCTAAGAACTTTGATGAAATTGGTCTAGCTGTAGGCACCTTGTGTGAAATGGCTGATAAAATCGAAGCAAGTTTGGAGGATAACTCCCGCTCTATTGCAGCTGTACATGATGTTCTTAATAAGGTAAATGCAGGTAATTTCTCAGATCATGTAAGTTACAGATCAAAAGATCCTTACATCTCAGAACTGGTCTCTTCATTAGATACTGCACTTACTAATATCAATTCTGTAATGGAGAGTGTAGATAACGTCCTAAGTTCATACGTTCACAACGACTTTACTGCAAGAGTTGAAAATGGCAATTATCAGGGAAAGTATTTAGAGCTTGTTAATGGCATTAACCGTTTAGGTCAGGTAATGTGTGAAATTCTAAAAGCTCAAAAGCAGTTATCTGATGATCTAAAAGAAAAGTCTGAGTCTCAGAACAAATCCATAAGCTCTGTTTATGAAGCTCTGCATGATCAGTTAAGACTGATTGAAAACACTACAGATGCAACTCATACCATCACAGAGTCAAATACTGCAGTGGTAAATGAAACAGGTGAAATTGAGAACAATGCTTCAAAGATTCAAAATGTCGTTTCAATTATCAGAGAAATTGCAGATCAGACAAACCTTCTAGCCCTGAATGCTGCTATTGAGGCGGCTAGAGCAGGAGCTGCCGGTAAAGGCTTTGCGGTGGTAGCAGATGAGGTTCGTTCATTGGCTGCAAGTACTCAAAACAGTTTGGGTGATATTGTAAAAATCTCACAGGAGCTTTTAGACAATATTGATAATTTAAAGGTCAGCGTGCAGTCTCAAACTGAATCAATTTCAATGATTGAGAAGTCCTCTGATGAGTTAAAGGAGAACAGTATCAGCAACTCATCATTAGTAGAGCAGTCAAACGACATCTCTAAAGATTTAGGCGTGGTCGCTAACAGAATTATTGAAGACATCTCTTCAAGAAAGTTCTAATGTTCTTTTAAAGAGACCAACCTTCATACAGAAGGTTGGTGGAACTTAATGTTATTGATAGCGATTACTTTTAAAAAATGCGATTAACATCACTCTTTTTTCAAGAAATTACAAAACATATTGTATAGAATTAAAGTTAAACAGAATGCTTTGCACGCCTCGTGATGAGGATCGTGTTTTTTGTCTTTTAAAGCATTACAAATCGGGATGTAAATAATGAAAATTTCAAAAGTTGCTATTGCCATTACATCATTGCTTGTTTGCTCTAATGTTTACGCAGCCACAGTGTTAAAAGTTTGGGAAGATGACCAAAAGTCACAAGGCATTGCTCAGGCTGTTGCTGATTTTGAAGCTCTAAATGATTGTAAAGTTATCGTTGAAGAAGTTCCTTTCGTCTCTCAGGTTGACAGATTAAGACTAGAAGGTTCATCAGGAGATGGTCCTGATATTTTAATGATCCCTGCTGACAGAGTTGGTGCTGCAACTGTTCAAGGTTTGATTGCTCCTATTAAGTTTATGCAAGAGGATCAGGATAAGTACATCCGTTCAGCCGTGTCTGCCTTTGCTCAAGGTGGTGAAATCTATGCTGTACCTAAAGTTGTAGAGACCTTAGTGCTTTTCTATAACAAGGATATCTTAAAGCAGCCTTATGATACTTTAAACGAGTATTATGACTATGCTATGAAAAAGAAGGCTACTTCAGACGATGAATATGGTTTTATCGCAAAGTGGGATTCTTTTTACTATGCATACGGTGCAATGCAACCATACGGCGCTTATGTATTCGGCACTGATTCAGACGGTAATCTAGATTCACGTGATGTAGGTTTAGCTAATGATGGTGCAGTTAAAGGTGTAGAACTGATTAAAAAGTTCTTTGACACCGGTTGTATTCCAGATTCAGTTCGTGGAGATAAAGGTCAGAATACCATTGATGAGCTCTTTACTAAAGGTAAGGTTGCTGCAATTATCAATGGTCCATGGGCATTAGAGCCTTATTCTAAAGCAAAGGTAAACTTTGGTGTATTGCCTTTGCCAATCCTGCCTAATGGCAAGCCAATGAGCTCATTTTTAGGAGTAAAAGGTTATGCTATTTCAACTTGGTCTAATGAACACGATTTAGCAGAACAGTTTTTACAGTTCATAAATCAGCCTAAGTATGCAAAAGTCCGTTATCAGAAGACTCAAGAGATCCCTCCTATTAAGTCAGTAATGGCAGATCCTATTATTACTAATGACGACTTTGCTAATGCTATTGCTGTTCAGGCAAGTAGAGCAGTTCCTATTCCTTCAATTCCAGAGATGTCTGAGGTTTGGGGCCCATTTGATGGTGCACTAGACGTTGCAATCAGTGGTAAGGAAGGGGTAAAAGATGCTCTAAAGTCTGCTGTAGAGCATATTGATTATCAGATTGAAGCATTCCGCTCAGGTCTTTAATTAACTTATCAGAGATAGCCCTACAAACACCTTGTTTTATACAAGGTGTTTGTTGTGTGATGCTCTGAGCTACAGGAATTTAATATGAACAAATTCTCTAAAGGCCTAATGTTAAGCCTCGCTTTAATCTATTCTCAAGAAACTCTAGCCACAGAGAAACTCATAGTTTGGGAAGATGTAGGTCGTGCTTCTACGATTGCTTCAGCTGTAAAAGACTTTGAAACTATTTACGACTGCAAAGTTGAAGTACTAGAAAAGCCAATGTACCATCAGGTAGAGCTTTTAGAAAAGCAAGGACCTAAAGGTGAAGGTCCTGATGTGGTGGTTTTAGCCTCAGACATGGTTGGTGTAGCAAAAGATAAAAATCTCATCACACCGGTTCACTTCATGCAAGTAGAGACTAATCAGTATCTTCCAAATTCAATAGCCTCTGTAACCTTTGATGGTGATCTTTACTCTGTACCTAAAACAATTGAAACCTTAATTGTTTTCTACAACAAAGATCTATTACCTTCACCTCCTGATACTCTTGAAGAGTATGTTGATTTGTCAAAGCAAATGAGGAAAAAGGGCAAGTATGGTTTACTTGCCAAATGGGATCTTTTCTATACCACCTATGCCATAATGCACGGTTATGGAGCCTATATCTTTAGAACCGATAATGACGGTACTATCAACCTAAACTCATACGGCTTAGATACACCAGGTGCTGTTGAAGCCTTAAAAGTTTTACGCAAGATGTCAAACAATGATCTTGTGTATGACTATTTATCAGGTATAGATGGCTACAACAGAATGTATGAGCTTTTCACTAATAAAAAAGCTTTAGCTGTTATCAATGGACCATGGGCAATTGAGGATTACTTAAAGGCAGGTATTAACTTTGGCATTACCACTCTGCCAAACCTTCCAAACGGAAATCCAATGGCAGGATTTTTAGGTACTAAAGGTTATTCAATCTCTAAATGGTCAGCACACAAAGAGTTAGCTGAGGATTTTCTGCGCTTTTTAAATGAGCATAAATATGCTTTATTAAGATATAAAGAGAGTCGTCAGATCCCTCCTATTATTTCAGTATTGCAAGATCCGTCTTTAGCTAATGACGATCTGATTCAGGTGATTGCTCAGCAGTCAGTTCAGGCTGTAAATATGCCATCAATTCCAGAAATGTCTTATGTATGGTCAGCTATGGACAAAGCAATTTGGAAAGTAACTCATACTGAAACTCCAATTGATTACATCCTTGAGAACACTAAAAAGGATATTGAGTCTTATATTCAAACCAGACTTAAAAACAATTAACTGTCAGAAACTAGCTGTTTAAAGAAAATGACTGTTTAAAGAAAATATCTTTTTAAAGAAAATAACAGTTAAGAAATAGCTAAAGAAAAATATCTACTAGATAAAGGCAATTTGTAAAGGCGATGTTTGCGCTACAAGTTTGCCTTTAACAAAGTTACCTTGTTTTATGTTTAGTAGATCTTATTGTGAACACTCAAATCTTAAAAATAAGCTTATTTGATCCGATAATAAGCCTATTGAGTCAGAGTAAATCAGACTTTTGACAATATTTACAAAAACAAACAAATTTACCAAAAGTTAAACTATAAAACTCTATTAAAACAATAATAAGAGGACAAACTATGTTGATGAAAAAAACAAAAATCTGTGCAGTCATAGGCAGTATCTTTTTATCATTAAATCTAGCTTATGCTACTGATCTTGTAGTGTGGGAAGATCTTGGTAAGTCCCATGGTATCGAAAAAGCTGTAGCACAGTTTGAAAAAGAGAATAACTGTAAGGTTATTCTAAAAGACTCTGACTACGTAGGTCATTTAGCAGCATACGAGAGCGCGCTAAAGGATGGTTCTCAGATCCCTGACATCTTAATGCTGCCAGCTGACAGAATGGGCTATGCTGCAAAAGCTGGTTTGATCACTCCTCTTTCGTTCATGCAAAAAGAAGAGCACAAGTATCTTAACTCATCAATTAAAGCTTTCACCTATAAAGGCGAGATTTACGCAGTACCACGTTCAATGGAGACCATGGTTGTTTACTACAATCAGGATCTTATGAAATATCCATTTGAGCAGTTTGATGATTACTATAAGCTCTCAATGGATCTTAAAAAACAGGGCAAATATGGCATCATCGGCAAATGGGATTTCTTCTACTTTGCTTACGGTTTCTTAAAGGGCTATGACTCTTACTTGTTTGGAAATAATTCAGATGGCTCATTAAATCCAAAAGATCTTGGAGTTGCATCAGATAATGCTGTAAAGGCAACTGAATATCTTGCAAAAGTATGTAAAGATATCTTACCTCCATCTGTTTTAGGTAATGATGGCTTTGGTGAAATTGAAAAGTTATTTACCACTGGAAAAGCTGCTGCTGTAATTACAGGTCCATGGGAATTAGAAACCTTTGCAAAATCTGGTATCAACTACGGTGTAGCACCTCTTCCAAGATTACCTAATGGTAAATTCATGACTCCATTCTTAGGATTTAGAGGCTATGCTATAACTCAAAAGAGTCACAACAAAGCTTTAGCTGAAAAATTCTTAAAGTTTATCAATCAGCCTCAATATGCTTTACAGAGATATCAGTCAATTCTTGAGTTACCTCCAATTCATGAGATTTTGACTAATCCTTTAATTAACAATGACGACTTTGCTAATGCAATTGCTGTACAGGCTTTAAATGCTGAATCAACTCCTTCAATTCCAGAAATGGCAACTGTTTGGGATCCTATGAATACAGCAATCTCTGACATTGTTACAGGTAAAGCTTCAGCTCAAAATGCTTTAAACAAAGCTAAAAAGCAAATTCTTGCTGCAATTGATGGCAAGAGTGCTGATGTCGAGGATAAAGCTGAAGCTAAAGAAGAGGAAACACAAACTCCTGCAATAGATGAGAACATTGCAACTGAGGATAAAGCAGCATCAGATAACGAGGATTCTCTAGCTCACAGCTCTGAAGCTTTAGAGTCAGATAATAATGACGGAGTTTCTGTTGATGATCCTGTCTCTCATGATGATGAGAATGTTGATGAAGCTTTTAGCGTAGAAGTTGAAAATGCTCCAAACGACGCAACTTCAGCATCTTCTGATCCATCAGTTTCATCAGACAATGAAGAAGCAAAAACTGAAGACAACACATCTGCAACAGAAGACAATAAAGCTACAGAAAACACCACAGAACCAAAAGAAGAAAAGACAGAAGAGAAAAAGGAAATCTCTTTAGATAGTCTTGATTTTGGTTAGTAAGAGAATAGGTATTGTGTTTTTGCAATACCTGTTTTTCGTCACTGTATTTTCTCTTTTCAAGTCAAACAAAAAGCCTGCTTTTAGCAGGCTTTTTAAATGGTTAGTTAATAAGGAATGGGTAGTTAACTATCTTTTCAGGCTGTTAACAGCCTGTCTTTCAACACCTAGGCATAATACGTATCTTTCTAAGAATGTATTAAAGCCTTCTACTCCCTTAGGATTTGGATCGATCTTAGAGCCTTGAGCATCATGGAATACTTTATTCTCTAAGAACTCAGGCAAGGTCTCTTTGTCTTTCTGTACACGGTAAGCTGCAAGCAGAGCAATACCCCATGCGCCACCTTCACCTGCGGTTGTCATTACCCATACAGGGATGTTTAGAGCATCAGCCATGATTGACTGACCAACACCTTTAGTCTTGAATAAACCACCATGACCTAAAAGTTTGTCTACTTTTACGTGCTCTTTTTTCAGAATATCCATACCTAAACGGATTGCACCTAATGAGGTATTTAGATTTGATCTAAATAAATTACCTACGGTGAATTTTGAGGTTGGCATTCTGGCTAATAAAGGTCTACCTTCAGGCATTGAGGTGATATTCTCACCTGATAAATAACCATAGGTAATGATGCCATCGCAGTCAGGAGCACCGTTGTTTAAAGCCTCGTTATACAAGGTCTTGAACAGGGTATTCATGTCCATGTCAATATGAGCTGCCTTTAAGAAGTCAGCAAACAGACCTACCCAGGCGTTCAGATCAGAGGTGCAGTTGTTAGCATGAACCATAGCTACCTGTAAACCATCAGGGGTGGTTACACAGTCAATTTCTCTGTGTAATTTTTCAAGAGCCTTTTCAAGTACAACCATTGCAAAGATTGATGTACCAGCTGAAACGTTACCGGTTCTTACTGCAACTGAGTTAGTTGCAACCATACCGGTACCAGCATCACCCTCTGGAGGACAAATAGGGCAACATGGTTCTAGAGTGCCTGAAACATCTAATAGCTTTGCACCTTCTGCAGTAAGTGAACCTGCGTCATCACCTGCGCATAATACTTTTGGTAATAAATGCTCTAAGGTGTAAGGCATCTTCTCTTCGTAGAGGATCTTATTGAACTGTTCTAAATACTTCTGATTGTAATCATGGGTATTTGAATCAATAGGGAACATACCTGAAGCATCGCCTACGCCTAATACTTTCTGACCGGTTAGCTTCCAGTGAACATAACCTGCTAAGGTTGTGAAGAAATCAACTGAGGTTACGTGTTTTTCCTTATTTAAAATACACTGGTAAAGGTGAGAAATACTCCATCTTTCAGGAATATTGAACTGGAATAATTCAGTTAGCTTTTCAGCAGCTTCTGTAGTATTAGCATTTCTCCAAGTTCTAAACTGAGCTAAATGGTTGCCATTTTTATCAAAAGCCATATAGCCGTGCATCATAGCTGAGAAACCAATTGATGCTAACTTTTTAATCTGAACGCCATACTGATTCTGAACATCTTTTTGCAGATCCTGATAGCAGTCTTGTAAGCCAGACCAGATATCATCTAAATGATAGGTCCACAGACCATCCTCTAATCTGTTTTCCCACTCATGTGCACCTTGAGCAATTGGTTTGAAGGTATCAGGCTCAATTAAAACAGCCTTGATTCTAGTTGAACCAAACTCAATACCAAGAATTGACTTACCTTCAGCAATAATATTCTTAATCTCAGACATTCTGTCACCTTATGTGTAAAAGTAATGATATGTTTTAAGTATATATTACAAACGTTTGCGTAATTGTTATAAAGCTCACTATTTTGAGAATTGTTTTAAAATATTTATTTGAATAAAATCAAGATATTAGCTTAATATGTTGATATGTGTTAAGTTTTTTGAAAAATCTTTGCGAATAAAAGAATGTTACAAACGCTTAGAGCTTTTGAGATTTTAAATTTATGAAAGAGCCTGATAGGAAAAGATCTTCCGCAATGTAAGTTCAAATTTGCATGAGTTTATAAGCTCAGAATACATGCATAGATTGCATGAGAATAATTGCGTTTTCTGATGCAATTGAGCACAAAGTCCCTTAAAATGTTCAATCAGATGAAACTTCATAAGTCAGAATTTCAGAGTAAAAATTACAAGCAGGAAAATTAAATGAGATATCTTGTAATATCAGATATTCACGGTGGTGCTTTAGAACTTGAAAAAGCATTAGGGTATTTTGATAAATTTGAATGTGACTACATTGCCCTTTTAGGCGATATCCTAAATCATGGTCCAAGAAACACCGTTCCTAAAAGTTATGATCCTATGAGAGTAGGCGAACTTTTAAATTCTGTAAAACAGAAGATCATTGCAATCAGAGGAAACTGTGACAGTGAAGTTGACTCAATGGTGCTTAATTTTCCATGCAATGCACCTTATGCCTACTTCAACCTAAAACTTAAAAATAAGTATCAGAAAATCTTTTTAACTCACGGCCATCTTTACGATATTGATACAGACAAAGGTATTGAAAAACTTGGTCTTGAAAAAGGGGATATAGTTTTATCAGGTCATACCCATATTGCAGGCATCTTCAAAAAAGACAATGGCATTGTAAATATCAACCCTGGTTCTATTACCATTCCAAAAGGTGGTACTAAGGCAGGTTTTGCCATCATCAATGAAGGCAACATTGTGTTGTACAGTTTAGACGGTGAAGTTGTAGACTCATACGAGTTTTAACAATAGAATTTACCTATAAAAGCTTCAGGTAAAGAAGCTTTATGATAAGAATTATTAGCCAAGAGCTAAAAGAAAATTTGGAGAAAGATATGTTAGCAACATCAATCGATCTTGTAGCTAAATACGATTATTTAGATGAAAAGTTCAAAAAAGCATACGAATGGTTAAAAAATCATGACACTGCCAAAATGGAAGATGGCAGATATGATATTTGCGACGGTGTTTTTGCAATGGTTCAAAGATATGAGACTGTCGATTTTAAAGATGCTAGATTTGAGTCTCATAAAGACTACTTTGACATTCAGTATATTGCAGATGGTTTTGAAAGCTTTGGTATGGCCTTAGTTAAGGACTGCAAATTAAACGAGTCTGTTAAAGAAAACGACGTTTATTTCTATGACACACCAAAGTTTTATACTCAAGTAAACTTAAAAGCAGGTGATCTTGTGGTAGTACCACCAGATGAAGTTCATCAGCCACGTGCATGCTACAACGGAAAAAAAATGACCGTAACCAAAGTAGTGGTTAAAGTAAAAGTATAAACCGCATAACAAAGCCTTCTTGATTGAATTTGTGAATTTTTTTTGAAAAAAGATCAAAAAATAATTTGACAACAACCAAAAAAAGTCTATAATGCATTTCCGTTGTCACGAACGACAACGCAAAAAATAAAACTCAAGCAGTTTTATAAAAGTTCTTTAAAAACAAGTACGGACAATCTGTGTGGGCCCTCGGAAGAGGGTTTAAAAACAAACGAGT
>JBNMJE010000016.1:0-26270 GCA_050873645.1 Succinivibrio sp. | reverse complement strand
TAGACGTTTCTTACTTGCATCATCAGTTTCCTTAGCAACTGTCTGACGCTCCATCTTCAACTGGATCAAACGTCTGTCTAACTTGTCTAATGGCTCTGGCTTTGAGTCAATCTGCAATCTGATGCTTGCAGCTGCCTCATCGATTAAGTCAATAGCCTTATCAGGTAACTGTCTATCAGAAATATAACGGTTTGACAGTGTTGCTGCAGCTACAATTGCAGGATCGGTGATCTGTACGTGATGATGAATTTCGTAACGCTCTTTTAGACCACGCAAAATAGCGATAGTGTTTTCAACTGAAGGTTCGCCTACATATACCTTCTGGAAACGACGCTCTAGAGCAGCATCCTTTTCAATGTACTGACGATACTCATCTAGTGTAGTTGCACCCATGCAGTGAAGATCACCACGAGCAAGGGCTGGTTTTAACATATTGCCAGCATCCATTGATCCTTCTGACTTACCAGCACCAACCATGGTGTGTAACTCATCAATGAACAGGATGATCTTGCCTTCTTCTTTTGCTAGATCGTTTAAAACAGCCTTTAAACGTTCCTCAAATTCGCCTCTGTATTTAGCACCTGCAATCAGTGCACCTAGGTCTAATGACAGAACTTTCTTGTTACGAAGTCCTTCTGGTACCTCACCTTTAACAATACGTTGGGCCAAACCTTCAACAATTGCAGTTTTACCAACACCAGGTTCACCAATTAACACTGGGTTATTCTTGGTTCTTCTTTGTAGAACTTCCATGGTACGACGGATCTCGTCATCACGACCGATAACAGGATCTAACTTACCCTTTTCAGCTCTCTCTGTTAAATCAATACAATACTTCTTTAAAGCACCGCGTGTATTTTCAGCATTCTCATCATTAACGTTCTTGCCACCACGCATTTCTTTTAAGGCAGCATTAACCTTTGCTAAGGTTAAGTTGCAACGAGTAAAGATCTCCTTTAATTCAGGATCACCTTCCATTGCAGCTAGAACGAATAATTCTGATGAAATGTAACTGTCGCCACCCTTTTGTGCTAAACCGTCACAAATGTTAAGTAACTTTCCAGTTTGAGGTGAAAGTTGCAGATCACCTGCTACACCTTCAACCTTTGGCAGTTTATCTACTGCCTTATCAACCAGTAACTTTAAAGCTGTAGGATCAGAACCTGCTAATGTAACTAAAGGTCTGATAGCACCATCTTCCTGGGCTAACAGAGCTGACATTACATGCACTGGTTCAATGAACTGATTGTCATGTCCGACAGCTAAAGACTGAGCATCGGCTAGTGCTTCTTGGAACTTTACAGTAAATCTGTCTAAGCGCATTAGAGCCTCCTCATTTTTAAATCTTGTTTCTTTTATCTTGTCTATAAAACAATATGGGGATGCTTTGTTAAATTTAAAGGATATTTTCAAATAAAAATTCTTTGAGGAAGGTGATTTTCTTGTTTTATTTCAGTGTTTTTTAAGGAGCTTTAATTACGCTAAATCAGACTGAATAAGGGTCTTGCTGACAATAAGATTAATAGAATAGAGCTTGAGCAAAAGATGATCTGATAAACTTTTATCACTAAGGTCTGCCTTTAAAAGGTAAGACAGACGCTATTTATTTTTATAGATTGATTTATAGATTTGAACAAATCACACTGGCCATGCGTCCAGTTCTTTTAGCTCTTCTGTAAGAGTACAAAAGCTCTGGATTCTGATAGGTATCAACCTCACTTTCATACACCTTGGTAACACCTGCTTTTTCTAATTGCATCTTAGTTAAAAGAGGCAGTGAACACAGGTATTTACCATTGTCTTTTTTAGTAAAGGCACGGGATGCGTCAGGCAGAATGCTTTGAAATTTATCTAAAAGCTCACTTCCTACCTCAAAACTCTCAGGACCAATACATGGTCCTAAGTAGGCATAGATTTCACTTCTAGAGTGTTCTCTTATAAGAGCGACAGCATTTTTGATGATGTTTGAGTACACACCTTTCCAACCACAGTGAACAGCTGCGATAACATCTCCCTCTTTTGTAGACATCAAAAGTGGCAGACAGTCAGCTGTAAGTACAGCTAAAGCTACAGACTTGTCACAACTTACAATGCCATCGGCCTCAACACCTAAAGAAACAGGAGTTTTGCCTTCTAGCATCTTTTCACATTCACAAACGTCGTTTTTATCTACTAAAACCACTTTATCAGAGTGAGTCTGATTCATAAAAACGACTTTTTTTGAAAGGTGTTTTTCTAAAGCTAATCTGTTTTGTAACACGTCTTTAGCAGAGTCTTCTACATGAAGACCTAAATTGAAGGAAGCATAATCACCTTCACTTTTTCCTTCAAGACGTGTGGTATACAAAGCCTTTACAGGGATATCCTCAAAGGCATCTACTGTTACAAAACTAGATCTTGCCACCATTTACCTTTTCATCCTCTCTTAAAAGATTGATGAGATTTGTAAAATCATCAGGCAAAGGCGCATCAAAAGACATCATCTCACCCTTTATAGGATGCATAAACTCAATATGAGCTGCATGTAAGGCCTGATGGCGATAGTGCTTTAGAGCCTCAGTTAACTCAACACTCGCGCCTTTCATGATCTTCAAACGCTTGCCACCATAGGTCATATCACCTAACAGAGGGTGATCAATTGAAGCCATATGAACTCTGATCTGGTGAGTTCTACCAGTCTCTAATCTTAGTTTTACTAATGTATGTTCACGGAACTGTTCCATCACACGATAGTGGGTGATAGCCTCACGTCCCATACCATCGCAAACTACAGCCATTCTGGTTCTGTTGTAAGGATCACGATTGATGTCAGCTTCTATGGTGCCTCCTGAGGTAATCAGACCTTCACAAATAGCCTCATACTCACGCACAACATCATGCTTACTGATTGCTCTGACAAGTTTAATCTGAGCATACTTAGATAAAGCAATTACCATAAGACCAGAGGTATCTTTATCCAAACGGTGAACAATACCTGCTCTAGCTAAACTTGCAGTTTGTGGATAGTGATATAACATTGCGTTCATCACAGTGCCGTCTTTACAGCCAGCACCTGGATGTACTACCAAACCTACAGGTTTATTGATAACAATTAAGTCCTCATCCTCATAGATTACATCTAATGGAATGTTTTCAGGTTTTGCATCAAGATCTTCGCGCTCTGGAGCTGTAAGTTCAATCTCCTGACCAGAGGCTACCTTTGTGCTAGCCTTAGTTACAACTACACCGTCTAGCTTTACTAGACCGTCTTTAATAAACTGACCTAAGGTACTTCTTGAGTTGCTGTCATCAAAAGATGCTAAAGCAGCATCAAGTCTTTTACCATGAAGGTCATCAGTTACTGTATAATGGAAAATTTCAGACATAAGTTAATTTTTACATATTTTCTTTACATATTTACTGTCACTTAAGATAACATATACGGCAGATAAATTTAAGAAAAAACATGAGGCAGAATTTGATGTTCAAGAAGATTTTTTTACCGGTGTTAATTGCTTCTGCACTCTCCTTAACAGCGTGTTCTTCTGATTCTATTGAAAAAGATGCTATTCCTGATCTTTCTCAAGAGGCTCTACATTCTAAAGCAAGACAGTATATGGCTGTAGGTGACTTTGGTTATGCTAAAGACTATCTTGAAGCTTTAGACTCTCGTTATCCATTCGGTGAATTAACCGATCAGGTGCAGTTAGATATGATTTATGTTTACTATAAATCCAGAAAATCAGATCTCACCACCGCTGCTATTGAAAGATATTTAAGATTAAATCCTACCTCTCAGTACACAGACTATGTGCTATACATGAAAGGCTTAAACGAGATCCAAAAACACGGTACTCTAATTCAGGATTACTTCGGTTTTGACAGATCACAAAAAGATCCTCAAACCTTATATGATGCTTTCAAAGCATTCAAAGACTTAATTGAGACTTATCCAAATTCACCATATGCAAACGATGCTTACCACCGTTTGATTTGGGTTAAAGATCAGTTAGCAAAGCGTGAATGGGCAATTGCTTCTTACTATCAGGAAAGAGGCGCTTTAATTTCAGCTATTCGTCACTGCCAGACCATCATCTACACTTATTATGATTCACCATATACTAAAAAAGCATATGACCTCATGATTAAGAATTTAGATGAATTAGGATTAAAACTCCCTGCTGATAACGCAAGAAAAGTTGTGGCAGCATCTCATTTTGACGATTAACCTTATCTAATAAAAGAGCAGCTTATGCTGCTCTTTTAGTCTTGAGATTTATCATAAGTTCTCTACTCTTACTGTGAATAACTTTATCTATAATCCTCCTAAAACTCCTTTTTTAACTGTCCTGTATGAGGATGAGTACATCATGGTTGTCGATAAACCCTCAGGTCTTTTATCTGTACCAGGGCGTGAAAAGGCAAACTATGACAGCATTCTCTCAAGAATTTGGGAGAAACATCCTGATGCCATGGCAGTACACAGACTTGATATGGATACCTCTGGTCTTATGGTAGTAGGTCTTAAAAAAGAGTCTATCTCAGCTTTAGGCAGAATGTTTATGCAAAAAGAAGTGCATAAACTTTACTATGCTCTAGTAGATGGAAAGATAGAGGCTGAAGGTAAAGTAGAACTTCCCATTCGCTGTGATCTTGAAAGGCGACCTTTACAGATTGTAGATTTTGAACAGGGAAAACCTTCTATTACTCTTTTTGAAAGGGTCGATGAGTTTAAAGTAGCTTCTTTTGTTAATGAGAACTGTGAGCATAAAACTGATGACTTAAGTTTGGTGAGACTTACCCCTGTTACAGGCCGTTCTCATCAGCTAAGAGTGCATTTAGCTTCTATTGGACATGCTATTTTAGGTGACAGGTTTTATGCTTCAGTTGCAGTACAAGCAAAATCTAAAAGACTTTGCCTGCATGCTTATCATCTTGAATTTAACAACCCTATCTCAAAAGAAAAACTCTCTTTTGAAACTAAGGCTGATTTTCTTATTTAAGTCCGCGCTCTTTTTTAATTAAGTCAAAAGCAGCCTGAATATCTTTAGCTTTCTCAGTATACATACGGATCATTTCCTCGGTTAAACCTTGAGAAGCTAATCTGTCAGGATGGTACTTTAACATCAGTCTGCGATGAGCTTTTTTCACCTCATCATCACTGGCGCTCTTGTCTATGCCTAGAACCTTATAGGCAGCATCTAACTTTGACTGACTTTGGTACTGCTCATTATATGAACTGTTGTCATTACCATAACTTTGGTTATTGCCATAACCGTTGTCGTAAGATGAGTTTGAGTTATTCTGATAACTGCTCTGTTCACTGTTCTCATAGCTGTAGCTAGAATTTCTAAAGCGCTGAGAAAACATCATCTCACTGTATCTGATGCTGATCAGGCGCTCCATTGACTGTACAGATACACCTAAACTTGCAGCTAAAATAATCAGTCGGTCATGCTCTTGCTTTTGAAGAACGCCATCAGAAAGGGCTACCTGAATTTGAATTTCTAAGATGTAGTCAATAAAAGCATCATTGTCACCAATAATTGCTTTTAGCTCTGCTACCTTTGAATCTACATTAAAATCTGGCTGTTTACCTGCATTAAAGGCAGTCATAGCTACCTTTTTAGCATTCTCATCTAATTGCATCATCTGCATGACGCTATAGGCTGTACCGATGTGCTCTTCATTGATTCTACCTGCACCTCTGGCAATATAGCCCATAAATGAGAAGGTAATATCAACTAAGGTTAAGTTGTAGTTGGCATCTTTTGAAAAGGCTTTATAGGCTTTTTGTCTTTTCTCGTTTTTCTCTAATCTTGGTTTATCAAATACAAAGTAACCAATAAGAGCACAAACTACAGCTACAACAATGTTGTGACCGAAAATTATGCCTAATAAAAAGCCAAAAATAGTACCGGTAAGTTTCATGTTTTACCTTTAAAATTCGTTAAATGTAATCGCTATAGATCTTTTTTAGATAATCGTAAGCTGCCTGTACAGATTTTGCTGTATCTGTATAGATAGCTACCATGTCAGGAGACAGGTTTTGAGCAGCCAATCTGTCAGGATGATATTTAAACATCATCTTTTTGTGAGCTCTCTTTACATCATCAAATGTAGCATTGCTATCAAGTCCTAGAATACCTAAAGCTTGAGCTGTCTTGTCTTGAGAGCCTGATGCACCAGAAGAACTTCTGCTATTAGAGCCAGAATTAGAATAGCTATCATTTGAATTACGATTAGATGAGCTACTGTTTTCTGAGCTGTAGCTTGATGAATAGCCATTTGATGATTGCTTATCTGATGAATTACTGTTAGATGAATTTGCATCAGAATGATTATAGCTTTGATGAGTTGAGCTTGACTGCTCACTCTTAGTATTCTCTGAGCCTGACTTACTCTTATCATCAAATTCTTTAGCAAATCTAGCCTCAGCGCCTTTTGACTGGAACAGTCGCTTTAAAGCAGCTTTAGTTGAGCCCATTGCTGTAGCGATAGCTACTAATCGGTCTTTTACCTCATAATTTATTTCGCCATCAACAGAGGCAATTAAGTATGCATAAGTTAAAACATACTTCATGTAATCTCTGTTAGTGCCAATATTGTTTTTATAGGAGAGAACAAAAGACTCAAAATCAAATGAGCTGTCTAAAGCACGATTGAAAGCTTCAACTGCAATTGCTCTTACCTCTTTAGATACCTTAAAGTGAGCTATTACTTCTTCAGCGTTTTTAATGTATACACCAAGATCCTGTTGTGTTGCTAAACAGTAACCTGCGACAGTGTAGATATTCTCATAGAGTGAGACTTTGTCTTCACGATTTCTTTTTTGAGTCTTTTTCTGCTCGCGTAAAAGACGCTTCTGCTCTTTTTCTAGTCGCTCTGTTTCAGCCTTTTTAGCCTGTTCTTCAAGCTCTTTTTTCTGTTTTAGATACAGACGTCCGTCATAAGACAAAAAGCCCACTAATGGGCCTAGGAATACAAAAATAAAATAATCTGAGATTAGATACAGAATAAAACCAACAATAAGTCCTATTCCTGCACCTAAATATGTTAATTTTGCTTTCACTGTCGTATTTAATCGTTGTTTTATTTACAAGCTCTCTATATAAATTTCATCTATTTAAAACTATATATTGAGCTTTTGCTTTGCTGTAGATTTTTCTCTAATTATAACTGCTTTTCTTTGACGTATTTATTAACTATGTCAAGTCTTTGCACAGTGCCCACGTCAAACCATTTTCCCTGCAATAGAGTTCCGGTTAGAACTTTTTCTTGTGACCATTTTTCAAAGTATGGCAATAGAGGCTCTTTTTTAATTTCTTTATTTAAAAAGCCTTTTGTTGAATATACAGCAGTACCAGAGAAGGTATAACCAGGCCCTCGTGTGCACAGTCCATTTTCATCTAATGAAAAGTCACCTTTTAAATTGTGCTCAGGATTGTTAACTAAATACAATCTTGCCTGAACACCGTCTTTTAAAGGCTTTAAAAACTGCTTATAGTCACCATCGATAAAGGTATCACCATTGACTACTAAAAAGTCCACACCTTCAAAAAAAGGCAGAGCTTTGATGATGCCACCTGCTGTCTCAAGTCCTGAGTCGCCTTCTACAGAGTGAGTGATGTTAACTCCAAACTTATGACCGTCACCTAAATAAGAGACAATCATATGGCTCAAATACGCACTGTTGATAATGATATCTGTAATACCTGCCTTTTTTAACTTTTCTAAATGCCACTCAATCAGGCTCTTATTACCAACCTCAACTAGAGGCTTAGGACAGGTATCTGTAATCGGACGCAGTCTTTCACCGCGACCTGCAGCCAAAATCATTGCCTTCATTAGAACTTTCCTACTACGTATTTTTCTATGATGTTTTGAAGTTTCTCTAAACGCTTATCTACTTTACATTCATCGAGCACATAATTGATAACTCTAGGCAGATCTTTTAAATAAGCGTTCTTACCGTCTCTTATACTCAAGCGACAAAAGATACCTAAAACTTTTACATGTCTTTGTAATGAGGTCAAAGTAAGTTCATAGACAAACTCATCATATGACTTGTCCTTTAAATAACCTTTTGCTTTAAAGATATCATAGGCATATTGTTTTAACTTTGTTAAAAGCTCTTTATCTAAGACCACATAGCAATCAAATAAGAGGGATGCTAAATCGTATAAAACAGGACCTTTTACCATATCCTGAAAATCGATTACGGCTAATTGCTCACTCTCACCTTCAGTGCACACCATTAAATTACGACTGTGATAATCACGGTGCATTGCACACTGTTCTTGAGATAAACAGTTTTGAACTAAAAAGTCATAGCTCTCTTTAAGAGCGTTTTGCTCATCATCGCTTAACTTTACGTTTAAAGCTTTATCGAGCATCCAGGTATCAAATATAGAGAGTTCAAACTCGATAAATTTTTTATCAAATAGAGGTAACTCAAGATCGATTGCAGCAATAGTTGGAAGTAAAGAGATTGCTTTTTGGTAATAGTAAAGCTTGTCACCTTGTGCACTTGCTTTTGCAAAGGTCTTGTCACCTAAATCAGAGATGAGCATAAAGCCTTTATCAAAATCATAGGCAACTAGCTTAGGAACGGTAATACCGGCTTTAGATAAAGCTGTATCGATAGCTACAAACTCTTTATTTTTTTGAGTTTGTGGAGGCGCATCAACAGCAATGAGATTTTTATTTATGACACGAAAATAGCGACGGAAGCTAGCGTCGCCATTTAAAGACAAAAGCATTACTTTGTCATCTAAAATAATGCTTTTTACATATTGAGTTAAAGCTTCTAATCTAGAATCAGTCACGCTTGAATACCAGATCCCAGACACCATGTCCAAGTCTCTGTCCGCGTAACTCAAACTTAGTCAGAGGACGCCAATCAGGACGTGGAATATAAGTACCATCAGGAGAGGTATTTGTAAAACCTTCAGCTCTGGTCATTACATCTAACATCTGCTCGGCGTAGTTCTCCCAGTCAGTTGCCATTCTGAACTGACCACCATGCTTGAACAGCGGTCTTACAAGCTTAACAAAGTCATCATTGATGAGACGACGTTTGATATGTCTCTTCTTAGGCCATGGATCAGGGAAAAATATCTGAAGAACATCCACACTTTCAGGCGCTAAGCACTTAGACAATACTTCAAAAGCATCAAACTTGATAACTTTGACGTTTGTAAGCTGATTTTCTTCAATCAGCTTTAAGGCTGAGCCTACCCCTGGAGGGTGAACTTCAATTCCCAGAAAATTACACTCAGGAGCATCCTTTGCCATTTGCACAAAGGACACACCCATGCCAAATCCGATTTCAACAACCAATGGAGCCTCACGACCAAAGATAGCTTTAAGCTCTAGAGGCTTTAAGTCCTCTACATCTACCATATACTTTGGACCTAACTCTTCAATGGCACGGATCTGACCTTCGGTCATACGACCTGCACGTACCACGAAAGATTTGATTCTGTGATGCTCTGCCTGATTGTTCTTATCAGGATTTTCGTTAGAGTTCTTGATAACTTCAGTCATGTTTTTGATTAAATTAACTCTAACTTCTGCATCTCAGCCTTGATTTCTTCACGTAAAGACTGACTTACTGGAAGAATTGGAAGACGGCTTTCCTCTTCACATAGGCCTAATAAAGATGCTGCATATTTAGCTGGAGCTGGGCTTGGCTCTTTGAACATTAACTTATGAAGTTTCATTAACTTCAACTGCTCATTAGCAGCCTCTTCCCACTTCTTCTCTAAAGTTAAGTTCTGAACTTTAGCAACTAATGCAGGAGCTACGTTTGCTGTTACAGAGATAACACCCTGACCACCTGCTACGTTGAAGCTTACAGCAGTTGAATCTTCACCTGATAACCAGATGAATGGCTTCTTGATTAAGTTACGCTCAATCCATGGACGCTCTAGATTACCTGTAGCATCCTTGATACCGATAATTCTTTCTAACTCTGATAACTTTGCAACAGTCTCTGAGGTGATATTTACAACGGTACGGCCTGGTACGTTGTATAAGAAGATAGGTAAATCAGTATTGTCATGAACCATCTTGAAGTGTGCATATAAACCTTCCTGATTTGGACGGTTGTAGTAGCCAGCATTATGTAAAAGGCTGTCTGCACCAGCTTCTTTAGCAGCATTTGATAAGTTGATTGCTTCAACTGGGTTGTTGGAACCTGCACCTGCCATAACTAGGATACGGCCCTTTGCTACATCACAAACAGTCTTGATAGCAGCAATGTGCTCTTCGAAAGTTAAGGTTGGGCACTCACCTGTAGTGCCTGTTACAACTAAGCAGGTAGTTCCATTTTTGATGTGGAACTCAACCATGCGCTCTAAAGCTGCATTATCAACTTTGCCATTTTTGAATGGTGTGATTAAAGCAACCATTGAACCCTGATATTTTTGCATCTTCTTCACCTTAATTATTGCAAAAACTAAAAATGCTAATTTAAGCTAATTTTGTCATAGATAGCTTTTTTATAGCTATCAGAAAAATAGCTAACTTTTAACAAGTTAGCTATTTAAAAACTAGTTACGTCTTAATGTTGGGAACAGAATTACATCACGAATGGTCTGAGCATTTGTGAATAACATTACAGTTCTGTCAATACCGATACCTTCACCTGCGGTTGGAGGTAAACCGTACTGCATTGCGTTGATGTAGTCCTCATCGTAGTACATAGCTTCGTCATCACCGTGCTTCTTAGCCTCAGCCTGCTGACGGAAACGACCTGCCTGATCATCAGGATCATTTAACTCAGAGAAACCATTACCAATCTCACGACCACCGATGAAGAACTCAAAACGATCAGTAAATTCAGGATCTGAATCAGTTCTTCTTGCAAGTGGAGATACAACAGCTGGGTAGCTGGTAATGAAGGTAGGCTGCTGTAGATTTGCTTCTACTAATTCATCGAATAAAGCAGTGATGTAGTGACCTAAGGTCCAGCCTTCCATTAACTCAATGTGGTGTTTCTTACATAGAGCACGAGCCTTATCCTCATCCTCTAAGTCTTCCATAGTAATGTCGTTGCCGTATTTAACGATTGACTCTTTCATGGTTAATCTGTCAAATGGCTTAGAGAAATCTAAATCAAGACCTTCTTCACCTTCTTTACCATAGTGGATCTTAGTGGTACCTAAAACCTCTAATGACATCTTCTTGAAAAGATCTTCGGTAAAGTCGATTAAGTCGTGGTAATCGTGGTATGCCATATAGAATTCCATCATAGTGAATTCTGGGTTATGACGAACATCGATACCTTCGTTTCTGAAGTTACGGTTGATTTCGTATACGCGCTCAAAACCACCCACAACCAGACGCTTTAAGTAAAGCTCTGGAGCAATACGCAGATACATATCCATATCTAGAGCATTGTGGTGAGTTACGAATGGTTTAGCGTTAGCACCACCAGGAATTACGTGCATCATAGGAGTTTCAACTTCCATGAACATGTGCTCGTTCATGTACTTTCTGATGAATGAAACTACTTTGGTACGAATTTCAAAGGTACGACGTGAATTCTCGTTAGCAATCAGGTCAACATATCTCTGACGGCAACGAGCTTCCTGATCGGTTAAACCGTGGAACTTCTCAGGTAGTGGACGTAATGACTTAACTAGTAAACGTAATGCGCTTACGTGTAAGGTTAACTCACCAGTCTTAGTCTTAAATGCAAAACCGGTTACACCGATGATGTCACCTAAATCTAATTTCTTGAAAACATCCTGATAAACACCTTCAGGTAAGTTATCGCGAGCTACGTAAATCTGAATACGACCGCCCATATCCTGTAAGGTTGCAAATGAAGCTTTACCCATAATACGACGGGTCATAACACGACCTGCGATAGTGTAGGTGTTCTGCTCTTTCTCTAAGGTCTCATTATCTTTATCTGCACATGCTTTGATAATATCTGATGAGAATGCATCACGACGGAAGTCGTTAGGATAAGCCTGACCTTGTGAACGTAGAGCCTCAAGCTTTTCACGACGCTCTTTCATCACGTTATTGAGGTTCTCTGCAGTACCAATGTTTTCTTGTGACATTTTTCTATTTTCCTAATTTATAAGTTTAAAGTCCTGACTTTAAACTTGCTTCAATAAACTGGTCTAAATCACCGTTTAACACTTTTTGTGTATCGCGGCATTCAACACCTGTGCGTAAATCTTTAATACGAGCATCATCTAGAACATATGATCTAATCTGACTGCCCCAGCCAATATCAGACTTGCTGTCTTCAATTTCTTTCTGGACACTCTGCCTCTTTTCAAGTTCTAAAGTGTACAGTCTTGCTCTTAACTGTTTCATGGCCTGATCACGGTTTTGGAACTGTGAACGCTCGTTCTGGCATGAAACAACAATACCTGTTGGTATATGTGTAATTCTTACAGCTGATTCAGTCTTATTAACATGCTGACCACCAGCACCTGATGATCTGTAAACATCAACTCTTAAATCAGCAGGATTGATGGACACTTCAATGTTGTCATCAATTTCTGGATATACATAAGCAGAACAGAATGAAGTATGTCTGCGATTGTTAGAATCAAAAGGAGACTTTCTAACCAAACGGTGAACGCCGGTTTCAGTTCTGAACCAGCCATAAGCATGATCACCTTCAAAACGTAAGGTTGCTGATTTAATACCGGCAACTTCACCTTCTGACAATTCTGTTACAGTAACATTAAAGCCGTGTTTTTCACCGAACTTCATGTACATGCGCATTACCATTTCAGCCCAGTCCTGAGCCTCAGTACCACCTGAACCTGACTGAATATCCATATAGCAAGGATCAGAGTCATTAGGACCTGAGAACATTCTTTCAATCTCAAGGCGCTCTAAATCATGACTTAATTTGTCTGCTTCTGCCTGTGCTTCTTTAGCAAGTTCAGCGTCATTCTCTTCCTTGGCCATTTCATCTAAGGTTAACAAATCGTCAAATCCCTGATAGAGATTTTTAAAATTGGTAACCACAGCAGTTAATGATTGTCTTTCTTTACCAAGTTCTTGAGCTTTTTTTGGATCATCCCAAAGCTTTGGATCTTCTAGAAGACCGTTTACCTCTTCTAAACGTTCAGTCTTGCTTTGCAGGTCAAAGATACCCCCTTAAGGCATCTGCACGCTCTTTTAAGGCTGCAACCTGATCTTTTATGGAGATGGTTTCTAACACGCTTTATTCTCTAATTTGAATCTAGTTTCGTTTTTTGAAAATTAAACTTAGATTATAACAAATCAGACGCCGATGTGCAGTGTTTGTCACTCTTATGCTTACTTTTATTCCATACTTTTTTCAAAGTCCATAAGCTACAACAGAGTGAATTCAAAACCTTTGTAAAAGAGCTTTTACAAAAGTAAAAAAAGCTGATGATTTTAAGAGCAAAAAGCATAAACTCTGCTCGCTTTGCATTTGTATCTGCATCAAAATTTCAATGATCACATGACTGACTGAATTATTCACATCTAATTATTCGCATTGCAATGTGTGGTATCATGTCACCTAATGACACAGTATCGAATGTAGGAATTATTATGTTACAAGATGATATCAAAGCAACTGTGAAAATGGCTCTAGAAGAGGACTTAGGCGGTAAGCTAGATCCAAGTCTTGATGTTACTTCACAGCTTATTGATGAAAACGAAAATGACGAAGCTACTGTTATTACCCGTGAAGCAGGTATCTTCTGCGGAAAAGCATGGGTAGAAGAAGTTTACAAACAGTTAGGCAATAAAGTTGAATTAACCTGGTTTGTAAAAGACGGCGATGCTATTGAGCCTGGTGAGCAGTTATTCCATGTAAAGGGTAATGCTCGTACCATGCTGACAGCTGAGAGAACAACTTTAAACTTCGTACAGACTCTATCAGGTGTAGCAACTGAAGTTTCTAAGTATGTAAAAGCAATTAAAGATACAAACTGCAAACTTCTAGATACAAGAAAGACTATTCCTTGCCTAAGAACCGCTCTAAAGTATGCTGTTACCTGTGGCGGTGGTAAGAACCACAGAATCGGTCTTTTCGATATGTTCTTAATCAAAGAGAACCACATCATGGCTTGTGGCGGTATTGCTAAGGCAATCGAAAGAGCTCGTAGCCAGCATCCTGAAATTAAGGTTGAAGTTGAAGTTGAGAATCTTGATGAATTACAGCAGGCTCTAGATGCAAAGGCTGATATCATCATGCTAGATAACTTTGAATACGATATGATGGTTCATGCTGTAAAACAGACAGATCATAAAGCTCAGCTTGAGATTTCTGGTAACGTAAATCTTGAGACCATCGGTCGCTTTGCTGCAACTGGTGTTGATTTCATCTCTGTAGGTGCTCTAACTAAGAATGTAAGAGCTCTAGACTTATCAATGAGATTCGTTAAGAACTAATCTGCATTAGTTCTTACACTAAGGCTGACCTAGGTCAGCCTTTTTTATTTGTGGTAGAAGTGATGTTCTAAAACACCACTTTATTAAGTGTAAAATAAGGAAGGATATGTAAATAAAAGCTTTAAGCAAACTCAATATCTACACGAGGCATTACGTGACAAACTAACTCATAAGGGATAGTGCCACAAAGTTCTGCAATCTTCTCAACAGGAAGACCTTTACCCCATAAAATAGCTTCATCACCAATCTTATCTTTTGAATCAGGTCCAAGATCAACAAACATCATATCCATACAAACATGACCTGCGGTCTTTACATATCTGCCATTGATAAGTACAGGTGTACCGTTAGGTGCTGTTCTAGGATAGCCATCACCGTAGCCACAACCTACAATACCTAAAGTAGTATCTCTGTCAGCTACATAATAAGCACCATAGCCTACCTTGTCGCCTTTTTTGATTTTATGTAAGGCTAAGATATTGCTCTTTAATGTCATTACAGGCTTTAATCCAAGATCTTCACCTACCTTATCTTCAAATGGAGAAATACCGTAAATGATAATGCCTGGTCTTACCCATGGTGTGTGTGACTTTGGCCAGTAATAGATACCTGCTGAATTTGCAAGGCACAGATCACCTGTAAAGTCTTTTGCAATTTCATTAAAGAACTCAATTTGCTGTTTGTTGTACTCAACTTCACTTGGGGTATCAGCTACAGACAGATGAGAGATTAACCCCACTGGCTTTACAACATTAGGACTTGCCTCAAGTCTTCTTTTAATCTCAAAGATCTCATCCTTATTGCATGAGCCTAAGCGATGCATTCCCACATCAATCTGCACCCAAGCATGGATTGGTTTCTTTAAATTAGCTTTTTCAATACTCTTTACCTGCTCAAGATCATGAACACCTGTATACAAAGAGTATTTAGAGATATAAGCAATGTCCTCGTCGTTATAAAAGCCTTCTAATAGAACTACAGGCTTTTCAATCCCCTGACGACGAAGCTCCATAGCTTCAGAAATTCTAGCAACCGCAAATGCGTCAGCATGATCCTTTAAAGCATTAGCTACAGGGAAAAGACCATGACCATAGGCATTGGCTTTTACCACAGCAATGATTTTTGAATTTGGAACTAAAGAGCGGATATGCTTTACATTATCAATTAAAGCCTGCTTGTCTATAGAAGCAGTTACGCATTGCATTTTAAATTTCCTTTTTTATTATTGATATATTTGAGAGTCAGTGATGTCTGGAACATCACCTTCAGCTGCAATTGTATTATCTTTATCGTAGAAGGTGGTGTAGGCGCCTTGGAACTGTAACTCGATATCATCAGTAGCACCATTTCTGTTCTTACTGATGATCAATGTAGCCTTACCATCACCATTTTCACCTGACTTATATACGTCTTCACGGTGAATGAACATAATCATATCAGCGTCCTGCTCCAAAGAGCCTGATTCACGCAGGTCAGAGTTCATAGGACGGTGATCTTTACGACCTTCAACTTCACGGTTTAACTGAGCTAGTGCCAAAATAGGTACGTCTAGCTCTTTTGACAACTGTTTTAATGAACGTGAGATTTCACCAACTTCTTGGCTTCTGTTGTCTAATTTGGTCTGTGATTTCATCAACTGAATATAGTCGACCATGATACAAGATAAGCCACCATTCTCAGAGGCGATCTTACGCGCTCTTGAACGAAGTTCTAGAGGAGTTAAAGCAATATCTGAAGTATCATCAATGTAGAGTTTTACTCTATCATTACCATTTTCGTCTTTTTCAGTTAAGAGATTTACGTATCTGATAATGCGATGCCACTGCTCTGGAGTTACCTTACCTGAAGCTAAATCTTTACCAGGTACTCGGCCAAAGCTTGATAACATACGCATTGCAATTTCTTTTGCAGGCATTTCCAAAGAGAATACTAAAGCAGGACGATGCTCATCAACATTCATGGCAATGTTGGTTACCACGTTCATCGCAAAAGAGGTTTTACCTACACCAGGACGAGCTGCGATAATATTTAAGGTACCACCACGTAAACCTGAGGTTAGATTATCAAGATCTCTAAAGCCAGTTGCCACACCATGCATCTTTTTATTAGAGTCCATGTCAGCTTTAATTTGCTTTACCAACTCTAAAGCTACAGCAGTCATCTGCTTAGGACCAGAATCTGCTGAACGGCGAGATTCAGATAACTCATAGATAAGACCTTGAGCCTCGTCGTAGACCTCTTCAACAGATTTACCTTCAGGAGCATAACTAATCTTTTCAATATGTTCGCATACTGAAATTAGCTTACGACGTCTTGAGGTATCAATGATGATTTGACCGTATTCAACGATTGCTGAAGACGGACCTGTAAGTTCGGTTAAAGAACCTACATAGGCAATACCACCTGCTTTGTCTAAAAGACCTTTGTTCTCTAAATCAGCACACAGTACAGTGGTATTAAAATCATCAGTAGTAGCAGCTCTACCTAAAATAGTTCTGTAGATGATACGGTTCTTTTCAGAAAAGAAATCGTTCTCATCTAAAGTACCAATGTTCTCACGTACTTTTTCGATAAGTTTGCCATCTAAGATCAATGATCCTAGGAAGTTAGCTTCTGCTTCAAGATTTTTTGGCATCTCTGTATATTTTGCCAAAACATCATTGCTATTATCTTTTGCCATGTCAAACCACCGTTAAAAAATCAGAGATCTATTTTAAGCCATTAATGGACTTTTTGAGATACCAAAAGAAAAATATAATCAGGCAAATAGACAAAACACAACTGACAGTTTTTTCGAAGACAGTTACTCTGTTCTCTTGAGCTAGAGTTCGTGTATTAGAAAAAAATGAATGGCGCACCCGAAGGGATTCGAACCCCTGACCGATCGGTTCGTAGCCGATTACTCTATCCAGCTGAGCTACGGGTGCGTGTATTTGAAAAAAATTGAATGGCGCACCCGAAGGGATTCGAACCCCTGACCGATCGGTTCGTAGCCGATTACTCTATCCAGCTGAGCTACGGGTGCGTACTTGTGAAAAAATTTGATGTGGCGCACCCGAAGGGATTCGAACCCCTGACCGATCGGTTCGTAGCCGATTACTCTATCCAGCTGAGCTACGGGTGCAATCAAATTGATTGACAAAATTTTCGCAGAATTATAACACTCAATTAAAGATTTTCAAGACTTCGATCACAAAATCTTAACATACCTTGAGTGAGTGGCGGATAGAGAGGGATTCGAACCCTCGATACAACCCTTAAAGTCGTATGCTCCCTTAGCAGGGGAGTACCTTCAGCCTCTCGGTCATCTATCCGCTGAAAATTAAGCGTGACATAGTATCTGCTTTTACAGACTCAATGTCAAGAACTTTTTTACTATCCTAGCCCCTACGGACTAGTGATTGCCTTTTTTATCTGTTTTAGTGACAGGATCTTTTTCAGACTGGCCAAGACGCTTAACAGAAACCTCACGAGGAGCATCTATTCCTAAGCGAACTTTGCCAGCCTTTACCTCTAATACGCTAATGGTAATACCACCGCCAAGCTGTATTTTGTCACCAGTTTTCTGTGATATTACCAACATAGTGTATTAAATACGCTCACTTACTAATGAGTCAACTGCAGACAGAGCCTTGTTCAAGCCCTCAGGCTGTGTACCACCTGCCTGTGCCATATCAGGACGACCACCGCCCTTGCCACCGACATAAGATGCA
This sequence comes from Succinivibrio sp., assembly GCA_050873645.1. GTDB lineage: Bacteria > Pseudomonadota > Gammaproteobacteria > Enterobacterales > Succinivibrionaceae > Succinivibrio. The sequence goes on along the minus strand of JBNMJE010000016.1, from coordinate 8,172 downwards.
ACTTCACGAATTAAATCGCCTGCCTTAACCTTAGCAGTTAAATCCTTTGAAACAGCAGCAATTAAGTTTACCTTATTGTCTTCTGTTACAGAGCCTAAAACGATAATTGAGCTTGGTAGACGTACTTTTAGATCATCTACTGCAACACGAAGTTCCTTAGCTGAGTAATTATCAATCTTAGTTGCAATTACCTTTACGCCCTTAACTTCATGAGCACTTGAGACTAATGCAGCACACTCTAGGGCTACAATCTTCTCTTTTAACTGCTCGTTTTCTTTCTCTAGGCTCTTAGAGTGATCTAGTACCTGTTCAGCCTTTGCAGCAATTGAAGCATTGCCACCAACCTTTAACAGAGCCTTTGCCTTTGATACTTCAGCAAACAGACCATCTAAGTAGTCAACTGCAGCCTGACCTACTAAGGCTTCGATACGGCGGATGCCTGAAGCAATAGACTCATCAGATAACAGTACGAATACACCTAAATCACCAGTTGCTACAGTATGAGTACCACCGCATAATTCCTTTGAGAAATCGCCCATTGAAACTACGCGAACTTTGTCTTCATACTTCTCATCGAACAGAGCAATAGCGCCTGACTTCTTAGCCTCATCAAGATCCATTACAGCAGTCTCAACCTTCAGGTTCTCCTGGATCTTGCTGTTTACAAGATCAGCTACCTGCTGTTTTTCAGTTGCTGTTAATGGCTGTGAATGAGAGTAGTCAAAACGTAACTTGGTATCATCAACATATGAACCCTTCTGAGCTACGCTATCTCCAATTACCTGACGTAATGCAGCATCTAATAAGTGGGTTGCACTGTGATGTTTAGCAATCTCAGCTCTTACCTTAGCGTCTACGGTTGCCTTTACGGTTGCGTTCTTATCGAACTCACCGATATCAACACGACCTACATGGATAGTAGCTTTAGCGACATGCTTGGTGTCTTCAACGATGAAACGAGCATTCTCACCAATAGTGATAACACCCTTATCGCCTACCTGGCCACCCATCTCACCGTAGAATGGAGTCTTATCTAAAACGATAACTGCATTCTCATCAGTTGCAATTGAATCAACTTCAGCGCCATCCTTGAAGATGTGAGTGATCTTGCCTTCTGAAGACAGTGAATCATAACCTGTAAATACAGTGTTCTCAGTGATCTTTAATTCTTTGTTGTAGTCAATACCGAAGGTTGAAGCTGACTTTGCACGAGCTTTCTGCTCAGCCATGCACTTGTCAAAGCCATCCATATCAACAACGTAACCACGGTCACGTACAACGTCCTGAGTTAAGTCTGCAGGGAAGCCGTAGGTGTCGTATAACTTGAAGGCGATGTCGCCTGGGAAGTTCTTGCTGTCACCTAACTTAACTAACTCGTTCTCTAACAGAGCTAGACCTCTATCAAGAGTATTTAAGAACTGTTCTTCTTCTTTCTTTAAGGTACGCTCGATTAAAGCACGCTGCTCGATTAACTCTGGGTAGGCATTGCCCATTAACTCGCAGAGCTTACCTACTAACTTGTAGAAGAATACATCCTTAGCGCCTAACAGTCTGCCATGACGTACAGCACGACGAATAATACGACGTAATACGTAGCCACGACCTTCGTTTGAAGGTAAAACACCATCAGCGATTAAGAATGAGCATGAACGGATGTGGTCAGCGATAACACGTAATGACTTAGAGCTTAAGTCGGTTACGCCTAAAACGTTAGCAGCTTCTTTTTCTAATGATACGAACAAGTCGATATCATAGTTTGAGTGAACGCCCTGTAACACAGCAGCGATACGCTCTAGACCTAGACCGTTATCGATCATAGGCTTTGCTAATTTCTCAAAGGTGCCGTCGATCTTACGGTTGTACTGCATGAACACAATGTTCCAGATCTCAATGAATCTGTCACCGTCTTCATCAGGTGAGCCTGGAGGGCCACCCTGTACGTCTTCACCGTGGTCGTAGAAGATTTCTGAGCAAGGACCGCAAGGACCGGTATCGCCCATCTGCCAGAAGTTATCTGACTCGTATAAGCCACCTTTGTTATCGCCAATACGAACAATCTTCTCAGGAGGAAGACCAATCTGCTTATTCCAAATGTCATAAGCTTCATCATCTTTCTCGTATACAGTAACCATTAAAGACTCTTTAGGTAACTTATAAACCTCAGTTAAAAGAGTCCAAGCAAATGTAATTGCTTCTTTCTTGAAGTAGTCACCGAAACTGAAGTTACCTAACATCTCGAAGAAGGTGTGGTGACGTGCGGTGTAACCTACGTTATCTAAATCATTCTGCTTACCGCCAGCACGAACACATTTCTGGGCGGTAGTAGCGCGTACATAAGAGCGCTTCTCTTTACCTAAATAAATATCCTTGAACTGATTCATACCTGCGTTAGTGAACAGCAAGGTAGGATCATTGTATGGAACTAGTGAGCTAGAGCGGACGATGGTGTGTCCGTGTTCCTCAAAGAATTTCAAATACGCTGTACGTATCTGATCAGTTGTCATGTACATTTAAATGGATCCTAAAATGTGATTTAAAACACGCAAATTATACATTAGTTTTAGCGTAAAAATTTCATTTGTTTAAAAGCTTGAACTAAGTAAATGAGCTTTTTTTCTCATTTTATGCTTTTCTTAATCACTTTCATATTCTTATCTGTAATTTCATAGTTTTTGTCTATATCTGAACATCAGAAAAAAGTATTAGTAAAACTTTTTAACTTGTTTCAAAATGTATTCATCGAAATTCGCTATGAATTTCTAGAAGAATTCAAACTCAATTTCATAAACAATAATAATCTAATCATAGGTAAGGACTAATTACATGGCACATATTCTTCCTCCATTCAGAGCTGATCACGTAGGCTCATTTTTAAGAACCGAAAAAATTGCTAACGCAAGAAACCTTTTCAACAAGAACCTAATCTCAAAAGAAGAGTTAACTAAGATTGAAGATGAAGAAATTGCTCTTCTAGTTGAAGCTGAAAAGAAAAATGGTCTTAAGGCTGTTACCGATGGTGAGTTCCGTCGTGCATTCTGGCACTTAGACTTCTTAGCAGGTTTAGACGGTATTGAGCATATTGGTGCTAAGAACTGGTCAACTCATTTTGAAGGTGTTCAGCCTAAAGCTGAGACTGTTCGTATTGCAGGTAAAGTAGGCTTCTCAGAGTCACATCCTTTTGTTGAAGCTTTTGACAGAATTAAAAAGATTGCTGGTGACACTTTAGTTAAATACACTATTCCATCACCTTCAATGCTTTACCAAATCTGCGTTGTAAGAACTAAAGATTATGAGCCAATTGAGCTTTACAAGAATAATGATGAGCAGTTATTCAATGATATTGCCAAGGCTTGGATTGACTGCGCAAACATTCTTTACAAGCACGGTTGTAGATACTTACAGATCGACGACACCTCATGGGGTGAGTTCTGTTCAACAGAAAAGACTGCTCTATACTCAGGTTACGGTAGAGATCTTAAGAAAGTTCAAGAAGAATACGTAAAGGTAATCAATAAGATCGTAGCTGCTAAACCTAAAGATTTAACTTTAACCATGCACATCTGCCGTGGTAACTTCCGTTCAACCTGGTTCAGTTCAGGCGGTTACGAGCCAGTAGCTGAGTTACTATTCGGTCACTGCAACGTTGATGGCTTCTTCTTAGAGTATGATTCAGATAGATCAGGCGACTTCAAGCCATTACGCTTCATCAAAGATCAGACTGTAGTTTTAGGTTTAATCACATCTAAGTTCCCAGAGTTAGAAGATAAGGAAGCTGTTAAGGCAAGAATTAAGGAAGCTTCACAGTACGTTCCTCTAGAGCACTTATGCTTATCAACACAGTGTGGTTTCTCTTCTACTGAGGAAGGTAACGTATTATCTCACGAACAGCAGTGGGCAAAGATTAGACTAGTAGTTGAGATAGCAAAAGAAGTTTGGACTGATGCTTAATTGCTTATAAAAATACGGTCTTTGTTTAAAAGTACCAGTATTTTGTTCAGAACTATTTTTTAATTTAAAGGTCAATTTCCAAATAAAAATGGAAATTGGCCTTTTAATTTTGTTCGCTGTTAAATGGCGCTTTTGAGTTAATACAATCCTTAGGAGACATAATAGTTTGTGACTTAAAATTGAGCAAGAAGCCAATCGAAATTTGCAATCTTAAAAAAATAAAAACGTAAAAGATGTTGATAATTATTTAATAATGGGCTATAAAAAGAATTAAGAAATATAAAAACAAAGAAACCGTTTTTAATTTAAAAGGTGGCAAATGAAGATACTTCGTATTACTGCTCAAGGACTCCCATTGTTTAAAGATGATTTAGACATTTGTTTTTATAGTAAGCAACGAGTGAGTGAAGATGATAAAGATAACCTGTATAAGATGGAGGACAATTATTATCTAAATCCAGCTTGTGCTTTTATCGGTATCAATGCATCCGGTAAAACCTCAGTGCTAAAAGTTATCAATTTGGCTTTGAGTATCGTTAACAATGAGCCAATTAATCACGTGGATGATAGGGGTATTCTTTTAGGAACAGAGAAAGCTACTATTACCACCTATTTTTATGACAACCGAAAATATATCTGCTGCTTAGAAACTGTTATCACAGCAAAGAAAGCAAAGACAGGAAATTTCATCTATTCAATTCTATCTGAAAAAATGTGTGAAAAACCTCTTTCTTCTGTCAAGTCTAAAAAATACCTGACTGATTTTACGGGATTGGAGCCAATTAAAATCCGTAAGACAGACGAAGAATTTTTACCTGATGATGTCAGCCTGATTATTTCTCACAATAAAAAGACAAATGAGACGGTTGAAGTATTCAGCTTGCTTTCTTATACAAATGTGAATGACCTACCTTTTACAGAGGAGATCCCTCTTGAAGTAATCGCTTTTCTTGATCCAACAATTGAGACACTTCGTTTTGAGAAAACTGAGGGAAAAATATTCATTCATTTGAAATTCAAAGATGAAGACGAAATAATCCTGAATAGCGTGATGGATTTGGAGAAGTATCTGTCTTCAGGCACAATTAAAGGTATTATCACATTTTCTATGGTAAAAGAAGTTCTTCAATCAGGTGGTTATCTCTTGGTTGACGAAATTGAGAACCATTTTAATAAGGAAATCGTTACAACATTGATGCGATTCTTTATGGATAGCCGATTGAATAAAAAAGGTGGATCTCTTGTTTTTACAACACACTATCCGGAATTGCTCGATGAATATGAACGAAATGATGGGATCTTCATTGTGCGAAACCGGAATGGTATCACTGTTGAGAATTTGAGCTATATTCTAAAACGTAATGATATCAAGAAAAGCGATGCCTATCAGAGTGGATTTCTTGAGGGAGCTACTCCTGCTTACGAGGCATACCTTGGCTTAAAGAAGAACCTTGCCTCTTCAATACACTAAGGAGTGGCATTATGAAACTGGCAAAGTATAAGGCGTGCATATGTGAAGGATCTGCTGAGTCTGCGATTATTGATATACTGATAGATAATGATCTTTTGATTTTTTCAAGGGAAGAACTGCTTGAAGAAAGTGTTATCCGGTGTAGAAATGCAAAAGGTTTGAAGAACGATACTTACGCAAGGGGTTCAATGACAAGATTTCAGTAATCAGAATTCTAGATTCTCGCAGAGAAGTTTTTCGCCTTAGTAAGGTTTATGAACATAAGGTTGATGTTATCAATGTCATTACAGCACCGGAAATAGAAATGCTAATTATCCATAGTGAATGTGCTTATGACAAGTTTAAGCGATCAGGTAAGAAACCAAGCGAATTTTGCAAGATGGATCTTCGTATGCATGATGTGAAGTCGTATGATTTTGTAAAGGAGTATTTTCGTGATCCTCAAACACTGGTGAAGGCAATAAAGGAATACAGGAGGACTGCAAATATCCCATCAGGTGAATACAGCCTGTCCGATTTGCTCAAGTGAATTTCGTAACTACTCAGCCTCCTAATCAGCCACCTAAGCTCAGTCAACCTAAGCGATTATGAGTAATATTAAAAGCATTCACGCAGTCTTTTACAGTAAGTGTGTTCTTTAGAAAAGAAAATTTCGAGGTTATTCAAAAATATGAAGGTAATGTCACAAACCAACTGTACAATAACCGGTTTAGTGACATTTTGAAGTATTCAATGCCAACCCAAAAAGTAATATTTCAGTTAATTATCTGACTTCATATTTTTAACAAAATTTGTACTAGTTGGATAAAAAGTGGTCAGACTCGTACCTTTCCATTGCCTCTAAGCAATCTGAAGTTGAAAAACCGCGTCTTGCTAAAGAGGCTAAATACTTTTGTTTATTCTCAAAAGTAAGTTCTAAATCATTGGGAATTTTTTTATTTAAAAAAGATAAAGCAATCTCAATCCAATCAGTTTCATCTAAATACTGTTGATAGAATTGAGCTTTCACTCCTTTTTTAGTAGCTTCCATCACTACTTTTCTTGGACCGTAGCACTGATTTTTTAAATGATTAAAGAGCATTTCCATATAACGCTCTTCAGACTGCCAATTGTTATCTATACATTTTTTGATAGCATCTTTGGCAGCTTCTTTGGTATATCTTTGATAGAGCTTGGTGTAAAGCTCAAGAATGGAATACTCACGACGTGTAAGAAGACGCAACGCTGCATTTAATGCATGCGCTGGATCTTCATCTTTTTTCTTTACAGTAGAACTTCTAAACATTTTAAGTATCTACTTTAATTTCTATGTTTTGGCTTTTAAATTTTGGTGACAGTTTGTCACCAAAACAAAAGCTCTTTATAGATCATCTGGAATTGGAGTGATGAGATCATCGGTATCTACATCAGGACCTAATCCATCAAGATCAGCACTCTCAGCACCATCTGACTCTGATGAACCAATAGAAGCGGTATCATCATAATCATTGTTGTTCTTATAGTACTCTCTGATCTTCTGCTCAATCTCGTCAGCTACAGCAGGATTGTCATCTAAGAACTTCATAGCATTTACTTTACCCTGACCAATCTTTTGACCATTGTAAGCAAACCAAGCGCCTGTCTTCTGAACAATCTTTGCGTTCACACCAAGATCGATTAACTCGCCGTTTTTAGCAATACCGTAGTTAAAGAGGATCTGGAAGTTTGCTGTCTTGAATGGAGGAGCAACCTTATTCTTAACCACTTTAACCTTAGTCTCGTTACCGATAACTTCTTCTTTGTTCTTTAAAGCAGTACTCTTTCTGATGTCCAAACGCACAGAAGCGTAATACTTCAAAGCGTTACCGCCGGTGGTGGTCTCTGGGTTACCAAACATTACACCAATCTTCATACGCAACTGGTTAATGAAGACAACCATGCAGTTTGCCTGCTTTACGATACCGGTTAATTTACGTAAAGCCTGAGACATCAATCTTGCCTGCAGACCTACGTGGTTATCACCCATCTCGCCTTCAATTTCAGCCTTTGGTACTAAAGCTGCAACTGAGTCGATAACTACTACATCAATACCGCCTGAACGAACTAGAGTTTCACAAATCTCTAAAGCCTGTTCACCAGTATCTGGCTGAGAAATAAATACATCCTCAACATTTACGCCTAACTTTTTAGCATATACAGGATCTAGGGCGTGCTCAGCATCGATGAAGGCACAGATCTTACCTTTCTTCTGAGCCTGAGCAATCAGCTCTAAAGTTAAGGTTGTTTTACCTGATGATTCAGGACCATAAATCTCGATGATACGGCCCATTGGTAAACCACCAATACCCAAAGCGATATCCAATGATAGTGAACCTGTAGGAATTGCTTCAATGTCCATTAGCTCATTCTGGCCTAGACGCATAATTGCGCCTTTACCAAACTGACGCTCAATCTGATCCATTGCAGCTTCAAGAGCCTTCTGCTTTTTAGGATCTTTAGTGATATTAGCAACTAACTTTGAAGATGCTGTATCTGAAGACTTAGAGCTAGCCATGTAATTTTTTCTCCACAAACTAAATTTATAGATATATTATTTAATAGTATCTTATATGTCAATCTATTTTTTAGATTTATCATATAAATGTTCTTAAGCTAAAAATAAAGTAGGCTCCAAACGGCACTGTTTCAAGCTTCCGATGATGAATGAAATAGTGCTTTTTAATGTCTTCAGCTCTCTAATTTTGTCTTTAGACTGACGCGACATCGTGTAGTCT
>JBNMJE010000015.1:0-26904 GCA_050873645.1 Succinivibrio sp. | reverse complement strand
CCAAAACTCACATAATCAACATTATCAGATTGATTTATTTAAAATAATTGTTACATTAAGTATGTAACTTTAAAAACTGATCGAAAATCAAACACTTAAATAAATCAGAAAATATTCCTAATTTTTACTGCTCAATGTCAGTCATAAATCACGTCAGGTGATCTATTCATAAAAAAGGGAGGCGCTAGCCTCCCCTCTTCATTCAATCAATCGCCAAGATTTGCTTACTTGAACCACTTGTTGTAGATCTTATCGTAAGTACCGTCTTCTTTGATCTTTTTAAGACCAGCGTTAATCTTATCCATTAAAGCGGTATTGTTTTTATTGGTTACAATACCTAAGTCTGCTGCACGAACCACACTCTCTGGAACATGAACCAACTCTTTGTCACCTGTCTGTACTAAATAGAACTGGTTTACAGGAGTACCGGTGATTACAGCTTCACAACCGTGCTTTTTAAGCTCCATATAAGCTTCAGTTACAGTGTTAAAGCTCTTTACTTTAGCATCTTTAATACCATCCGCTACAATTGCACCTACTGAGCCTAACTGTACACAAACACCTTTACCCTCTAAAGATTCCATATTCTTGTATTTGCCTTCAGAATCTTTTCTTACCATTAAATCCTGACCTGCTACGTAGTAAGGATCTGAGAATAAAACCATCTTTTCGCGCTCAGGATTCTTGGTCATACCTGAGATCGCAGCATCAATTGAGTTTGATAAGATTGAAGGGATAATACCGTCAAACTGCATTGAATCAATCACAACATTGATACCTTCAGCTTTACCGATAGCGTTGATAACATCAATATCGAAACCTACAATCTCTGAAGTTTTATCATCAACAAAACCAAATGGAGCAAAGGTAGGCTCTGTTCCTACATGAATGGTTTCCTGTGCATAGGAGGCAAGAGAATACATAGAAACTACAGCGCCTAATACTGCGCCACATAATTTTGATTTTACTGACATGAGATTTCTCCATAAAAGATAATGTCAGTATTATGGAGCTTTACAGAAAAATTGTCCTCAATTTATATAAAAGAGCCTAATTTGCTTATAAAGAGTGCATAGGTAAAAGATGGTGCTCTACTTTATGGCAGTAAATTTAGAAAAGGAAATCAGAGAAAAAATAAGAGAGCCTGTATTAAGACTCTCTTTATTAAGGTTAGCGGAAATGTCTATGATGGTGACCGTGTGGACCTGGAGGAGGAGGTGCAAAGCCTCTTGGACCATCCCATGGACCTGGACCGAAATCTCTTGGGCCAGGAGGAGGTGGTGGTGGCGCAAACTGAGGAGCAGGTGCAGGAGGCATTACAACCACAGTCTGTGGTGGAGGTGGTGGCATACGATGACCACGACCTGAACTTATTGAGAATGAAGTATTGTCATCATCAAAGTAGAATCCCATACCAGCGTAAGCCTGTGAGATCATACCTGCCATGATGAGTACTAATAAGCCAATTTTTAACTTCATATAAATAAACCTTACTAATAAATTAGAAGTGATCCTGTGTTTTTCGTTACTTTTACGTTTATGTCTTGTAACGTTTAAATCCTGTGATTAAGTCATGTGATTAAGTTATGTAATGTTTTGTCAAAACTTAATTCTTGATCTAATAGCGATCCTCAAAACGAGGTCTAAAATCGTGACCAAATCTACGTGGTGGAGGTGGAGCAAAACGATGCTCTGGACCTTCATGACCAGGCTCAAAGCGTGGAGCTGGTGCCATAGGTGCTGAACGGGCACCTGATTTACCTATAGAGATACTGGTATCTCCATCGTCATAAAAGAAACCATAGCTTCCATGAGCTGAAGCTACGGAAACGCAGCCTAATAAACAGATTGCAGCTAAACAGTTTCTAATTTTCATATGAACTCCTTGTGAAGTTATTCATTCTTTATGTCTTAAAGAATAATTAGTTATTCTTAGAAATAACTTAGTGTTTAGTATTTTTTACAGTTTTCTCACAAAAACGAAAAGTAATAAATGCAAGCAAATCAGATAGATATGCCATTTGTCGATGCTTAAAATACAGAATTTAAATTTGTGTAAGGAGAAGTAAAATTGCTTAGTTATTTTTTGAGAGTTGTTGTCACACCTTGATGGCAGGTTTGATGGCAGGTGTAAAAAAAGTGTGTTAGAAAGCTTTGTTTGAAAGGCGTATAAGCTTGGTTTTAAGTGAGTCTGCAACACATATATTGCAGACACACTGTAATACAAGAGCTCTTATTAGATAATAAGGAATTATTAGATAAGATGACTTACCACAAATGCCACCATGGCTTTGAAGCTTTGACAGCACTGATGTCATCTAATCTTGAGCAGATCTTGCCGCAGATTGACTCATTGTCATCAGGCTCTCCCCAGTTAGTCTTCATGAGGACTTTAGCAGCTCCTGTTACATGACCTACTACATAGATATGGAAACGACCTTCTTTTACTGCTTTAATTACAGAAGGACGTAATACTAACTGATGGATGCATGAATAAGGGATGATTACGCCCTGTGTACCTGTAAGTCCGTGTAAACGACAGATCTTAAAGAAGCCTTCAATCTTTTCGTTAACACCACCTACAGGCTGAACATCACCGAACTGATCGACAGCACCAGTTACTGCAAGATCCTGCCTTATAGGTAAGTCAGACAAACTTGAAATTACTGCACACAGACCTGTTAATGAAGCTGAATCACCATCAATTTCACTATATGACTGCTCAAATACCAAACTTGCTGATACAGGTAATGGCTGCTCAGCACCAAACTCTGTAGCTAAAAAGCCATTGATGATCATCATTGCTTTAGCATGGATTTGACCTGCCAGCTCTGCTTTTCTTTCAATATCGATAACATCACCATCACCGCCTGCGCGCAGTGTAGCAGTAATTCTTACAGGCTCTCCGTACTCATAAGAGGTACCGGCTGTTTCAATGACGCTCAATCCATTGATTTGTCCTGTAACCTCACCTTTGGTCTCTAAAATAATCTGATTGTCTCGGTGATTTCTAAGTTCAGATTCAGCTAGAGAATTTACTCTAAAGTCAGCAGCTCCAATAGCTTTTAGAACATCATGTTCTGTAACTGTAAAGTCTTCACTGCCGTGTGCTTTTAAAGATGCATAGCGATTAGCTTCAATAACTAATGAGAGTAGCTTTGCCTCAGGAATACCTAAATAGCGTCTGTCACCACTTTGTCTGCATGACCAGATACATAAAAGACGTATTGCTTTATCATCAAAAGCATTGACGTGGTACTTTTCACTGTAAGAGGCTACTAATGAGCCCATTAAGGTCATAGCACCTAATATTGGATACTCAAGGACAATATCAGCTCTTACGGCATTATCTAATGTCTGCCACATCATATTTAAAGTAGCACAGTCAGTAGCATCACCGCACAGAACTAGCTTTAGTCCTTCATTCATTGCAATGCAGGCATCAGCCATACCGAGCCACTTTGGATGATCAATAAAGTGAGAACAAGGCATAACCACAAAGCCAGGCTCAGTTAAAACACCACTTTCCTTATCTGATCCGAAGAGTTCAAATTTTGTAGGAGCAATAGCTATAGTAGGTGTAATTGAAGCTACATCTTTGAAAAGGTCACATGCAATATCAATAGTATCAACACTGGTGCTTCCGCATAAGAGCATTACTTTTGATAAAGGGTTATTTAAAAGAGACTTTAAAGCATTACGCGCTCTTAACTGTAATTTAGAAAATGAACGTGGAGTAAGCTCTTTTGTAGTCTTAAAAGAGTATTCCCCAAGATTAGTTAAAAGATCATTATATTCAAGCTCTAAAACAGCATCCTCAGCGTTCTGAGCTTCTGTTGTATTGTCAGTAAAAACGTATTTCAATATGGTTCACCTAAAGTTCTTTAAACTTTATTTATGATTCTGTATTACTTGAGTCTATATTACTTATGTCTATATTTCTTGTATATGAAATTCTAGTTAACTTCAAAGCTGTAAATCAAATCTACAGACTGATCAAGTGATGAAATAAATTCAGCATAAAGTCTGCGCATTATCTCATAACGTAACTTAAATTCATTTACAGAATTAAATACACCATAGCCATAGGATAATCTAATTCTGTTACTTAAATAGGTTTGTACTTCAACCTGGGTATCGTCGCCTGTACCTGATGAGCCTAACTGCACACCATCCATACCAAAGATACCTACAACTGAATTTAGAATACCTGTAGTGGTACCTAAACCTAATGTCATTAAAAGTTGAGCACTGCTGTTATCAGAATTACCTGTAACTGTAGTCTTTTCAAGTCCATGACCGTACAAGAGGTATGACAGGATCTCGTTCTGACTCATAGCTGGCATTGAGAATAGGGTGATATTCAAATCGTCAGTTCTACCCTTTACCCTAACACCTGCCACTACATCATCTTCAATTGAGGAAGGATCAACTACCACTTCTGAATTGATTAAAGGAGTAAAGAGATTACCTTTAAAGTTAGCCTCTGCATTGTTTACAATGAACTTATGACCGTAGAGTTCTGCTCTACCATGCTCTAAATAAACTAAACCACTGCCTCTTACAGTATTACTGTCTGTTGCCTTATGGATTTTTACACCACCTAAGACATCAGCTTTTAAGCCCATAGCATCAACTTTAACGTCATTTCCAAGATTTACATCCACATCAATGGACATGTCGTTGTTAATGCCCTTTTCATTGAGCTTGGTTATAACACCTTTTAAATTGTTCTCATCATCGACAAAGATCTCATCTTTTGATGGAGCAATAGCGCTGTTCTCAATGGATTTGAACTTAATTAGACCTTTTGGAATTTCTACATTTCCTGTTACTTTTAGAATTTTATCTAAGGTAACCTTAGTATGGACATTAGCCTGAGCTTCACCATAGCTTAATAAGAAAATTGGCAGATTGTCAGCATCAACGTTAAGCTGACCTAAAGCTTCATTCTCCCAGTTTAAATTACCATTTAAACTTACCTTTGAACCGTTCAATGACAGGTCACCATTTAAGATACCGGTCGAACCATTAGCATTAACGGTAATATCAAAGTCATCAACGGTACCTACGTTGTAGCTAGGATTTGCACTGCCCTTTACATAGACTTTACCAAAGAATAAAGGTTTAGCTAAAGTACCATCTAAAGAGCCTTCAATATTAGCTTTGCCCTTTAGGGAATTTAGTGAATTAGTAGATGCTGTAAACAGATCTAAGGACAGATCTTTTAACTTTACCTTACCAGATAAGTTTTTCTTATTATAAGGATCGGCTACATCAGCATGGACAGAGAGTAGTCCGTTCTCCTTTTTAAGGTTAGCTGTAAGATCGGTTGTAAGCAGACTTGAGTTAGCATTCAAATCAAAGTTTACAGTGTCATATGGGAAGATAGATGACTTATAAACTACCACACCGTCTTGAGCTTTAACTTTAGCATTGATTAAAGGTACCTTGCCGTTGACACTAATTTCAGAATGTAATGATAAAAGACCTGAAACAAAACTGTCTTTTGGTAAGTACTTTTTAAGTAGCTTTAACTGGAACTTATTTAAATCAACAATGGCTGATACTGAATTAGGAGAGATCTTAATCTCAGAGATATCTAAATTAGCATTACCATCTGTAAGTTTAATCGTACTTACAGATCCTTTATGATTTGCATTGTTATATGTAAGCTCCACAGGATCAGCAATTGAAATAGGATCAATAACATTGCTTACCACAATAAGGTTAGAGACGGTACCTGAATAAACCTTACTCTTTTTGTTATAGCCACCGTTTGCTGCAAGATAGCTTCCTGAATCAGAACCGCAGGATAAAGTAAGGCTGTGCTTTTCAAGCGTACCTTCAACATCTAAAGAGCACTTCTTGTACGCTTTAATGTCTTTAGCAAGACGTATGGTATTAGAGATGACTGATAAATTAACGGTACCTGCTGACACATTTACATTGCTGTCAAAGACAAGTTTATTTACTAAAAGCTCACCATAATTTATCTTTTCACTCTTACCTGAAATAATGACATTTGGCTCGTCTAAGGCGCCTTCAATTAACAGTTTTCCTGCAACTGCGCCTTTTGCTTTTGGATCAAGTTTTGAAAGATCAGAAATTGATACCCAGCCTTCAAGATAAGAGTCTTCTGAGACATCTCCTTTTAATACTACATAGTTATCATCCTGAGATAACTTAAAGACATCTACAGAGAAACCGTCTTCAACTGAACCTAAGAAGTTCTCAACCTCTAAAGCAGCTTTATGTGAGTTAAAGTAAAAGTCTGATTTTAAGGTAGCTACATCAAAAATAACCTCTTCTTTATCCAGATCATAGCCAATTGAAAGATCAGAATTTAAAGAGAACTCACCTTTTAACTTTTCATGTAAACCTGAAGCATCATCTGCTTTTATCTTAATGTTACCCTGATAGCTAGGTCCATCTGTAAAGATAAGATCACCTTCAATCTTTGATGAGAACTTTCTCTTACCTAAAAGACCGTCTAAAGAGAAATTGTTAAAGTGAGCCTTCTCTAAAGTAACTAGAGCATCGACATTAGCTTTTAAATTACTAAAGCCATGACCTGTAATTTCTGAGTCAAAGTTAAGCTTCATCTCTTTAAAGACAGCACCAGTAAGTAAGAGCTTGGTGTTTGTAGCTTTAATTCTGTCCTGTAATAAATCCTCTTTTTCAAGATTTGGCGATAGTGACTTTTCTACTAAGCTAAAAGCATCAGAAAGTTCAGATAATGAGAACTCTTTAGTCTTATTCTTGAGTGACTGTGTGTCCTGTAGTGGATATAGGAGCTTGTCTGATTCTATTGACAGATAACAAGGTAACTCATTTGACAGAGGGTTTAATCTACCCTTTACCTTGACCTTATAAGGGCTGTCAATTGACATATCCACATTCATATTAACGAGGTTGCCGGTAAGTGAGAAACCACCTTTTAGTCCATATAATGAGCCGTCATAATTCTCAAGGTTATATTCAGATTTTGCGCCCTCACCTGTTAATTTGAAGTTTAGATTGTAATAGTCAATAAAATCCATTGAGCCTTTTAAAGAGGCTTTACCTAATTGATGCTCAATGTCGATGTTTTTTACTTTTAATAAAGATTGAGACCAGAAGACATCGACAAAGGCATTGAAAAGACCTGTATCATAGCCATCCATGTAGTAGCGGGCATCTTTTAACTTTAGGTTATGCAGTGCAGCATCTAGTGGTAAAAAGATGTCATGGATTTTCTCAATGGCACCATTGCCATTATCAAAGCTTAAGATCTCAGGTAAGTTATTAGGAGTGTCATCCTCTGACTCATACTTTAAGTGAACTGTAGGATTATCTATTTCACCCTTATCAACTGCAGCATAGTCTTTATAAGTTTGCAGTGACAAATCAGCCTTTTTAACTAAAACATCTACTACTGATGACAAATAAGCAAAATCTTTAAGTTTTAACTTGTTAATAAAGATTTTTACAGGAATGTTGAGTCGAAAATCCTCTCCATCATCTGTTTCATCATCAGTTAAGCTATCCTCAGAATCTAACAGCTCGACTTCTAAGGTATCAGCATCTATGAGGTTGATATCAAGTCTTGAGATTGCAAGATAGCCTAAACCGTCATACTCAATATTAAGTTTTTTAGCTCTGACATCAACTACATCATAGACTAGGACATCAAATGGTTTAGAGGTTTTAAATCCGGTGAGTACTGAGCCTTTTTCAATATCCGCAGTAATTTTTACATAATCGCTTAAAGCTGAGTTTACTCTTGCAATTACAAAGCGCAGACCACTTGTAGTAGCTAACAGATAAAAGAGTGCTGATAAGATCAGAATTGAAATTACTGATCCTATAAGAGCTGCTATTTTAATGGTCTTCTTTGCACTCATTGTTTGAACTCTTTACTCTCTTTGCAGATTATTACACCTGTCCACACCAGTTAGAACTCAGGACCGAAGGACAGATGCAACTTAAACTGTCGATTGTCGTGTTTATTATCTATACCATAAGCTAAATCAACTTTGAATGTTCCGTACTTTGACATATATCTAAAGCCGATACCAGGACCGTAGAGTATAGATTTATCCTTTGAATAAGAATTAGTACAAATTGCTGAATCTAAAAATACAGCGCCACGGGAACTTTCAATACCAACTGGGAACATATACTCTAAGGTTCCTGCGGTTAAATAGCGAGAACCTGTAAGGTAGCCTAGACGTCTTGATGACTGTGTCTTATAACCAAAACCTCTTAAAGTCTGCTCACCACCTACAAAGAATCTCATTGAAGGTGGAACTTTATTAGCATCAGCACCAAAGATTCCGCCCTGCATTAACTTATAGAGAACTCTAGTTCTCTCTGTTGGTGAGAACACACCTTTAATTACAAGTTCTGATCTAAAGAAATTAGCATCTGTTACAGCTCTAGTACCAAAGCGGTTATCAAAGCTGATGCTGTAACCTGTCTTAGGATCCAAACCACCTGTAGTGGTACGTCTTGAAAGAATAAGACCTGGAGTAAAATTTAACGCTGTGTCTTTTTCAAGGCCCTGAATATAGTCCTCATACTCTAAAGCCAAATAATAGTCTCTTCTCCATACACCTGTCATATTAGCTACATAGTGGAATGAAGCATGAGATAAATCTGACAAGGTATCATTAAAGTCAGTATGAGTTTGAGCTAACTTAATATAGAAGTAATCTAAATTAGGGTTCCTGTGAGGGATCTTATAAATTGCCTGAGCATCTTGCTTTACTCTAGATATTCTAAAGTAAGAGCTAAAGGAGTGACCTTTTGAGTTTATTAAAGGCTTATCCCAGGCTAGAATTCCACGAACACTCTCATCGGTTGAATAACCTAAACCTACTCTAAAGAGGTTCTTAGACTGTCTTTCAAGTGCAACTGATACCGGGATCTTGCCATCTTTTTTCTCTTCAACTAAAGGTCTTACGTCAACAGACTTATAGAAATTGGTCTGTGATAGAGCTGAAGTGTATTCAGAGAGTTTTTTAGATGAGAAATACTCCCCTTCTACAAAGTTCTGTAAAGATAAAGATGGCTTCATCAAATCTTTGGTCTTATCATCTGCAATTACAGCACCGAACTGATAGCGCTTACCAGTATCAAAGACTAATTGGATATCAGCTACATTCTGCTCTTTATAGACTAATATTCTTGAAGAGATGATCTTTGCATCAAAAAAGCCTATTTCTAGAGCTCTGTTTTTTAAATCCTCTTTTAACTTTTCGTAATTGCCGTGTCTTAAGAGGGTGTATGACTTTAGTCCACTCTCATCAATGATCTTAGTAAAGGAGCTGTAATAAGCGCCTTCACCTATAACTTCAATCTGACAATTACGAATAAATAAAGGCTTACCTAAATCAACATTAGCTTTTAAGCTTCTGTCAAAAAGACTTTCCTTTTTAGGGAAATCCAAAGTAACCGTAGGATGGTAGTAACCAAAGGAATGCACTGCTGTAGTGATCTTATCGGTGATCTCTCGGCTGTACAGTCTTGCTCTTGATTTAGATATGGTAGGCAGAGTTGCCAAATATGCATTGATATTCTGTTCAACCTCTTCACTTTGCACACCTTTAACCTCAATACTTACAGGATCATCTACGCCTGATTTAAGTTTTAAAGGTTTACCATCTGATGAGCAGGCTGACAGAGCAATGCTCATTAAAACTGAGGAAAGAGCTATTGAGAGAAGAGATTTTTTTATTGAAACGCGTACAAATGATTTTGTAAATGAGCTTGTAACAGGTGCAAAAGACACTGCTGACAGTAAATGTCTGCATGAATACTTATGCTTTGACTTGTTAAAACTCATTTATCTAATCTTTGGAACGTTACTAATAATTATGGCTAAAAAGCCTTAAAGCTTGGCTTATATAGCTTGTCATTATACTAAAGAATGAGCTTGTTTTTTTACTACAAACTCGCAATAACATAATCAAATTCAAGGATTTTTTTCAGCTTTGTTTTTAGCCTTCTTTTACCTTATACGCTAGCAAAAAATTCTGAGCTTATGCTTAGAGCCTAACAAAATGGCTGGTGATTTTTTAATTTATTGTTTTATAAGTAAAAAATAAACGAGACTAAGATCGCATTTTTATCTTGAAAAAAAACAGGATTCGTCTAAAATATCCCAGACTAAGATCAGTGTATTTAACAAGCAAATATTCGATCTGCGTCACTTGGTGTACTCAATAACATTTTTGGGGGTCTTTGTGGTCGCATCCGCAATTTTGGCTCTTGCTGACGGTACAGTATTCAAAGGTAAAGCTTTTGGTGCTGAGAATACAACAACTGTTGGTGAGGTCGTTTTCAACACATCTATGACCGGCTATCAGGAAATTTTAACCGATCCTTCATACGCTAGCCAAATCGTTACATTAACTTATCCACATATTGGTAATTACGGTACTAATGACGAAGACGTTGAGTCTCGTGATATCTTTGCAATGGGTTTAATCATTCGTGATTTATCACTTGTTGCATCAAACTTCCGTAGCACACAGAATTTAAGCGATTTCTTAGCAAAATACAAAAAGCCTGGTATCTATGGCATTGACACTCGTATGCTGACAAGAATCCTTCGTGAGAAGGGCGCTCAGAACGGCTGTCTATCAACAGATCCTAATATGACTGAAGAAAAGGCTGTTGAATTAGCTCGTAAGTTCCCAGGTCTTAAGGGCATGGATCTAGCTAAGGTAGTTACAACTCCTGAAATCTACACATGGACTGAAGGTACATGGGAGTTAGGTCAGGGTTATGTAAACAAGAGCCGTACAGAATTCAACGTTGTAGCTTATGATTTTGGTATCAAGCGCAACATTCTCCGCATTTTAGCCTCTCTAGGTTGCAAGGTAACAGTCGTTCCTGCAATGACCCCTGCAAGTGAAGTTATCAAGATGAACCCTGATGGCGTATTCCTGTCAAATGGTCCTGGTGATCCAGAGCCTTGTACTTATGCACAGGAAGCAATTAAAGAATTTATTGAGCACAAGATCCCTCTGTTCGGTATTTGTTTAGGTCACCAGTTATTATCACTAGCATCTGGTGCTAAGACAATCAAGATGAAGTGTGGTCACCACGGTGCTAACCACCCAGTTCGTGATTTAGCAACTGGTGTTGTTTACATCACTTCACAGAACCACGGTTTCTGCGTTGATGAGGCTACTCTGCCTGCAAACTTAAAGGCAACTCATAAGTCTCTATTCGACGGCACCTTACAGGGTGTTGAGCGTACTGACGTTCCTGCATTCAGCTTCCAGGGTCACCCTGAGGCAAGTCCTGGTCCACATGATCCAATGTATCTATTCCAGCACTTTGTAGAACTAATGCGCAATTACCGTAAGAAAGACTAGGGGATAACAGATGCCAAAGCGTACTGATATAAAGAAGATTTTGATCCTAGGTGCAGGTCCAATCGTTATTGGACAGGCTTGTGAGTTTGACTATTCTGGTACTCAGGCTTGTAGAGCACTTCGTGAAGAAGGCTACGAGGTAATTCTAGTTAACTCAAACCCTGCAACCATCATGACTGATCCTGATGTTGCAGACGTAACCTACATCGAACCAATTCACTGGAAGGTTGTAGAGAACATCATCGCTAAAGAGCGTCCTGATGTAATCCTGCCTACCATGGGTGGTCAGACAGCATTAAACTGTGCTCTAGACCTTGAGAAGCACGGCGTTCTAGCTAAATACAATGTTGAGATGATCGGCGCTAAAGCTGATGCTATCGACAAGGCTGAGAACCGTGAGCGTTTTGACAAGGCCATGAAGAAGATTGGTCTTGAGTGCCCACGTGCTGGTATTGCTCACAGCATGGAAGAAGCTTGGGATGTTCAAAAACAGGTTGGCTTCCCTTGCATCATCCGTCCATCATTCACCATGGGTGGTACTGGTGGCGGTATTGCTTACAACCCAGAAGAATTCGAAGAGATTTGTAACAAGGGTTTAGAACTCTCCCCTACTCATGAACTTTTAATCGATGAGTCACTTATCGGTTGGAAAGAGTACGAGATGGAGGTTGTTCGTGACCGCAAAGACAATTGTATTATTGTCTGCTCAATTGAAAACCTTGACCCAATGGGTATTCACACTGGTGACTCAATCACAGTTGCACCTGCTCAGACTCTGACTGATAAGGAATACCAGATCATGCGTGATGCTGCTATGGCAGTTTTACGTGAGATTGGTGTTGAGACCGGTGGTTCTAACGTTCAGTTCGGTATTAACCCACAGAACGGCCGCATGGTTATCATTGAGATGAACCCTCGTGTTTCACGTTCATCAGCATTAGCTTCAAAAGCTACTGGTTTCCCTATTGCTAAGATCGCAGCAAAACTTGCTGTAGGTTATACCTTAGATGAGTTAGGCAACGATATTACTGGTGACAAGACTCCAGCATCATTCGAGCCAAGCTTAGACTACGTTGTAACTAAGATCCCACGTTTCAACTTCGAGAAGTTCCCTAACTCAGACGACAGACTAACCACTCAGATGAAGTCTGTAGGTGAGGTTATGGCTATCGGTCGTACCTTTGAAGAGTCTTTACAGAAAGCTCTTCGTGGTCTTGAGACTGGTAAGTTAGGCTTTGACCCTCGTTTAGACATGAAGAGACCTGATGCTCGTCAGAAGTTACTTCATGAATTAGAGAACGCTGGTGCTCACAGAATCTGGTACTTAGGCGATGCTTTCCGTATCGGCATGACCGTTGAAGAAGTATTCGGCTACACCAAGATCGATCCTTGGTTCTTAAGCCAGATTAAAGAGATCATCGACATTGAGCTGTCTTTAAGTGGCAGAACCTTAAAGTCAATCGATGCGGACGAAATGCACGACTTAAAGGCTCGTGGTTTCTCTGATGCAAGATTAGCAACTCTGTTAAAGACCACTGAAGATAAAGTTCGCGCTCGTCGTTGGTTGTTTGAAGTTTACCCAACCTACAAGAGAGTTGATACCTGCGCTGCTGAGTTTGCTACTTCAACTGCTTATATGTACTCAACCTATGAGCAGGAATGTGAAGCAAGACCTACTGACAGAAAGAAGGTTATCGTTCTAGGTGGTGGTCCTAACAGAATTGGTCAGGGTATCGAGTTCGACTACTGCTGTGTTCATGCTTCAATGGCATTACGTGAAGATGGCTATGAATCAATCATGGTTAACTGCAACCCTGAGACCGTATCTACTGACTATGACATCTCAGACAGACTGTACTTTGAGCCTGTAACCCTAGAAGATGTTCTTGAGATTGCAAGAATCGAGAAGCCAGTTGGTGTTATCGTTCAGTTCGGTGGTCAGACCCCATTAAAATTAGCTAAGAAGTTAGAGCAGGAAGGTGTACCTATCATCGGTACTTCACCTGATGACATCGATAGAGCTGAGGATCGTAAGTTATTCCAGGAAGTTGTAAACAAGTTGAACTTATTACAGCCTCGTAACGGTACTGCAACCTCTCTATCACAGGCTATCTCTGTAGCTAATGACATCGGTTACCCTCTAGTTGTTCGTCCATCATACGTTTTAGGTGGTCGTGCAATGGAAGTTGTATACGGTGAAGAGGACTTAAAGAGATACTTCGCTGAAGCTGTTAAGGTTTCAAACAAGTCACCTGTTCTATTAGATAAGTTCCTAGATCATGCAACCGAAATCGACGTTGATGCTGTAGCAGACGGCAAAGACGTTGTAATCGGCGGTATCATGGAGCACATCGAAGAGTGTGGTGTTCACTCAGGTGATGCAAGCTGCGTATTACCTCCATACCACTTAACTCAGGATCAGATCGAAAGATTAACTAAGATCTCTAAAGAATTAGCTTTAGCTCTGAACGTTAAGGGTCTGATGAACGTACAGTTAGCAATCAGAGAGGACAAGATTTACTTAATCGAAGTTAACCCTCGTGCTGCACGTACTGTTCCATTCGTATCAAAGGCAACTGGTCTTCCATTAGCTAAGATTGCAGCTCGTGTAATGACCGGTAAGACCTTAGCTGAGCAGGGTGTTACCCATGAGGTAATTCCTCCATACTACTCTGTTAAGGAAGTTGTATTACCATTTGCCAAGTTCCCAGGTTCAGATCCTCTATTAGGACCTGAAATGAGATCAACCGGTGAGACCATGGGTACAGCTACAACCTTCCCTGAGGCTTATGCTAAGTCACAGTTAGCTGCTAAGGCTCCTGTACAGAGAAGCGGTACTATCTTACTGTCAATCAAGAAGTCAGATCAGGATAGATTACCTGCTTTAGGTAAGTTATTAGTAGCAGCAGGCTTCAAGCTAGAAGGTACTAAGGGTACATGCAACGTATTAAAGGCTGCAGGTCTTGATTGCGTTCTTGTAAACAAGGTATACGAAGGCAGACCTAACCTACTTGATTTCATTAAGTCAGGTCGTTACAGCTGGGTTATCAACACTACAGAAGGTCGTCAGTCTGTTGAAGACTCTCGTTCATTACGTAGAAGCTGCTTACGTTACGGCATCTACTACACTACAACCTTAAATGCAGCATTTGCATGTATCGAGGCTGTAGGTGCAGATGAGTACGCATCAGTACACTCTCTACAGGAACTTCACAAGTTAGTTGATGAGAAGTATTCAAAGTAAGCTTAAGAACTTAAGCTAAAAGAAGAGGCTCTAAAGGATAACTTTAGGGCCTCTTGTGTTTTTAGGTGATCATGTTCATTAAATTTCTGAAAAACACAATAAGGGGCATCAGCAGAGCTTATCGCATGTATATGTAGGAGATCTATCATATTCGTTTGTGAATTTTTAGTTAAGAGAAACTTTTGGTGGACTTTATCTTCACGACACACATGGCAGATCTTATGTTTTAACATAAATACACCATAGAGAAATATGATCTAAAGGAAGATTTGTACCAGCAGTTTAAGGCAACACCTCTTTTGCCGAAGCACCCACAAAAAATACTATGATTTCACATTTAGGATTTAAAGCTCTTATATTATTCAAAGTAGATTTTATTGCAAAGTGAGACGCAGAAATATCAGCTATAAGCAACAAGTAATCTTTTTGAACAGCTTCAAATGCTTCTGATTGTCTTTGAGACTTAAACCTAAAGAACTTATTTAAAAAGTCTCCATATTTAGCTTTTGTATTTTGTGCACTCTTAAAATAGGCTTTTGTACTTTCCACTACCTTAAAATATGGCAGGTTATGGAGATTTCCAACCATAGCTTTAACTGCATTACAAGATTCTGTAATGTCATTTTCATTCACATTATGTTGTCTTAAAAACAATGTATATCCGTCATAATCAAATTCAATGTTTTTGGTCAATTCTGTAACCATCTGGTCTGATAGAAAATAACCTGCATTGATATGATAAGCAGTAACAGAAAATAAATAATCAAATCTTGATTTAGTTGTTTGATAAACAATTGTTTTAAAATCAAAGATATTTAATTCACTGTCTAAGGACCATATGCTTCCTCTAGCCAGTTTGCTAAAAGTCTTATAATCTAATGATGTTTCAAGATATTCTATTGCTTTTTTTCTAAGAGTTTCATCTATATTATCTTCAAACTTGTATCCAAAAAATGTGCATGGAGCGTAAGCATCAATCTTATCGATCTCTTTTGTTAATCTTATGGTTTTGATTGTACCGTTATGCTCTAAATCAAATTCAAATGCATCCAAGATCTGAGTATAAGTACATCTATCTTTAATAGAGTAGATAAATCTCATAAAGATCACCTTTCATTATATTTTCTGCTTTATTTACCTCCGTTATTTTATATAACAGCATTCCATAATCTGATTACCATAGCTTTAATTTAGTTAAGAACAGAACATTTAGTTGTTTATCATATGAATCATATTTTCAACTGTTGTACTAATGTGTACAAATGCACTATTCATCCATTTTTGATGTGTATGACTTAGAGGTGCTCCTTGTCTTAACCATCAACAATCGTTTCAGTTGGGATTTTTATTTTATGAGTGCTATAGGTTGCAGTTGTTGAGCGAAGAAAATTAACTCTAACCAAGGTATGATTTTTCTGGATCTACATGAAGATCACCAAAAGAAATAAGATGAGCATTCTGATTAGTTACCAAAGCTAAAGAAGAGGCTCTAAAGTTTTCCCTTAGAACCTCTCGTGTTTTATGGCAATCTTATTTAATGAATTTTTACAAACGGTTTTCTTATCACTTTACTTTACGTACTCTTTAAACTTCCCGTAGCCTTTTTCATCTAACTCTTCAAATGGAATAAACTTTAAGGCAGCACTGTTAATGCAATAGCGCAAACCACCTGTTTCTTTAGGACCGTCAGTAAAGACATGACCTAAATGAGCGTTACTGGTCTTACTTCTAACCTCAATTCTCTGACGATTTAAAGAAGTATCTAAATGCCGTGACAGGACAGTGTCATCAATTGGCTTTGAAAAAGCAGGCCAACCGCATCCGGATTCGTATTTATCTGTTGATACAAATAGTGGGGCTCCCGTAATAGGATCAACGTAAATACCTTTCTTAAAATTGTCATTGTGCTCTCCTTTGAATTTAGGATCTGTTGCTGCATGCTGTGTAACTTCATAAGCTTGAGCTGAGAGTTTTGTCTTTAGAGTTTCTCTGTCTGGTGCTTGATATTTATCAGGATCGACAAACTGCTTTTTATCAGCTTTAAGATCATTTAGTGATGAAAAATCAATATGGCAGTAACCTTGTGGATTCTTTTTTAAATAATCCTGATGATAGTCCTCTGCGTTATAGAAGTTACGTAATCTACCCTTTTGAGTCACTATCTTTTTCTCGTACTTTTTCTGTTCTTCAGAGAAGACTTCGTCTATGGTTGGAATGTCATCATCATAGAAGTAGTAAATACCGGTTCTGTATTGAGTACCGGTATCCTCGCCCTGCTTATTTAATGACACAGGATCGATGATCTTAAAGAACTGACGTAACAGTGTTTTTAAAGCAACCTTATCTGAATCGTAGGTAACCTCTACAGTTTCAGCAGCACCGGTAATGCCTGACTTTACTTCTTCATAAGCTGGTGACTTTACATCTGAGTTTGCATAACCTGTAACTGCTGAAAGTACTCCATCGATGCGTGAGAAGTACTCAGATACTCCCCAAAAGCAGCCACCTGCTAGATAAATAACCTTTTTTGACATTCTCTTACCCCTTGTACACGTATGTACGAATTCTTATTGTTATGTGCTGTTACTAGTACTTAAAAGCTGGTATCAATGCGCCTTTATAGGAATTTGATATGATGTCAGCTACCTCTTTTGTGTGGTATAACTCAACAATGTGCTGATACAGAGGATCATCCTTTTCAGCCTCTCTTGCTGCAATCACATTTACAAATGGGTTCTCAAGTCCCCAGCCTTCAGTCTTTTCTGTATAGATAGCATCAGTACGTGGGTTTAAGCCATGATCTACAGCATAACCACCGTTAATAAAGCCAGCAGTTACATCTGGTAGTGTGTTGTAAGTATTAGCAGCATCTACAAAGAAGAACTTTAAGTTCTGTTTGTTCTCAACTACATCTGAAGGACCTGGTAAGTAACCTGCTCCATCCTTAATCTTTATAAAACCAAGATCCTCTAGTACACGAAGACCACGGCCTGTAGAGATAGGATCATTAGCTAAAGTTACGGTATCCCCTGCTTTAATTTCTTTTGGTGTCTTAATCTTGTCAGAATATAAAGATAAAGGCGCAATTACAGTAGTGCCGATAGCAACTAAATGGTAGTTATGCTCTTTAGACTCTGTCTTTAAAAATGCACCTGTCTGGAAAGCATTTAAATCAATCTCACCATCTTCTAAAGCACGATTTGGCAATGGATAAGTTGCAAAGCGAACTAACTCTAGATTTACGCCCTCTTTTCTTAATTTGTCAATAACAGGCTGCCAGAACTCGTTGTTCTCACCTACAACACCAACCTTTACATTGGTCTTATCCCAAGCTTGTGCCTGAGTTGATACTAGAGCTAAAACTACTGAGGCTAAAACTGTCTTTACTGATAATTTCATGATGTTCTCCAATTCTTTTAAATCAAGTCTTTTAAATCAATATGTGCATTTACTTTGAAAATTTAGGTCAAAAAAAAGAGCTCATTGAGAGCCCTTCTTGTGTTTTTTGCTTACTACGTGCTAATTACAAGGCTCCACCTGACATTGACAGGTAACACATAGCGCACATGCACATCATTGAGGAGAACACGGTTAATTTAGGATCTTGTTTTACAAGCTTTGCAATGCTTATTGCATTGTCTCTGCTGTCATTAAAATATGTGTTAACTGCGGTTTTCATTTTTACTATCCCTCGTTGGTATGAATTTAGTCTAATCAAACCAAAATACTTTGGCTAATACTATATTTGAATTGTCAGTTATAGTTATTTTCTATAGCGAGAATAATTGCAATAGTTATTGTTAGAAAACAAAGAGATAGCTAAAACCTAAAACAGAACATTTTGCACACAGTAAAATAAATTGTTCAGTAAAAAAATTTGAGCGATGTTAAATATTTTCAAGCGAATTTTAGATTTTTTTGGTGCATAAATAGATATTCTCTAAATTATTCCTATACTTAAGTTAGGTTTTAGATAAGGAGGTCACTATGATCTCAATTAGAAAAGCAGATTTTTCGGATGTAAAGATTTTAAAACAACTAGCTGATGTCTTAGTACCAAACACTTTCAAGAGTGTTTTGAATACTTCTCAGATAGACTTCATGTTAGACAAGTACTATTCACAGGAAGCTTTGCAGGATGCGATTAACTCCGGTAAGGTTTACTTTATAGCTAACTTAGACGGTGAAGATACGGCAGCTGTTTCTGTTATACAACATGGACCTGATCTTTTCTTGATGCAGAAGATCTATGTAGAGATAAAAAATCAAGGAAAAGGTGTAGGAACTGCACTTTTTAATCATGTTGTAAATTATATTAAGGAAAATCATCCAAAACCTTGTACAATAGAGTTGCTAATCAATAAGCATAATCCTGGTCTTGATTTCTATGTAAAGCATGGAATGGAAAAAGTAAGAGATACAGGTTTAGACATGGGAGATTTCTTTATTAACGAAGAGGTCTACTCCATGAAGATTAACGGGTAACTTGTAAAGAGCAGTAATACATTTTAAGGTAAAATTGATTACCTTAGAATTTAAGTTATCAATTTATAAGTGAGTTTTGGTGTTATAAATACCAAAACCACTTTTAAAGAAGATGTAGCAAAAGTAAAGATTTCGAAGATGATTGATAGCATATATGGTATCTACTTAAGCTTAGGAGGTTTCATACTTGTTGTTTGTTTCGCTCTTTACACTGTAAATCAACAGCTTAAAAAGTAATTTTACTAAGTGCATTAAACGTAACCACAAGAATAGAGAATAACTATAAACATCTTCAGTGGTTAGTTAGAATGAAAACTATTATTAGACATAATGAACAAAATTTTACCTTTATTACTCACCTTATGTATAAGCACAGCCCTGCCGCAGGGAACGGCAGCTGCAGAAGAAAACAACACTAGCTCAGGCGTCTATACAGACGAACTTACTCGTGTAGAAAACCAGAACATTTCAGTTAGGATCAATGTTGATAACAAACTGAGTCTAGCTGTTCCTGGTTATTTCAAAGTCTATGATCCTCAAAAGCACTTCTTCGTAGCACGAATGGCAATCTCTGCTACTAGTGGCACTATTGATGTTGACTCATTAGAGACTGACAATCAGTACCACAATAAGTCATGGGTAGGAGCTAAAGTTACCTTTGAGCCTATTTATGCTGACGATTTCGCGCAGACAGGTCTTTTAAACAAGCTCTATTCCATCGGATCTGATTCATTAAACCGTGAATTAGAAGAGATGTGCGCAGAATACATCATTGAAATGAAACAGAACTATGAGGATGCTGGCTACAAGATCATCGGCAGTATTGATGTTTACAATGCTTTTATCGCAGGAAAGATCGGAATTTGTTTTAAGTTCTTAAGAACTCAGACAAACTTAAATAACATCACAGAGGTTACTCAATACCATGTACCTTTAAAAGACAGCATGGCTCATATCAGCATTTCTAGCAGCACTGATAGTAAGAAAGCTCAGAATACTATGGAGAGTATCCGTAAGAGCATCAAGTTCCTTTAATACCTTTTGAGTGTAGAAAACACTTAAACAAGGTAGCTAAAAGTCAAATTCAAAATATATCAACACAAACAATCAAACAAACATTGAAGCCTAGATAGAAAATCTAGGTAAACACTCTTCAAAAGATAGTGTCATTCCTAAAATTACTACTCTCAAAATAAAATTTCCTAACACAATCTTAAACAGAAAAACAAAATACAGTATCCAAATTGCCACAAAAAAATGCATTAATTGTCAAAAACTGCGCTCTAAAAGTGTGCAATGCACTTTTTTAACAAATTTCCTGTTGTTTTCAAATTCTCTTTAAAAATCAATTAAATAATTATTTTATGATTTCTTTGAAAAATAAACTTTACTTCAATTTTCTTTACTACACTTAAGATCTTTATTCTATCTTTATGTTTTATCTATATTTTTTAGGTATCGCACCATTATGCAACATATAGTAAAATATGACGTGTAGTTTTAGTGCCAGTACAAATATGCTTTGACAGAGTTCACTATAACCACGAAAATTTACTCAGACATTAAAGAACGGGTACGTAATACCCCATCAATTGAAAAATTAGGAGCACCTAAATGGCAATCAAGGATTACAGTGAAGTAAAAAAACTCATCGAAGATAACGACGTTGTTTTTGCTGATTTAAGATTTACTGACACTAAAGGTAAAGAGCAGCATATTTCTCTACCTATTTCTTGCATCGATGAGAAATTCTTCGAGCAGGGCAAGATGTTTGACGGTTCTTCAATCGCAGGCTGGCGTGGTATTGATAAGTCAGACATGATCTTAATGCCTGATATCA
This sequence comes from Succinivibrio sp., assembly GCA_050873645.1. Lineage (GTDB taxonomy): Bacteria > Pseudomonadota > Gammaproteobacteria > Enterobacterales > Succinivibrionaceae > Succinivibrio. Next base: position 5,966 of record JBNMJE010000015.1, on the reverse strand, counting down.
CCACCGTTATGTTAGATCCTTTCTATGCCGATCCAACCATTATCGTTCGTTGCGATATCTTAGAGCCACAGACCTTAACTGGTTACGACCGCGACCCACGTTCAGTTGCAAAGCGCGCTGAGGATTACTTAAAGTCAACTGGTATCGGTGATAAGGCTTTCTTCGGTCCAGAGCCAGAATTCTTCTTATTTGATGATGTTCGTTTCAAGTCTGATATTTCAGGTTCATTCGTAGCTATCGATGATATCGAGGCTGCTTGGAACTCAGCTACTGAGTACGAAGGCGGTAACAAAGGCTATCGTCCAGCAGTTAAAGGCGGTTACTTCCCAGTTCCTCCTGTAGATTCATCACAGGACATCCGTTCAGCTATGTGTAAAGTTATGCAGGAAATGGGCTTAGTTATCGAAGCTCACCACCACGAAGTTGCAACTGCAGGTCAGAACGAAATCGCTACCGAGTTCAACTCATTAACCAAGAAGGCTGATGAGGTTCAGATTTACAAGTATGTTGTACAGAACGTAGCAAACCAGTACGGTAAGACTGCTACCTTCATGCCAAAGCCAATTTACGGAGACAACGGTTCAGGTATGCACTGCCACCAGTCAATCGGTAAAGATGGCAAGAACATCTTCGCAGGTAACTTATACGGCGGTCTATCACAGGAAGCTTTATGGTACATTGGTGGTATCATCAAGCACGCTAAGTCATTAAACGCTTTCACAAACCCATCAACCAACTCATACAAGCGTTTGGTTCCAGGTTTCGAGGCTCCTTTAATGTTAGCTTACTCAGCTGCTAACCGTTCAGCTTCAATCCGTATTCCATATGCAATCAATCCTAAGACTGCTCATATTGAGGTACGTTTCCCAGATTGTATGGCAAACCCATACTTAGCATTCTCTGCAATGTTAATGGCTGGCCTTGACGGTATCCTAAACAAGTTAGACCCAGGTGAGGCTATGGATAAGAACCTATACGACTTACCACCTGAGGAAGCTGCTAACATCCCACAGGTTTGCGGTTCTTTAGATGAGGCTCTAAAGGCTTTACAGGCTGACCACGACTACTTAACTGCAGGCGGCGTATTCTCTGAGGATATGATCAACGCTTACATCGAGTTAAAGGCAGCTGAAGATACCCGCGTACGTTCAACTCCACATCCTGCTGAGTTCGAGCTGTACTACAGCCTATAATTTAACGAAATGGGTTAAAAACACCCCATCAAAAATGGGGTGATAATAATAAGAAAACTGTAAAAGTTTTCAAAAAAGGGCCCGTTTAGGGCCCTTATTGTATATATACCACTCGCAAAAGGTGACACATAAATGACTAATTCTGGCTTATACAGAAGTGAAAATGAACACGATGCATGCGGTGTCGGTTTCATTGCTCACATCAAAGGTCAAAAAAGCCACAGCATCGTAAGTCAGGGACTAGAAGTCCTAAAGAACCTGACTCACCGCGGAGCAGTAGGTGCAGATCCACTGCAGGGCGATGGTGCCGGCATTTTGATTCAGATCCCTGATCAGATCTTCCGTGATGATATGATGACTCAGGGCGTAAAACTTCCTCCTCCTGGTGAATACGGTGTAGGTATGATTTTCCTACCACGTGAGGAAGCATCAAGACACGCTTGCCAAGAAGAAATTGAACGCGCAATTTTAGCAGAAGGACAGATTATCTTAGGTTGGAGAGACGTTCCTTTAAATGAAACCATCCCAATGTCCCCTGTTGTTCGCGAAAAAGAGCCTGTAATTAGACAGATTTTCGTAGGTCACTCTCCAGACGTCTTAGTAACCGACGCTCTAGAGCGTAAGCTGTACATCATCCGTAAGTCAGCTTCAATTGCGATTGCAAACCTAAAATTAAAACACTGCAAAGAATTCTATATTCCATCATTCTCAGCTCGTACCATTGTTTACAAAGGTCAGTTATTAGCAAATCAGGTTGGTGAATATTACCGTGACTTAAACGATAGCCGCTGCACCAGTGCTATTGCTCTAATCCACCAGCGTTTCTCAACTAATACTTTCCCTCAGTGGTCACTAGCACACCCTTTCAGAATGATTGCCCACAACGGTGAAATTAACACCTTACGTGGTAACTTTAACTGGATTAAGGCTCGTGAAAAGAACATTTCTTCACCTGTATTTGGTAAAGATTTAGAGAAATTATGGCCTTTAATCTTCCAGGGTCAGTCAGATTCAGCTTCATTTGATAACGTATTTGAGCTACTAACTATGTCTGGTTACTCATTAGCTCAGGCTGCAATGATGATGATCCCTTCAGCATGGGAAAAAGATACTCTGATGGATCCAAAACTCAGAGCTTTCTATGAATACTATGCTGCTATGATGGAGCCATGGGACGGTCCTGCTGCTGTTGCCTTTACTGATGGTCGTCAGATCGGTGCAACACTAGACAGAAACGGTCTGCGTCCAGCCCGTTACATCGTAACTAAAGACGATCTAGTAATCCTAGCTTCAGAAGAAGGTACTCTAAAGATTGACGAGAGCAGAATCGCTCGTCACTGGAGACTAGAACCTGGTCGTATGCTTTTAATCGATACTGAACAGGGTCGTATCATCGATGATAAGGAAATCAAGTTAAGCCTAGCTACATTACGTCCTTATCAGGAGTGGACCGACAAGGTTCGTATCAAGTTAACCGATATTAAAGATGAAACCTCAACTGTAGGTTTGAACTTAAATACCAAAGCTCTAATGGGCGTATTCGGTTACACCCGTGAGGATGTTGAAAGATTATTAAAGCCTAAGGCTGTAAATGGTCAAGAGCCTGTTCTTTCAATGGGTAATGATGCTCCTTTAGCTGTTTTATCTAACAAGCCAAAGAGCTTATATGACTATTTCCGTCAGCTCTTTGCTCAGGTTACAAACCCAGCTATCGATCCTATTCGTGAGGAGATGGTAACCTCACTAGTATCATTCATCGGTCCTCGTCCTGATCTTTTAAATATTATGGATAACAACCCTCCTGTAAGACTGGAGGTTCAGCAGCCTATTTTAGATGCTGTTGAAATGGAAAAGATCCGTAACATCAGCAAGTTTACCGATAACAAGTTCCGTTCTAAAGAATTGGATATCACCTACCCTCTTTCATGGGGTAAAGATGGTATCGAAGCAAGATTAGCTTCTATTAGAGCTGCTGCTATCGATGCTGTAAAGACAGGTCACAATATCCTAATCATTTCTGATAGAAATGTAGCAGCTGACAGATTAGCAATTCCTGCATTACTTGCAACCTCAGCTGTTCACTTATGCTTAGTTGAGAACGGCTTACGTACAAGCACAGGCTTGGTTGTTGAAACAGGTTCTGCTCGCACCGTTCATCACTTTGCCCTCTTAGGCGGTTACGGTGCTGAAGCTATCCACCCATACGTAGCATTACGTGTAGTCTCAGAATTAGCTCCAGATGCTAAGACTGCTAAACAGTATCAGGATAACTACATCCATGCTATTGATAAGGGTCTTTACAAGACAATGGCTAAGATGGGTATCTGTACCTACATGTCATACATCGGTGCACAGATCTTTGAAGCTGTAGGTCTATCCTCAGAATTTGTTGATAAGTACTTTACCAATACACCAAGCCCAATCGAAGGTGTAGGTCTGTTTGATATTGCTCAAGAAGCAGTAGAAACTCACAAAGCTGCCTTCAGAAAGATTGAGCTAAAAGATCCTTCACTTCTACAGGGTGGTGATCTGAACTGGAGATATGACGGTGAAGAGCATATGTGGACTCCTGATGCAGTAGTTCACCTGCAAAGAGCAGTTCGTTCTGGCTCATATGTTGAGTACAAGAAATATGCACAGATCATCAACGATCAGTCAAAGCGCTTGATGACCATCCGTGGTTTATTCAAGTTCAAGAAGACCAATCATATCGATATTAGCGAAGTTGAAAGCGAAGAGAGCATTATCCACCGCTTTGCCTGCTCTGCTATGTCAATGGGTGCTATTTCAACTGAAGCTCACACCACCATGGCTATTGCCATGAACAGATTAGGTGCGATGTCAAACTCAGGTGAAGGTGGTGAAGATCCTCGTCGTGATGGCATCATCGATAAAGAAACCTCTACTAAGGCTATCTTAGGTGATGACGTAGTAGTTGATATTCCTCTGCACAAGGGTGATTCATTACGTTCACGTACCAAGCAGGTAGCATCTGGACGTTTCGGTGTAACCACTGATTATCTGTCAACTGCTGATTTAATCCAGATTAAGCTAGCTCAGGGTGCAAAACCTGGTGAAGGTGGTCAGTTACCAGGTCACAAGGTATCTAAGTACATTGGTAAACTGCGTCACTCATTACCTGGTATTGGTTTGATTTCTCCTCCACCACACCACGATATTTACTCAATTGAGGATCTAGCTCAGCTGATTTTCGATCTGAAACTTGCTAACACCAAGGCAGACATCTCAGTAAAACTAGTATCTGAGGTTGGTATCGGCACTGTTGCAGCTGGTGTTGCAAAGTGTAAAGCAGACCATATCGTAATTTCAGGTCACGATGGTGGTACAGGTGCAGCTCCAGCTTCATCTGTAAAACACGCAGGTTCTGCTTGGGAAATTGGTCTAGCTGACGTACAGCAGACTTTGGTTATGAACAAGCTACGTTCACGTGTAACCTTACAGGTTGACGGTCAGATTAAGACCGGTCGTGACGTAATCATCGGTGCTCTGTTAGGTGCTGATGAGTTCGGTTTCGGTACTGCTCCATTAGTATGTATGGGTTGTACCATCATGAGAAAGTGCCAGAAGAACACCTGTCCTACTGGTATTGCAACTCAAGATCCTGAACTACGTAAACAGTTCATCGGTACTCCAGAGCAGCTTGAGAATTACTTCCACTATGTAGCTCGTGAAGTACGTGAGATCATGGCTGAACTTGGCTTTAAGAAGTTTGAAGACTTAATCGGTCATGCTGAACTTTTAACTAAGGTATCAGACAGCGAATTTGCTAAGGCTAGAAACTTAAGCTTTGAGAGAATTTTCTTTAAGGATCCTGCTTTTGCTAATGAGGTTGCTCACCATGCAATCGCTCAGCAGCATGAGATTGATAAGGCTCTAGATAAGAAGTTTGAAGCTAAGGTTCTAAAGGCAATTGAAGATAACAAGCCAATTACTATTGACTCACCAGTTGTTAACGTAAATCGTTCAGTTGGTACTTATACCTCAGGCTTAATTGCATCTTTAAAGAAGAAATTACCAGACAACTTCATTACCTTTAAGTTATCAGGTACAGCTGGTCAGTCATTTGGTGCCTTCCTTGAAAAGGGTGTTACTTTAAATCTGTCAGGTCTTGCTAACGACTATGTTGGTAAGGGTATGTCAGGCGGTATCATCGCAGTTCATGAGAGTGCTGCTTTTGATGGCGATCCTCAACAGAACATCATCGGTGGTAACACCTGCTTATACGGTGCTACATCTGGTGAAGCTTACTTTAGCGGTGTTTGCGGTGAGCGTTTTGCTGTAAGAAACTCTGGCGCTGATGCTGTAACCGAAGGTTGCGGTGACCACGGTTGTGAATATATGACAGGTGGTACAGTCGTAGTCTTAGGTAATACTGGTAGAAACTTTGCTGCCGGTATGTCAGGTGGTATGGCTTACGTTTACGATAAGGACGGTACCTTCAGATCACGCATTGCTAAGGGTGCATTTAACGTAAGCAATGTGGTCAAGGCAAACAAGGCCGATCCTGCAATTCCTCTGCATCAGGGTAAATCAGACGAAGAGGTTCTAAAGACTTTATTAACACGTCACTTGAATATGACATCAAGTAAGGTTGCCAAGAAGATCTTAGAAAACTTCGATGTTGAACTGCAACACTTCGTCAAGGTATTCCCTGTTGAATACTTCAACGCATTAAACGCAATGAAGGAGGCACACTAAGATGGGCTTTTTAAGAGGATTTATTGAATTTGAGCGTATCGAACAGCCTCATGT
>JBNMJE010000014.1:0-30059 GCA_050873645.1 Succinivibrio sp. | reverse complement strand
CGACTGCAAAAGAGAGCAACATCTTAGCTCTCACGTTTAGATTTGATGACATTTTTAGTTTCCTATGTAAGGTGAATAAATATCTAATTCAAAAAAATTATCGACATTATACGCTTCGACTTTAAAATTCGATTAAAAAAAAATATTATTAAACTTTGTACTAAAATAATTGATTGTAAAAACGTTCTAAATCGAGTTCAAAGCCTTACACGTCAAATGTAAATAAAAGGTCTGTTTAATTTACAACAACGTAATTCAAATGCATTTTAGCTTCATCAAGAAGCTTTTGGGCTTTGGGTATATCGTTGATGCTAATTTTTTCGGCAAAATATCCTCCTATGCTGATACTTAGCTTAACAGCAGGATGTTGAGGAATTACAGTCCTTTGAATTTCAGCTCTGATTTCCTCTAACTTACCTTTTAAAACTGGCTGTTTCATGCCGTAGAAAAAGATAAGAAATTTCTCGCCTTCTAAATAGATAATGGAATCTGTTTTTCTGACACATTTTTGCATGGTTATGCCAAGTGTCTTTAATGCAGCATCTGCTACCATAGGACCATAGGTCTCTTTGATCTGTCTGAACAGATCTAAGTCGACTCTGGCTATAGCAGTAGCCTTTTGAAGAGACTGTTTTTGATCGTCGTAATAACGGCGGTTGTAACAGGTAGTAAGTGGATCACGGTAGTTCTCATCACTGTACTCATTAAATAAGCGAATAAAATCGTTCTTACCAAAATCTTTAAACAGAGAGTCATTGTTAATCATTGAAACAGACTCTAGTACATACTCCTTACCTTCAATTAGGATGTACTTTGCTGTTACAAAAAAGATATTCTGTTTTAAAAACTCAAATTTGTTAATCTGAGTTTTTTCAGTTAAAGCTCTTTTGGTGATGCTGTCTGGATTATTTGCCTCTTCACTTACAGGAACAGTCTTTAATTCTCCATTCTCTGAGATAACAAACTTTTTATTAGCAGCAACATCTAAAAGACTCACGTAGGTGAAGATCTTTGATAACTGTTTTAAAAAGGGGATAATTTCAGCCTTTTTAAAAGAAATACTTTCTGACATATTTTCTTAATGCGTTATTATTTTTGTAAGTTTTACTATTGCAGTTTTACTTATCTATCTTTACTTATTTTGCTTAGCTTTTAAATCTATGCTTTTGTAAAGTAAGTCTAGAAAATCTGACTAATTAGATTTACAACAAAATCTTTTTCAAGCATATATTATGTTGTGGTACAGTAATTTTAAAGAGATCACATCCTTGCGTATTTTATCTAGCTTTGGTGCAATTTTTTTCAAACTTTGTATCATATATCATATTATATGAAAACGTTTTCAATAATGGTAAGCAATATGCGTAGAAAAGACAGAGAAGTAACAGATTTTGACAAAATCTTACAAGTTATCGATTCTTGTGACTGTTTTAGATTAGGTCTTATTGATGAGGATAACCTTCCATATATCGTACCTTTGAACTTTGCTTATGAAGTTATAGATGGTGTAGTGACACTATACTTTCATGGCTCAAAAGCTGGTAAGAAAGCAGATATTTTAAAGACCACTCAGAAAGTATCTTTTGAAATGGACTGCCGACATGAGTTACTAGATGGTGGAGACAAGGCAAGCTCTTACAGCTACTTTTATGAGTGTGTGATGGGAAAGGGTAAAGTTGAAGCTCTTGATACCTATGAGGATAAGGTTAATGCCTTTAAACTTATTATGAAAAAGTATGCTCATAGAGACGATTTTGACTTTCCTAAGCTCATGATGAAAGCTGTTGCTGTTTATAAGGTTACAGTTACTTCACTAAGCTGTAAGGTTCATGCTAAGCCTTAACTTATAGAGAGTCTATTTTAAAGCATCTTCTTTACTCACAAGCTTAAATTATCAACTAAAAACAAAGGCTGCAAAAGCAGCCTTTGTATCAGAATTTATCTTAAGAAAGTTTAGCTTAATTTAGTAAGTCTAAAAGTTCCTGTTCAGAGAGTTTCATAGCTTCAGCTGCTACACTAGAGGTACCCTCTAGGAAGTCTGCTGCAATCTCACGTTTTTTAGCATGCAACTCTAAGATCTTCTCTTCTAAAGAGTCTTTTACAACTAATCTGATGACGTTAACAGGTCTGGTCTGACCAATTCTGTAGGCACGATCGGTTGCCTGATCTTCAACTGCTGGGTTCCACCATGGATCTAAGTGCACCACGTAGTCAGCACCGGTCAGGTTCAGACCCTGACCACCTGCTTTTAGACTGATTAGGAAGACATCACCTTCACCTGCCTGGAACTCATTGATAGCTTTAGCACGGTTCTTTTCAGTAGTAGAACCATCTAGGTACTGGTAGCTAATCTTCTTTTTATCTAAAACAGCTTTAATTTTCTGTAAGTAGGTTACAAACTGGCTGAATACTAACAGTCTGTGACCGCCACTTAAAGCCTCATCTAATAAGTCTTCAAAAGCTTTGGTCTTGGAACTGTCGCCAGCTTTTAATTCTTTACCTAACAGGGCTGGATCACAGCAGAACTGTCTTAACTTAGTTAAAGATGACAGGATCTGTAATCTTCTTTGACCGGCTTTGTTAGGAGCAAGCTTATTCTTTTCTAACTCTTCAAGTGTAGAAAGTCTTAAAGCTTCATACAGTTCCAGCTCACGCTGTGTAGGTTCAACAGTGATTACCTGCTCGGTTCTAGGAGGTAAGTCATCTAGAACATCGCCCTTTAATCTTCTTAAGATAAATGGACTGATTAAGAGCTTTAACATTCTGTTTGCAACCTTGTTCTTATGAGCATCAGCAAAGCGGATATGGAATGATTGCTTGGTGCCTAAAAGACCTGGATTGATGATGTTAAAGATACTCCATAAGTCATCTAAATTGTTTTCAATAGGAGTACCGGTAAGCGCAAGTCTCATCTTAGCGTTGATCATTGTAGCTGTCTTGGCTCTTTGAGTTAAAGAGTTCTTTAAAGCCTGAGCTTCATCAAATACAGCCATGTGCCATTTTACTTTTGAAAGAATTTCTGACTCGATTGAGAACAGACCATAACTTACAATTAAAACTTCACCTGCACCTAAAGATTCAACAGTCTTGGCTCTGTCATCAGCTTCTTTAAGTCTTGATACCTTAAGATTTGGAGCAAACTTGTTTAACTCTCGCTCCCAGTTAGGACAAACAGAGGTAGGAGCAATAATGATTGAAGGTCCTTTTACTGCAATCTTAAGCATTGCAGCAATGGTCTGTACAGTCTTACCTAAACCCATATCATCAGCTAAACATGCACCAACGCCCCAGTGAGCTAGACGGCATAACCATTCATAACCTTCTTCCTGGTAAGAACGTAACTGAGCTTTTAAGGTCTTAGGTACCTTAAACTCCATGTTTAAAGCTTCATCTCGTTTGGTAATTAAAGAGGTAACTTTATCGGTGAACTTACAATCTAAATCATCAACTAAGTCTTCAACCATCTTACCTGCTAGTGGGTGAACTAACAGTTCATCCTTTTTACCAGCTACTGTAAGAGCATTTAGTTTTTCTAATTTCTTTTTAAGTTCACTTGTAATGGCAACAAAGTGCTCATCGTCAATCTTGATATAGTTGCCTTTAGAATCATCTAAAGAGCGTAAGAGTGATTTTAAGGATATGTACTTATCTTCACTTAAAGTTACATTACCTGAAATAGAGAGGTAATCCTGAGCAGTGATATCTCCATTTAATGAGAAGCTTGAAGGACTGATAGAACCTGTAACATACATCTTCTTGCCTTCATTCCACTCCATCTGACACAAGTCTTTGTGAGTGTTAATCTGCTCTAATAAAGCTAACATGTCTTCAACAGAATCAGTTGAATATACATATTCGCCTTCATCATAGAAGTCATTGAGTTTAGTTACAGCTTTAATTAAATCCTGTGTTGCCTGCTCCTCTTTAGAAAAATCTCTAGATGCAATTACAGGCATGTTTGAGTTTTTCTGATTAAAGATAACTGAGCTTTCACCAATTGCAGGGATCTTGTAAGGACAAGCGGCATCATCAACAGGTTTAATTCTGATTTTTGCAGTGAACTCCTTACCTGATGACAGTAAAACAGTAGGTTTGAAAACTGCTTTTACCTTATTAGAGTCAATGTTGAAATCAACTTCAACATCAGAGCTTCTGCCTAGTGACAAGATATCGTCTAAAGCAGATTTAGGAAAAGTAGCTCCATGTGAACCTAGAACATTCTTCAATTCAGTATGGATCTTTTCGTATCTTCTGAAAGTGAGAACGCCGTTCTTTTCATCTATATCAAAGTTTACTGTTTTAGTTCCGAATTTGCCTGTAGGCATTTTTACATTGATGTTATCTCCTTCCTGAGTAACTTCAATTTTTGGTTTGTGTTCTTCAATTCTTAGCTTTGAATATTCTCCTTCTTCATTGTTTAAATAGAGATATGGGTGACCTACCAAAGATGGCAAGGTTCTTTCTGATGAGAATACATATTCAAAAGAGTTTCTTCTGTAGCCTTGAACTCTTTCATAGTTTGAAGCAATAGCTCGATCCTGATCTGTAAGATAGGTATGCTTTGAACTTCTAGAGTTAAAGAAGTCTTTTATATTGTAGTCAGACTCATATGAGACATCAGAGCCATCCTTATCACAAGTGATTACCTCTGCACCAATAGCGAGACTATCGTGACCTTTTAAATCAAACACCCATGCCAAGTGTTTTTGCTCTACATCTTTTTCAGCAGACTTTTTACTTGTAGCTTTCTTGGTTTTGTTGATTTTTAGTACATCAATAATGGTGTCTAATTGAGATCTCCAAATATTGCTTTTATCAACTAATTTTGTAAAGTCAAAAAACTCATCGTTTTTCAGTTCAGGGCAGAAATTAAATTTCTCTATAGACGCTAAAGTGTTATATAGTCTTTTTGCTAGAGCAGGAAAATGATCTTTTATGAAATTAAAATTGCCACGAACTAACTTAGAGTCAAATTTTTTCTTAGGATTTTCCTCAATTACTGCACACAATATTGGTAAGCGGTAAATCCATGAACGAGCATTTTTTAGTGACTCTTTAATGTAATCAGTCTCGTATCCAAGCCAACTATCATCAACATCGTAATATTTATTGTAGAACTTATTTTCCTGTCCGTTTTGTTTGTCATTCAAATACAAAACAGCACTGCAAGCTATTTGGTAGGTTGAATTTTGTAAGTACTGTTTCTTTTCTACTGCTCCAATTTCTCTTTTTAATGTTGAAATATCAGAGTTAGTCTTCATTCTTGATAATTGCAACAGCACTTGAAATTTATTTAAGAATTTTAAAGGTTTTAGTTCTTTCTTAAAAAATTTTCTGTAAGCTAAAGTTTCTGTTTTTAACTTTTCAAAATCACCTTTAAAGAAACTTTCATAGATTGCAACTGAAGGATCTTTTATATTTTCTTTAGTAATACCTTCTTTAAAATAAGAGCCTAATGTAGAGGTGAAAGGAATATTAAGATCTTCTAAGTTAGCGCAAGCATTAAACTCTTCCATTTCAAGCGCTTTATCTGCGCATATATCCTGAATTAACTCTAAGTATTCTTTAGATAAGTTTTTGGTGAAAGCTGTATCTTGAGTCAAGTAACTTAATGATCTTAAGTTATTATTATCATTGGACTGAATAGATGCTTCTCTTTCAAGAGGAGTTAACTTTTCTTTAGGATCATTTAGATACATCTTAATTAGAGCTTTTGCATGATATAGCTCGTAAGGTGAATCATCTACTTCAGATACGTACACTTCAATAAGATCATCAATCGCTACTAATAGATTTTTATAAAAAGCAGTATAAGTATGTACTAATGATTTTCTTGCATCATGCAGATATTCTGGTTTTAGGCGATAAAAACTACTCCATGATCCAGGTATGGCTTTTTCGAACAGATTTAATGTGTCTTTTTGGTAAAACTCTATAAGCCCATCATAGCCCGGCTTGAAAAAGCTCATTGCTGAACTTGCATAACCAGGAACCTCGATGTTAAGAGCATCTGTTAGGTATCTAAAGTAAAATGAGTCTTCATGCAGAAAAAATTCATCAGTAAAAATATGAATCTTAAAGAGTTCTCTAAATGGAGTGTTGAAGTCATCTTGATTTTTTTTATTAGATAATTGAGTAAGTTTAAACATGAAATTACGTAGCTCTAAGTTAGTAAGATGTAATTGTAATGATAAGCATCTAAAAGATAAATTCGTCAAAATTGACGATATTCTAGGTGCTTTATGTTGTCATTACAATCAAAAATCGCTTATTTCTGCATGTTTTTTGCTATTTTAAAGAAATTATCTGTATAAGCAGATAACCTCCTGCCTCTAGCTATTTATCCACACTATCTGACGCTTTGTGGATCCGTACTTAATCTAAATGGCACACTAATTGCTTTATATCGATTATCTAAGTGTTTTGTCAATAAATTGATAATTGACAGTTTGTAACTGATAACAACTAATCAATAACAAATAACTGAAAGTATATAGGTGTGTTATGAGCGATGATTTAATGATATCTACAGATAAAGGTCCTGATATGGGCCTTGTCAGCGATCATCGTAACCTCCAAAAGATTAAGGAATTAGGTTTAGGTGATAAGAAGTCACAGGCTTTAGCTCTAAAAGCTGCAGCTGAACAGTTCCAGTCTATCTTAAATCAGTACTGGGTAGATGCTATGCGTCAGTCTAACGACACCATCAATCCAGATTCACCATTACATTCAAAATATTCAGGCTTCTTTGAGGATATGTTAGCTCAGCAAAACGTAGCTACTATGACCAAAAAAGAGGGCATGAACAAAAACTCTATTACTTATTTGCTGACAAAACAGTTTGCCAAATCCTTAGGCGATGAGGGTAAAGAACTAATGAAGGAACTTGATAAGATGTCAGTTTCTGGCAATCAGCAGGGGGCTTACATCAAAGGTTCTAACATCAGTGCAAGTCAGTTCTTTGACAGCCACATTGATGCTAAGGGCAGTATCACCTCATTACGTAAGATGTATGAAGGCTTGCCTGATCCTAACACCATGTCAAGCTTTGAATCACAAGAAGAGTTCGTTGAAAAGATGATGCCTTATGCTCTAAAGGCAGTTGAAGGTTTAGGCTTTAATCCATTAGTACTGGTAGCTCAGGCAGCTCTTGAGACCGGTTGGGGACAACATGTGTCAGCAGGTAATAACTATTACGGTATTAAAGCTAATTCATCTTGGACTGGTGAGAGTGAGAAACTTGCATCTCCAGAATTTGAAAATGGCAAATTTGTAAGCGAAGTAAGCTCCTTTAGAAAATATTCTGACGTTTTAGACAGTATGAAGGATTACTTAAAGTTTATAAAAGAGAACCCAAGATACGAAAAAGCAGTCGGGAAAAGTTATTCTCCTGATGAATATTTTGAGGAAATTCAAAGAGCTGGATACGCTACTGATCCTAACTACGCCGACAAACTTAAAAAAATTTCACGCAAAATTGCATTTATGGCATACAAATAGCATATGGATATATAGAAGAGGAAAAAAGGCAATTAGTTGCCAATTACTTGGCAGTTGCCATAAAGGGGTCATAAAATGTCAGTCGATTTAATCCTAACTGGTAAATATGGTGTTTTAAACAGTCAGAAGCTGCTTAATGCTACTTCTAACAACATCAACAATGTAAACACCGACGGTTACGTTCGCAAAGAAACTCAGACTTACACTTCATGTGTAGATTGGGGCGTGGGCGCAACTTATACCAGACGTGTTTATGACCAGTATGTACAGCGTCAGATGTTCACTGATACTGGTACTAAAGCTTACTATTCTGCTTATAAAGAAGGTATGGATACAGCAGACAAGGTTCTGTCTGATTCAACCATGTCTTTAGCTAATGCAGCTACTTCTGTATTTGATGAATTATCAACAGCAGTTAATAATCCTTCCTCTTCTGCTAACAGATCAGCTGCTAAAGCTCAATTAGAGAACTTAGTTGAAAGAGCAAATTCAGCTAACAACTCTATGCTTGAGTCTTTAAATACAGTTAACAACCAGATTTCAGACAACGTTAATGACATAAATTCTCTGACTGAATCAATATGTAAGATTAACGATCAGATAAGAACTCTAAGTATTTCTGATAACGCTACTAACAACGAAATCTACATGCAGATGTTAGATGAGCGTGACCGTTTAATTAACAATCTGTCAAGCTATGTAGGCATTAACGTTAAACAGCAACAGGACGGTACCTATGAAGTCTATATGGACTCAGGTATGTTACTTGCCAACGGTGATGTTTACGCAAAACTTACCCAAGAACAGAACAAGTTTGATGTAACTAAAAGTGATATCTACCTAACCTATGACAGCGTTTATGACTCAGGTAAGGATAAGAGCCATGTTAAGTTATCAAGCGATAACATTGGTGGTTCTTTAGGTGGTTACTTAAATTCAACTAAAGAAATTCGCGCTACCATGCGTGAGTTAGGTAAAACCTTAGTATCTTTAGCTGATGCTTTAAATGTTCAGAACAAAGCTGGTTTCACCTTAGAAGATATCGCAGGCGACGATCTTTTGACAATTCCTGGCGGTTTTGGCAGATCAGATAATCCTGACAACAGCATCGCTTTCTCATTCAATGAGAATCAGGGCTCAAATGTGCAGAGCTATTCTTTCCAGGTATCTTTCAATGGTGGAGAGATGCACATTTACAAAGTTGATGCTGATGACAAGAGAGTTGATATCACCAATGAGATTGGTAATATCCCTGATAATGCTACCTCTGTAAGTTTAGATGATTACGGTATCACCTTATCATTTAATAAAGATTTCGGAACCTTAAAGGGTGAAGGTACAACTTTCTATGTACAGCCTACTTTAATGGTTGGTACTGATATTAAGTCAAATGTTTCAAAGCCAGAGGATTTTGCTTTTGCTTCAGCAGTAAGAACTCGTACAGCTTCAAACAACTATGGTAATGCAACAGCTTCTTTATCAAGATGTTCAAATACCGGTGCAAACTATGGTGTTTCAGTAGGTGCTGACGGTAAGCCTGTATTTAATGCAGGTGCTCCAACTAACATCGTAATTGATGCTGACGGCAACTATGTTGTAAAAGATTCTGACGGCAATATTTTAGGTAGAGCTCCTGCTTCATGTAACGGTACCAACGTTTTAGCAAATGCTGTAACTTATGATGCTGCAACTGGTACCTATACCAATACCGCTCTAAAGGATTATGGTTATGACATCACCATCAGCGGTACCGTAAAAGAAGAGGATAAGTTCTCAATTGAAATTAACGAGGGTGGTCAGGCTGATAACTCAAATGGTACTGCTTTAATTCAGATTAGAAGCAAGAGCATTACCAGAACCACAGGTTCATCAAAGACTACTACCTTCAACGACGGTTACGCTAACTTATTAGCAGACTTAGGAGCATCAATTACCACCGCTAGTGCTAATGAGGAAGCAGCTGTTGCAAAGCTTGAGCAAACCACCAAACTTTATCAGTCAGATGCAGGTGTAAACCTTGATGAAGAAGCTACAAACTTATTGATGTATCAGCAGACCTATCAGGCATGCGCAAAGATCATCGAAGCTTCTCAAACTATTTTTAACTCTCTAATCAGTTCATTCTAAAGGAGGCTGCTAAATGAGAATTTCAACAACCATGCAGTTTACCAGTAGCCTCTCCTATATTCAGAAGGCTAACTCAACTGTAGATGAATCAGCTAAACGCTATAACACTGGATTAAAGTTCAGCACTGCTGGTGAAAATCCATCAGGCATGGCATCTAAGGTTAAATACGAAGGTGCGATTGCAGCTTATACCCAGTATTCTAAAGACGGTGGCCTGGCTGCAAACACTTTATCTGAAGAGGAAACTTCATTAGAGTCAATGTGGTCTGCTCTGTCTAGCATCAACACCCGTTTAATTCAGTGTGTTGACAGCTCAAATGATGACAGTAGCTTAAAGGCTCTGGCAGCTGAGATTGCTCAGACACGTGATCATTTATATGACTTAATGAATACTCAGAACACCGAAGGTGAGTACATCTTCTCAGGTGCTAAATCTGACGTTCCAACTTATACCTTAACTTCAGATGGTCACTATAAGTGTCAGGCTGATGGTTCAACTAGAAGTGTTTTAGTATCACCTAGTGTAACCGTTCAGGTATCAGATTCAGGTTTGGATATCTTTGAAAACTGCCGTACAGCAGACTCTATGACAGTTACTGGTAACCCTGCTATTTCAAGTGCAGTTATCAGTTCATATGGTGACTTTGGCGATTTATATGAGCAGTATTACTCAAGTGCTTTAGGTGCTAATAATACTTTAACCATTGATGTAACTCCTGACGGAGTGTTCTCTTTAAAAGATCAGAACGGTCAGGTCATCGAACAGGGTGAAGTTGATAAGTCTAACGGCACTATCAATGTTAAGGGCATGGAGTTTACCTTAGGTGCTGACAATTATGCCGGTACCATCAGTATCGATCTTGATCCACCTAATACTGACAACATGCTTAATGTGCTAACAGATATTGTCAATAAGATTAACGATCCTACTTTGAGCAACACTGAAAAGACCGCAGCTATTGCTAAAGCTCAAAAGTCAGTTGGTATCGCTATGACTCAGTACGACTCATATCGTGGTCAGATTGGTGCTAGACAGAACACCATCAGCACCATCTTAGATTCAAATGAGTCTTTATCTGACATTAAGACCGAATCAAAAGCAAAGGTATCAGAGGTTGATGCCTTCGAAGCAGCATCTGATTTAGTTCAGTCTCAAAATCAACTTGCTGTTTCACGTCAAATTTACAGCATGTTATCTAAACAGTCTCTGTTTGATTACATATAATAATATTAGTGAGAGGAAGAGAATATGATTAACTTAAATACAAATGTTGCAAATGCAAACACCGTTGTTTCTACTAACAACACCACTAACACTGTAGCTAATACTACTGTTAAGGGCAATGCACAGGTTAATACTGGCGCTTCATCAGTTGTAAATTTACAGACTGGAGCTCACAGTGCAGATTCAGCAAGTGCGGTTAAGATTGATGCAAGCAATGCAAAGAGCATGGTAGCTGATATCGCTGCAATGTTAGGCAAGAGTGGCAACTCTGTTCAGGCTAACTTAAACGGTTTTGATGCAGCTCGTCTTTTAGCATAAGCATTACATATCAGGCTCACTGCATCTTAAGCCTGTTTTTAGTCAAAGAATTTAAAAATGCGTTATCGACTTTTTAAGTTGGTAGCGCATTTTGCTTTTTATCATATTGATTGCTCACAAAAAATCCACCTCCAAAAAAATTTTTAAATTTTCTTAAAGTTTTAAAAAAAGTGTCCGTTATAGAGTACAGATGGAAGAGTAATATTACTTTTCTTTAGGAGAGAAAAAAATTTTACCTCTCGATAAGAGGGGAGGCTAGCTATGAGCGATATTACTATTACTAGTTCTAATTCAATGTCATCTGTAGCTAATCAAGCTTATGTTGCTAATACTCAGACAACAAAAGCAGATAATACTGTCGCTGATGACGTAAAAAAACAAAATACTCAGGCAGTTAAAGATAATTCTTATGCAAATAAGGATAATACTGAAGCTAAAAGCTCCCAGACTTCCGATCTGGATGAGGTAGTAAAAGAGACTGCTAAGAAGCTTAATGAAGAAAAGAAGCTTTCAAAATATATGCAGGAGCATAATGAGAAGGTAGCTCAGGAACGTAAAAACGATCTGAACCGCCAGAACATTGGTCTTGCATTCAGTATCGATAAAAATACTGAGAATACTGTAGTTAAGGTTACTGATCTTAATACAGAAAAGCTTGTCCGTCAGATCCCATCTGAGGACTTCTTAAAGCTTGCAGAGCGTTTAAAGGATATGAGAGAAAATACAGCTGTTTCTAAAAAGGAAGCTGAAACTAAAGGTATTCTTTTTGATGAAAAAGCTTAGTCTTAAAATCTATACCTCCTAAAAAAGAGACCTGAAAGCGAAAACTTTCAGGTCAAATTTTTTTAGGACTCTCTAACGAATAATTAGAAACTTGAGTTTATTTTGCTAATTTACCTATTCAGCTAATTAACCTATTCAGTTAATTAACCTACGCAGCTAAATTCCTATTTAGCCAGTAAAGCCTCGATATCAGCATCAGCTGAACCTAACTTTATTCTCTGTGCCTTAATAAAGTGTAACTTTGGATATAAAGACTTCAGATCTGATAATGATCTGTCAATTGAGCTGCCAATTGAAGTGCAGAACAGGTAAATTTTCTTACCCTCAAGATTATAGCTTTCAATAAAGGTTTGAATGATTCTAGGAGCTGTACCCCACCAGATAGGAAAGCCTAGATATACGTTTTCTTTGTCATTAACTGAAGACAAGTCATTTGCAATCTCAGGTCTTACATCAGGAGTCTTCATCTCAACATTAGCTCTGCAATCATCCTGTCTATAATTTAAATCGTCATCGGTATATACCTGTTTAGCTTCAATAGCTAAAGCCTTTGCATCAAGCTTTTTAGCTAAAGCTTCAGCCGCAATCTTAGTGTTACCTGATGCAGAGAAATAAACTACGATGTCGTTTGTAGCTGCAAATGAATTTACTGAAAAACTCATAATAGCTCCTAGTGTTAGACACTTAATCAGCTTTGAAAACTTCATAAAAACTCCTTTCCTTATGAATAGTGAAAAATTAATGTTGATTATGGTAACTTTGCGTATTCTTCATCTGAGACAGCTTCAAGCCATTCGTTTGAAGTGTTCTCACCTGGAACTTCTACAGCAATATGAGAGAAGTAACTGTCCTTTTTAGCGCCGTGCCAGTGTTTTACTTCAGGCTTAATAAAGACTACAGAACCTTCATGTAAACTTACAGGCTCTTTGCCATCTTCTACATACCAGCCTTCACCACAGGTGCAGATTAAGATCTGACCACCACCATTTGTAGCATGGTGAACGTGCCAGTTGTTTCTGCAACTAGGTTCAAAGGTAACGTTTGCAACTACAAAAGGCTCACCTGGTTTTAATAATAGGTTTAAAAATGAATTGCCTTTAAAATACTGAGCATATGCTGTGTTTGGATTGCCTGTACCAAATACATTTGCTTTTTCAAATTGTGCCTTATCTGTGTATTTCATAAAATCCTCTTAATCTTTGTAAATATCTTTAATCATATTGAATGCTGCCCATGCCTTAGGCCATCCTGCGTAAAAGGCAATATGGGTAATCATGGCGGACATTTCCTCTTTGGTTACGCCATTCTTTTTAGCGTTTTGCAAATGGAACTTTAAAGAACTGTCAGTAATGCCACTTGCTACTAAGGTTGTAACAGTGATCATGCTGCGCTGTTTTAAGCTTAATGTTTTATCAGACCAGACCTCTCCAAAGAGAATGTCATCGTTATATCTGGCAAATTCTGGAGCTAAATTACCTAATTGATCTCTACCTGCTGTAACCACTACTTTTTGGCTGTTATTGTCACTTGCAATTGCAACAGATGCTGGAGTTATAAGGGTAATACTAAGAGCTGCAACTACAGCTTTAATAGAATTTGTAAGTCTCATGAGGGCTCCTTACATTAAGCTTTAAAATTATTCTTCACTGTAAACTTCTTTAATCAGGTTGAATGCAGCCCATGCTTTAGGCCAGCCAGCGTAGAAAGCTACATGAGTAATCATGGCAGCCATTTCTTCTTTTGATACGCCATTCTTTTTAGCATTCTGTAAATGGAACTTTAAAGAATTGTCAGTAATGCCACTTGCAACTAAAGTAGTAACAGTAAGCATGCTACGTGTCTTCAAATTTAAAGTGCTGTCAGACCAAACTTCACCGAACAGTACATCATCATTGTATTTAGCAAACTCTGGTGCTAACTTGCCTAAAATGTCACGACCTGCGGTTACAACAACTTTCTGATCCTTACTCATATAAGCCTCTTCTTCATATAATCTTTTGACCATAAATCTATGGTTCTCTTTATCTATGTCTTAATTTTAAAAATCTTGAGCGTAAGAAATTTGCACAATCTTTTCAAAATATTGTCAATTTTTCTAAAAAAGCCTATTTTCTTGTCAAATTGAGCAAACTGTCTTAAATGAAAATTTGTCTTTTTCTGTTAGAATAGCCTTCACAAACGTGATTTTTAACTTAGATCATTACCTCACAAGTATTTCAGGACATAAGTTTTGTAAATTGGAGCTAAACATTTTTCCAATTTGCACGATAATATAAATAAGTAAATGAGTATTTTTGATTGCAGGAGATCAAATGTACGGACGTAATTTAAAAGCTTACAAGCGCACAAACCTTGAGGCTGAGCTCTCTGTAGCTGATCCTCACAGAATCATACAGATGATGTATGAAGGTTTGATTGAACGCCTGTCTCAGGCTAAAGGCGCTATTTTGCGCAATGACTTTGAGTACAAGGCTAATAGAATCGACAAAGCTATTGGTATTATCAATGGTTTGCAGACTGCTTTAGATAGAAAGGGAAATCCAGAGCTATTTGACAGAATGTATGCTCTTTATGATTACATGAAAGAGTTACTTGGCAAAGCCTCAGTATCACTGGATGTTTCTCAAATTGATGAGGTTATCAATCTAATCCTACCTATTAAACAGGCTTGGGATCAGATCCCTCAGGATATTAAAGATAAAACTAATCAGGAAATTTTAAATTCTCCTGATTACTAGAAATTCATATTCTTAACCTTATATATATCAATCCTGTTATTACATATTTTGAGTAGTAACAGGATGTTTTTTGATATGATTTTAGTTATCTTTATCCTATAACTTTACACATCATGATAAAACTAAGGAATACCTTTATGGATAACGAGTTATTTATTTCCTGGGCAAAAGAATTACAGAGCATTGCTCAGGCAGGATTGTTTTACGGAAAAGATGTCTTTGACAAAGAGCGCTATGAAAAGATTAGAGATATTTCAGCTCAGATGATGTCAAAGATATCAGATCTTAAAGTTGAGAAAGTAAAAGAGCTTTTCTGTAATGAGATTGGCTATCAAACTCCTAAGATTGATACCCGTGCTGCAATCTTTAAAGATAACAAGATCCTTTTAGTTCATGAAAAGAATGGTACTTGGTCCTTACCAGGTGGCTGGTGTGACTACAATGTATCAGTGGCTGAAAACACCATTAAAGAGACCAAAGAAGAAGCAGGTCTTGATGTTGAGGTTAAAAAGCTTATTGCCGTTCAGGACAGAGCAAAGCATAACTCTCCTTTATATCCTTATGGTGTATGCAAGATCTTTGTTGAGTGCTCCTTAAAAGGCGGCCACTTTGAGAATAATATCGAGACTACAGAGACAGCATATTTCTCTGAGAATGAGTTTCCAAAGTTAGCACTTGAAAAGAATAACGAAGAGCAGTTAAAGCTGTGTTTTAAAGCTCATCGCGATGAGAAATGGATAGCGATAGTAGAGTAGGGGATAGAGTTTTTAAGTATTCTTTCATCAGATACAAAAATGGGGAGCAAAGCTCCCCACTTCTTTCAGTACTGACTACTATTAGATAGTCTGAACTGACATGGTATTGGTGATTCCTGATGGAACTAAAGCACCGTTTACCATAACGATCTTGTCGCCAGCCTTAGCTAAGCCCATCTCAACAGCTAACTTCTTACCTAACTGGAAGAACTCATCAGTTGATGAAATGCGGTCAACAATCTTAGGCATTACACCACGAGTTACGCATAACTGACGAGCAGCCTTTACGTTAGGGGTTAAAGCTAAGATCTCAGCCTTAGGGTTGAACTTACGGATTGCACGAGCTGAATTACCATGCTCAGTTGCAACAACGATAACTGGTACATTTAAAGCATCAGCAGCTTCTACAGCAGCTAAACATGCTGAATCGGTAACAGTCTTAGCTGAAACAACAGCTGGGAATACCTTGCCGTGGTTCTCTTCACAGTAAGCATCAGTACGCTCACAGATGGTGTTCATGGTGCGAACAGCCTCACGTGGGTACTTACCCTTAGCTGACTCACCTGATAACATAACTGCATCAGTACCGTCTAAGATAGCGTTAGTTACGTCACCTGCCTCAGCACGTGTAGGACGTGGATTCTTGATCATAGAATCTAACATCTGAGTTGCAGTGATAACTGGCTTACCAGCCTGGTTACAACGCTTGATGATGTGCTTCTGAGCGAAGATAACGTCCTGAGCAGGGATCTCAACACCCATATCACCACGAGCAACCATGATACCGTCAGCAGTTGCTAAGATATCTTCGAAGTTGTCTAAGCCTTCCTGGTTCTCGATCTTGCAGATGATCTTGATATCGTTACCGCCATTTGCGTCTAAGAAGTTACGAATATCTAAAACGTCTTCCTTAGTACGGGTAAATGAAGCAGCGATGAAGTCAACACCACGCTTGATACCGAATAATAAATCGCCCTTATCTTTCTCTGATAAGAATGGCATAGAAATGTGAGTATTTGGCAGGTTAACACCCTTGTGCTCACCTAAGTCGCCGTTGTTCTGTACTTCACATACAACGTCTTCGCCTTTGATCTCGATAACCTTTAAGCCGATTAAACCGTCGTCTAATAGAACAGTTGCACCAACTTTTAAGTCTTTTGCTAAGTTAGGGTATGTAACACCAACTTTAGTCTTATTACCAACAAACTTGCTGTCTGAAGTTAAAGTGATCTTATCGCCAGTAACTAAAGAAACATCTTCGCCGTTCTCTAAATCGCAAGTTCTGATTTCAGGACCCTTGGTATCTAATAAAACAGCAAAAACTTTACCAGTTTCCTGCATGATTGCGTTAATGTTTGTGATACGACCACCGTGCTCTTCGAAGTCACCGTGTGAGAAGTTCAGACGCATTACGTTCATGCCTGAGTTTAGTAAGGTTTCCATAATTTCGCGCTTCTCGGATTTAGGACCGATAGTGCAGACCATTTTAGTCTTTTTCATATTTAGGCTCTCCTAGCGGAGTAATAAGATTGAAGAATGTAGTTTGTAAAAATTCACGCAAATTATAGCAGAATTCAAAATAAATAATAGTTAAATTTTGTTAACAATATCAAAAAAAATCGAGCATTTTATTGCTCGATTTTTTAACTTAAGTTTACTTAATTTTTTCTTTTAATTAAAAGAACTTAACGTACATTAAGAACTGTAAACCTAGGGAAATAAATGATATTGCAGCAGCTGCACCGTATGCAATGTACCATGTTAGTTTTGAGTGAATACCAAAATCATGGCTTGAGTGGTGCATTCTGTGTAAAGCATAGAAGCTTAATAAGAATACAACACCAAATACGCATAGGCTTAGGAACCAGTTACTGAAAATGCTGTAAACCTGGCCTAAGTTTAATACACAGTGCTGTAGATCTGAGCTGGTTAAACCTGCTGCGATCAGAACTACCATAATTGCAGGTAATACAATAGCTGCTACCATGCCACCAGCACCGAACATTAACCAGTACATTGGCTCGTCTGAACGAGTTGGAAGGAATTGACGCATTTGTGAATTCTCCTTAAATGGTTAAGAAAGCAACAGCCAAGATAACTACAGTAGCGCCAACTAAAGCTAAGTATAAAGCGCTCTTGGTTACCCACTCTGGCAGAAGCTCTGTTGAGTTCTTGTTCATGAATACACGAACAGCCTTTGGCATTAAAGCGAACCAAGTTACAGCGTGGAATAACTGTGAAACTAGGATTACAACGTTAATTGCGATGATAACAGGGTTACCAAGGAAGTTCTGTAAGTACCAAATGTATGGAGCAACACCAGTTAAGGTAGGTGCTGAGCCAACTTCACATAAAGCTAGCATGAAGATACCAAATACGATCTCTAATACAGCTAGTAATGCAAGCACAGCAGTGCCTTCACGAACCATATAGTAGATGTAGAATGGGTTATCTAACCACCAGGTTAATTTCTTAACAGGTGGGTTGTATGGCTTACGATATGATTTTACTTCGCTCATTTTATTAGTGCTCCGGTTTGATCATGTTGAATACGTAGTCTGTAGCAGACATCTTCTTGCCTAACTGAATAGCTGAAGATGGATCTACGCGTTTTGGACAAACCTCTGAGCAGTAACCTACGAAGGTACAGCCCCAAACGCCTTCCTCTGAATTTAGGAATGGTGCACGAAGTTTAGCGCCAGCGTCACGATTATCAACATTGTAACGGTATAGCAGAGTTAAAGCTGCAGGACCGATGAACTTAGGGTTCAGCTTGTACTGAGGGCAAGCTGCGTAACAGCAACCGCAGTTGATGCACTGTGCGAACTGTAAGTAAGCTTCCATCTGCATAGGAGTCTGCTTGAAGTTCTTGTTCAGTGGCATATTTGCGTTCTTAGCATCAGGAATGATGTAAGGCTTGATACGCTCAATCTTCTCAATAAGATCTGATAAGTCAACAACTAAATCACGCTCGATAGGGAAGTTAGCTAATGGCTCGATCTTCATGTCCTTGCCTTCATAGTCACGTAAGAAGGTCTTACATGCTAAGTGAGGAACACCGTTAACCATCATACCGCATGAACCGCAAACAGCCATACGACATGACCAACGGAATGACAGGCTAGGCTCGAAGTTGTCCTTGATGTAGAACAGAGCTTCTAGAACTGATGTGTCCTTGTGATAAGGAACATCAAAGGTCTGCTCCCAAGGAGCCTTATCCTGCTCTGGGCGATAGCGAAGAACAGTGATCTTCATAGTTTTCTGCTGTGATTCCATTATTTAGCCTCCTTTGCCTTTCTTGCGGCTTCAGCAGCTTCTGCTTCAGCACCATATACACGCTTAGCAGGCTGGAAGGTTGTAATCTTAACGTCGCTTAGTTCAATTCTTGGCTCATCAGCACCATCTTGCTTGAATGCTAATGAGTGCTTTAAGAAGTTTACGTCATCACGCTGCTTGTATGCACCGTTAGGACCATCTAAACGCTGATGTGAACCACGTGACTCTTTACGGTTGATAGCTGAGTGAACCATACACTGTGCTACATCTAAGGTGTAACCTAATTCGATGCGGTTCATCCACTCAGTGTTGAATACACGACCGCGGTCGGTGATACCAACGTTTACTAAGCGCTTCTGTAACTGCTTTAAGGTATCAATGGTCTTCTGCATTGACTCTTCTTCACGATAGATACCAACGCCTTCTTCCATTGACTGACCCATCTCGTGACGGATCTTAGACTGTGATTCAGTGCCCTTAACGTCGAACAGGTCTAAAGCACGTTTCTGAGCAGCTTCTGCCTGACGGGCTAATTCAGGTGAATCGAAGTCCTTTAACTGATGAGCGTGTTCTGCCATAGCGTCACCACCGATCTTACCGAATACGATGGTCTCAACTAATGAGTTAGAACCTAAGCGGTTTGCACCGTGAATACCAACAGATGCACACTCACCACCAGCATATAGACCTGGCATACGAGTCTCGGTGTTACCGTTAGTCTCGATACCACCCATGGTATAGTGAACAACAGGGCGAACTGGAACTGGAGCCTTAACAGGATCAACACCTGAGTAAGTCATAGCAAGTTCACAGATCAGAGGTAAACGCTCATGTAAGTATTTCTCACCTAAGTGAGTTAAGTCTAAGTGAACAGCCTCACCTAAAGGATACTTAATGGTACGGCCTTTCTTTGACTCGTTCCAGAAAGCCTGTGATAGACGATCACGAGGACCTAATTCCATGTACTTGTTCTTTGGATGTCCAACAGGAGTCTCAGGGCCTAGACCGTAATCCTGTAAGTAACGGTAACCATCCTTGTTATATAGAACACCACCTTCACCACGGCAACCTTCTGTCATTAACAGACCGCAACCTAGAAGACCTGTTGGGTGGTACTGAACGAATTCCATATCACGTAATGGAACACCGTGACGATAAGCTAAAGCCATACCATCACCGGTAACGATACCGCCGTTGGTGTTGAATAGGTAGCAACGACCTGCACCACCGGTAGCTAAGAATACAGCTTTTGCATTGATCTGACGGAATACACCGTTCTGTAAATCGTAGCAAACTACGCCGCGGCACTGACCATCTTCTTCTAGAAGATCTAATACGAAGTGCTCATCAAAGCGCTGAATTGAAGGGAATTTTACTGATGTCTGATATAAGGTATGTAACATGTGGAAACCAGACTTATCAGCAGCAAACCATGTGCGAGGTACTTTCATACCACCGAAACGACGAACGTTAACGTCACCGTTTGGCTTACGGCTCCAAGGGCAACCCCAGTGCTCTAACTGGTATAACTCTTCAGGTGCCTGGTGAACGAACTTCTCAACAACATCCTGCTCACATAGCCAGTCACCACCAGCTACTGTATCTTCAAAGTGTTTCTGATATGAATCGTCATCACGAACAACACCTGCAGCACCACCTTCGGCAGCAACAGTGTGTGAACGCATTGGGTAAACTTTGGAAATGAGTGCAACTCTTAATTTAGGGTCTGCCTGAGCAACTGCAATAGCAGCGCGAAGACCAGTACCACCAGCACCCACGATCGCAACATCGGCTTGATATTTTTCCACGTGAATCTCCTAATTACCGTAAGGATCTCTGCACAATAAAAACAGAGTCCAAGGTTAGCAAGCAAAAAAACAACGTAATTATAACTGTAAATGATATTTTTTTTTATTTTTAAATGTCAGTTTTTATTAACTATTTGAAAATAAATATAAAATATTATCTACAATACTAGATAAAAATCTAAAATCTCAAAATTGGTTAATTTTGATGAAATTCTCTACTTTTCTTGAGCAGAAACGATAAGTGATCTGCCCATTTTTACAGGTAGAGAAGCTTCAATATCTGAAGGTAATTCACCTTGGTTATTACCCCATAGGCAGATAACAGTACTGCCATATTTGAAATAACCAATTTCATCACCTTTCTGATAGTGAATGTTTTCATTTGAGTAGTCTTTTATTTCTAAGCCTACTCTTCTGTTTACGGTGCCACCCCATGTAGTGTGGATACTGCCAACTAATGCAGCACCAACCATTACAACGCATAGTGGACCTACAGCTGTCTCAAAAAAGCACACCATTCTTTCATTTACGGTGTACAGATCAGGCATATTAGAAATGTTTCTGCTGCCAACAGGGAATAGTCTTCCTGGAACATGAATAGCTTTCTTTAAGGTTCCATCAATTGGCATATGAATTCTGTGATAGTTAGAAGGGGAGAGGTAGATACAAGCGTAACGACCATCTTCAAACTGTTCTGAATCGATGCTGTTACCACCTACTAGAGCTTTTAATGAATAGTCGATACCTTTAGCCTGAATCAGTCTGCCATTAGTGATTTTACCAGCTTGACCAATGGTGCCATCTACAGGGCATACAGCTAGACAGTCTTTATCTAAAGGTCTTGCGTTCTCTTCTAACTTTCTAATAAAGAAATCATTAAAGGTCTTATATGACTCAAGATCTTTATTAGCAATTTCATCAGTATTGATATTAAAAGTTTTGATGAAGTTCTTAATTAAAAATTGAGTAAATCTGCCCATTGGCACATCTGTAAGCTTTGCTGACAGAGATGATAAGGTTGTAAATGGGGTAATAGTTTCTACAGTTTTTAAAAGAAATGATGTAAATGACATTGCTTCTCCAGAACAAACTACTCAGAACAAATAAAGTGTCTGTAGTCTGTGAATAATAGAAGAATATAAAAAAATTGCGAAGATTTTATCAAAATCTTGTGAAATTTAGCAAAAGAAAGTGTTTATTTGATTAAGCGGTCATAAAAACAGGTCATATTCTAGCGAATATGACCTGTGCTTTAGGTTGTTCTAAAGTCTAATTAGACGCGTATTAAATCTCAAACATATGAACGATTTCAGATAATTTACTGATCTCGCCATGAGTATTTGAGATGTTCTCATTAACAACTTGCAGTTCTTGAGCAAGATTCTTGGTACCATCTGTAATGTTCTTCATATTTGAAGAAATCTCAGAGGTAGCTGTTGTCTGCTCTTCAGCTGCTGTTGCAATTTGAGTGATCTGTGCATTAACCTCAGTTACCTTGTCGGTTACTTCACTTAGAATTGAATGCAACTGACCGGTTTTTTCAGAAATACCATCCATAACCTTTACAGAAGTCTGCATAGCTTCATCGGCAACATTAGCATCATTCTGAACTTGAGATACCATTCTGGTAATTTCCTGAGTAGATGCTGAGGTTCTAGATGCTAAGGCACGAACTTCATCAGCAACAACTGCGAATCCTTTACCAGCTTCACCAGCACGGGCAGCCTCAATAGCGGCATTTAAAGCCAGTAGGTTAGTCTGAGATGCGATGTCATCAATGGTCTGAACAATGGTTCCGATCTTTTGAGCCTGCTCGGCTAAGTTCTTAACTAACTGAGCATCCTGCTTTGATTTTTGTACCTGTCTATCTAGCTTATCAATGGTATCCTGAACTCTGTGAATACCGTTTGAGGTGATTTGAGCTGATTCATTAGATGTAGCAGATGCCTGTTCACAGTTTTTAGCGATATCTGCTGTGGTGGATACCATCTCGTCAGATGCTGCTGCAACTGTTAATGAATGGGACTGGTTCTCTTCTGCGGTTTGACGAATTTCTGTAGATGAAACGTCAATATCATGCATAGTTGAGTTGACGGTTTTAGTAACACTTTGAATTTGAGAAATGTTTGCCTGCCAAGATTTTCTCATCTTCTCTAAAGCATCTAAAAGAGGTCTGAACTCATCATGTCGGCGGTTAATAATTTCCTGGTTTAATTTGCCTGAAGCAAGTATTGAGGCAAATTTAACAGACTGACCAATGATATCTGAGATTGCTTTTGGCATAGTACAGATAATGGCTACTGCAACTAGGATAGAGAATAAGGTTAAGCATACAGCAATAACTAAAGGTGTGTTACTGGTAATATCTTTTACATGTTCTTTTGATACAGCAATCTGATAACCATTTACCTTTACAACATTCTCTTGAATGGTAATGAAATCAGCTAGCATTGTAGATGTATAGAACAGTGTTGCTTTATCTTTTTCACCTTTTTCAATTAAAGGAATGTACTGAGTGTTTAAGAGCTCAATAAAGTTGTTGGTGGCTTTCTTTACAGCACCAATTTCGGTTGGGTATCTTGCCATTTGCAACTTGTCAGCTGCAGTTTGCATCTTTGATACATTGTCATTAAGTGATGCTTTTGCACTATCGTATGAGGCGCCGTTATTAATGCTCTGAATAATACTGTTAACAGCAAAAGCATAATCTGCGGTGGCTCTGGTTCTGCCATAACGCTCGGATAATGTTGTATGTACAAAGCCTGCAACGTCTTTGTTGGTAAGACAGTTTGCAATTGATGTCCATGAAAGGATAATGGACACAATAACTAATGATAGATAACTTAGAATTAACTTTTTCTTAATAGTTAGACTATATAAAAAACTCATAGCGCCCCCCTCATATTTTTGTTTTTATTAGGTCACTTGTTTGCTTTGTGTTACCGTCTTTCTTACGGTTATATTTAATATAGTCGGCAGTGATCCAAAATAATTCACAAAAAAGTGCAATATTGGGGCAATTTCACAAATTGTTATGTAAAAGTATGAAGTAGATAACAATAATTCTTAATAAGAAGGTTAATTTTTCGTAATTAATACTTAAAAATCAGTTAAAAATCACATAAGAAAAGCGCACCGCGGTGAATTACAGTACGCTTTATCTTGCGTGCACAAAGTGTGCAATGTTGCTATTAGTTTAATTTTTTAAGCTTTCATTTAAACTTTAAATGAAGAAACCATGTTAGATAAAACTGAAATCTGGGTATTGGTCTGTTTGATGTCCTCATTTACCTCTACAAGATCTTCAGCTAAATCTTTTGATCCATCGGTTATCTGTTTCATGTTAGATGAAATCTCAGAGGTAGCTACTGTCTGCTGTTCAGCAGCGGTTGCAATTTGAGTGATCTGACCTGAAACTTCGTTAACCTTTGTGGTCAAAGTATTTAAAATTTCTTCAATTTCACCACTCTCACTTGCCATAGCATCCATAACTTTGGTTGACACCTGCATAGCTTCATCAGCTTGACCTGCATCAGCCTGTACCATCTGAACCATGTTAGTGATCTCTTGAGTAGAGTTAGATGTTCTTGATGCTAGCGCACGAACTTCATCAGCTACCACAGCAAAGCCTTTACCTGCTTCACCTGCACGAGCTGCCTCAATAGCGGCATTTAAGGCAAGTAAGTTTGTCTGAGCTGCAATGTCATCAATAGTCTGAACAATTGAACCGATCTTTTGAGCCTGATCTGACAGTTTCTGAACTAACTGAGCATCTCCTCTTGATTTGATAACCTGCTCATTGATCTTGTCAATGACGTTTTGAATCTTACCTACTGAGGTTTCTGTAGCTTTAGCAGACTCTTCTGCTGCAGCTGATGCGTGTTCACAGTTTTTAGCAATATCTTGAGTAGTTGATACCATCTCATCAGATGCAGCTGCAACAGTTAATGCTCTGTTCTGATTATCTGATGCTGTATTGCTGATTAAGTCTGAGGTATTAGTTAAGGTACCAATAACATCTTTTAACTTAGAAGCTGAATGTATCACATCACCAATACCTTTCTGCCATGATGCTCTCATCTCCTCTAAAGCATGCATTAAAGGTTTGAACTCATCACGTCTATTAGTGTTTAGAGTTCTAGTCATATCGCCTTTAGCTAATTCTTTAGCTAGCTTTGAAATAGAGTTGATATGAGCTCTTAAGTTATTAGCAATTAAATAGGTAAGAAAGATAGCAATCAAGATCTCAAACACAGTACAACTTATGATAGTTATATGTGTACCTGAACTCTTAATAGATGCCATCGCATTTTGAGTTTCTCTTAACTGATTTCCGTTTACTGTAACCATGTTGTTACAGATGATCATGAAGTCCTGATTTAAAGAGTCGATGAAGACTTTTTCTGCTTCAACGTATTTATCAGCCTGGATGAGGGGAACAAATTCATTTCTAAATGAATCTAAGTAGGCTTTTGTGCTCTCTTTAATTGTACCGATTTCTTTAGGGAATCTTTTCATTTGCAAAGCATCGGCACAAGCTTGCATTCTCTCCATAATTGCATTGGCTTTGCCTATAAGATCCTGTTTGTTACCGTTCTGTGATACCAGATCTTTTGCAAGGAAGTTCATGTCATAGAAAGAGTCTAGAGCTCTTCTTGTTCTTTCATATCTAACGTTTAGCGCATCAATTTTGTCGATGGTATGTGATCTTGATGAGGAAATGGTTAATGAAGCCGTGGTAGCTAGAATGATGGTAAGGATGATCACGCAGAAAAAACTGCTAATGATCTTTATTCTGAAAGACAAGTTGTTAAGAAATGACATAAGTATCCCCTCGTTTGTTGTATATGTTGCATCCGTTGCATTAAAAACTTCATCATATTTATGTAGTTATATTTAATTGATAGATATTTGAATTTAATAGAAATAGTTCTTATTTAATTTTTTATCTTACTAAGATAGATTGTAGAGTGTTTTTTACAGTTGTTTTATAAAAAATACAAATTATGTTGTGTTGATTGCAAAAATAAAAAATAATTTTATACAAAGAATGTTAACGATAAACATTACTAATATTTTTGAATTATAAGCTAAAATTTTATAATGGTGATAAGGTCAATATTGTATAATAAGTGAAAATATTACAATAATTGTTAAGTTAAGATGTGATTAAAAGGTAGTTTTTATAAATTACCTATTTAAGTAGTATGAATATTGATATATAAGCCTTTTGTGGCCTTTGATAGAAATAGGCAAGAAAATGACCCCACTTACTATTTGTAAAGACATTTGAAGCTACGATAAGGCGTTGCCAAAAAAAAATATTAAAAAATTTCTTGACGTATAAAAAAAATAATCTATAATGTCTCACATCGGATGCGGGAATAGCTCAGTTGGTAGAGCATAACCTTGCCATGGTTAGGGTCGCGAGTTCGAACCTCGTTTCCCGCTCCAAATGAAGAGAATAGCTAAGGCTGTTCTTTTTTTTGCCTTTTTGGTCCTTCCTTTACCTTTTTTAGCTTGAAATTTCTGAACCTAGTCCGCATATACATAAATAAGTACGGAATTTGTTATGCCTCATAAGGTATAATTACGAAATTATTACTTTATTCATAAATTTAATTTAATTGATCAATTATTAAGAAATATAAAAATGTTTGTCACTTCCATCGTTACCAAGATCATTGGTAGTAGTAATCAGAGAACTGTTCGTAAGTTATCAAAGATTGTTAAGGGTATAAATGCCCTTGAGAGCAAGTATCAGTCCTTAAAAGATGAGGACTTCAAAGGTCTTACCGAGCAGTTTAAACAACGTGTAGCTAATGGTGAGTCTTTAGAGGCTCTTTTGCCTGAAGTTTTTGCAGTAGCAAGAGAAGCTGCCAAGAGATCATTAGGTCTACGTCCTTTCGATGTTCAGCTCATGGGTGGTATTGTTCTAAATGCAAACCGTATTGCTGAAATGAAAACTGGTGAAGGTAAAACTTTAACCGCTTTATTACCTTGCTATCTAAACGCTTTATCAGGCAAGGGTGTTCACGTTGTTACAGTTAACGATTACTTAGCTCGTCGTGATAGTGACTGGTCAAGACCTTTCTATACCTTATTAGGTATGACCGTAGGTGTTAACATCCCTGGTATGAACCCAGAAGAGAAGAGAGCAGCTTATGCTTGTGATGTTACCTATGGTACTAACAATGAGTTTGGTTTTGATTACCTGCGTGACAACATGGCTTACTCATTAGAGCAGAAAGTTCAAAGAGAACTTAACTATGCTCTAGTTGATGAGGTTGATTCTGTTTTAATCGATGAAGCAAGAACTCCTTTAATCATTTCAGGTGCTGCTGAAAACAGTTCAAAACTATACCAGGCTGTAGATAAGTTAATTCCAGGTTTAATCTTCCAGGAAAAAGAAGATACAGAAACTTATACAGGCGAAGGTGACTATACCTTAGATCTTAAGATCAAGCAGGCTTACTTAACTGAGCGCGGACAGATCAAGATCGAAAACTCTTTAATTAAAGCAGGTCTTCTAAAAGAAGGCGACAAGCTCTTCTCATCTGAGCACATTACTTTATTACACCATGTAATGGCAGCTTTAAGAGCTCATACCTTATTTAAGAGAGATGTTGACTACGTTGTAGAAAACGGTGAAGTTCTAATCATCGATGAGCATACCGGTCGTAAGATGGTAGGTCGTCGTTGGTCTGAAGGTTTACACCAGGCAATTGAGGCAAAAGAAGGTGTAGAGATCCATTCAGAGAACCAGACCTTAGCTTCTATTACTTTCCAGAACTACTTCCGTATGTACAAGAAACTAGCTGGTATGACTGGTACTGCTGATACTGAGGCATATGAGTTCCAGCAGATCTACGGTTTACAGACAGTAGTTTTACCAACTAACAGACCAATGATCCGTAAGGATATGCCTGATCTTATCTACCTAACAGAGGATGATAAGTACAAAGCAATTGTAAATGACATTAAAGAGACAATCGCTAAAGGCAGACCAGTACTAGTTGGTACTATTTCAATTGAGAACTCTGAAAAGTTATCACACCTTTTGGATAAGTTAGGTATTAAGCATCAGGTCTTAAATGCTAAGTTCCATGAAAAGGAAGCTTACATTGTTGCTCAGGCAGGTCGTCCTGGTACTGTAACTATCGCTACTAACATGGCAGGTCGTGGTACTGATATTATCTTAGGTGGTAACTTAAAGGCTGATATTGCAGCTTTAGGTGAGAACCCAACTCCTGAACAGGTAGAAAAAGTTAAAGCTGATTGGCAGAAGCGCCATGATGATGTTCTAAAAGCTGGTGGTTTACATATCATCGGTTCAGAGCGTCATGAGTCACGTCGTATTGATAATCAGTTACGTGGTCGTGCTGGTCGTCAGGGTGATCCTGGTTCATCTCGTTTCTACTTATCAATGGATGATAACTTAATGAAGCTCTTTGGTTCAGAGAAGCTAAAGGCTTTCATGAAGAAGATGGGTATGGACGATGGTCAGCCATTAGAGCATAAGTTCATCACTAGAGCTATTGAGTCAGCTCAGCGTAAGGTTGAAACTCGTAACTTTGATATCCGTAAGAGCTTACTTGAGTACGATGATGTTGCTAACGAGCAGCGTAAGGTTATCTACGAAGAGCGTAATGCTCTGCTAGAAGGTAAGGATATCTCTGAAACTATCCATACTATTTTCGAGGATGTTTTAGACAACGTTATCTCAGATTACATTCAGCCAAACTCTTTACCAGAGCAGTGGGATCTTGAAGGTTTACAGAAGCGTTTAGCTGCTGTATACAACCTAGATGCTCCTGTAGCTGAGTGGATGAAAGAGAATGACAAGCTAGTAGAGAATGATATTCGTGAGAAGATCATTGCGCTAGGTCATGAGATGTATCAGAAGAAGTGCGATGTAATTGGTCCTGAGAATCAGAAACAGTTAGAGAAGCAGGTAATGTTACAGTGCATTGATACCTTATGGAAAGAGCACTTAGCCGCAATGGATTACATGCGTCAGGGTATCGGCCTTCAGGGCTATGCTCAGAAGAATCCTAAGAACGAGTACAAGATCCAGTCATTCAATCTGTTCTCAAAGATGCTTGATAACTTAAAGGATCAGGTTGTATCAATTCTTTGCAGAATTCAGGTAAGATTAAAGTCACCTGAGGAAGCAGAGGCTGAACAGAAAGCTATTGAAGAGCGTAATGAAGAAGCTAAGATGCGTGAAGAAGCTAAGAAGTACGCTGGTATGCACATTGGACGCAATGATCCATGCCCATGCGGTTCTGGCAAGAAGTTCAAAGCATGTCACGGCAGATTCGTTTAATAGAATAATATAGCTAAAGGCCTCGTTGTTGATTAGGTCAATGACGGGGCTTTTTTGTGTGTAGATGTTATGTTTTGTATGTAGAAGTTATAAGTAATATAGGGGAATGAAATGTCTATCGTTGCAAACTACGAGCTTACAGATTTAGATAAGCTGCATTTAGAAAAGATCATGAAAAGAGTTCATGAGAAAACTAAAGAAGGTATCTTAAATGGTAAAGGTCCTTTCTATGCAGAGATCTACGATAAAGAAGGTAACTTCGTATTAGGTACATCTAACAGCGTGATGGAAGACAACTGCTGTGTAAAGCATGCTGAAATGAATGCTGTAATGGCAGCCTGCGCTCACTATAAGAACTTTGACTTATCATCATATGATTTGTCTTTATATGTAAATGCAGAGCCTTGCATCATGTGCTTAGGTGGCATTATGTGGTCAGGCATTAAGAATGTTTACTTTGGTGTACCATCAGGTGATGTTGAGCGTATTACCGGCTTTGATGAAGGCTTTAAACCTCACTGGTTTGATGAGTTCAAAAAGAGAGGTATTAAAGTAGCTGGTAATATTCTTTTAGAAGAAGGCTCTGAAGTTCTGGATTATTACGTAAAATCAGGCCGTCATGTTTATAAGCCAGAGAGATAATCTTACCAAACTCAGATAGTTGCACCTGTAAAGGTAAATTGACAAATCCGATATATAACGCATTTGTTAAGTCTAATAAAAAAATATGCTCTTTTAAGGCAAAATTTTCTTGACTGAAAAGGGCTTATATGATTTAATAACCGCCGTTGCCCAGATAGCTCAGTCGGTAGAGCAGGGGATTGAAAATCCCCGTGTCGGCGGTTCGATTCCGTCTCTGGGCACCATCTTAAAATTCTGAAAAATTTCTTTTTGCCCAGATAGCTCAGTCGGTAGAGCAGGGGATTGAAAATCCCCGTGTCGGCGGTTCGATTCCGTCTCTGGGCACCATCTACAAGTTTCCAAATCAAAATTTTTGAAAATCTCTTAGGTGGCTCATTGTCTTCAAATTTTCCATTTGTGAGCCTCAAACATTTGTACCCCTAAGATCTCGTTTTTGTTCTTACACGAAATCATTCAGAAACAGTTAACCCCATATCATCATCTAAAGTAGCTTTCTTGAGTTTAGTATTCTGAAGCACTACAGGATCAATACCCATCATATTAAATAAGGATTCATGT
>JBNMJE010000013.1:0-33055 GCA_050873645.1 Succinivibrio sp. | reverse complement strand
AAATAGAATTTCAAAAAGACTCGATGGCTTATATAAGCGCTTGTAAGGAAGCAAGTAGAAGTTAAAAGTTGAAAAATGAGAATAGAGTGAACTGAGGATAAATGATAAAGGAGCAACCAAAGTCGCTCCTTTAAATGTCATAGAATTGAATTTAGTCTGTCTAAATCATGGCTCTGCCCTAAAATTGTTCTAGAACGGAGCAATTGAGCTTAATCAGACAGTCCGTAACGGCGGAAGTAGTTTTTGATCTCTTCGATGTATAAAGTACCCATCTGACTTAAGATCTGGTTCTTTTTTACAATATAGCCAATGCTCATATTGTCATCCTCATCGCCCTCATCAGGTTTAAATGGAACGGCTACATAATCATCACCGTTTAACTCCTGACAGATAATACCAGAGCACAAGGTAAAGCCGTTAAGACCTCGCATTAGGTTCAGCATTGAGGCTCTATCATTTACTTTAACGGTTCTTAAATACTCTTTAGTTGAGTAGATTTCTTCGGCAAAGTAGAAAGAGCTGTTATCACCCTGTTCAAAAGACAAGCTTGGGTAATCAGCTAAATCAGAGAAATGGATTTCTTTGTAGGTTGCTAATGGATGCTCTTTGTAAAGATATACATAAACCTGGCAGTTAATTAGATGATGGAATTCAAGCTCAGCTGAATTTAAGAGCTTTAATATCATATTACGGTTAAAGTTTGATAAATATAAAATACCAATCTCACTCTTTAATGAGCTTACATCATCGATAACTTCACGAGTCTTGGTCTCTCGGATAGCAAAGTCATACTCTGCAGTATTAAATTTCTTGACCATCTCCACAAAGGACTTGGTGGCAAAAGAATAGTGCTGAGTTGAAACACCAAACTTTTTCTTTAAGGTTCCGTTCTTACCAAATTTATCTAATAAAGATTCGTACTGATGGTAAACCTGTCTTGCGTAGGTAATGAACTCAACACCTTCATTGGTGAGGCTGACACCACGACCTGATCTGTGGAAGATGGAAATTGAGAATTCATCTTCAAGATCATGGATTGCATTTGAAAGACTTGGCTGAGATACATATAGAATTTGAGCAGCCTTATTAAATGATCCGGTTTCAGAAATTGTTATTGCATAATGAAGTTGTGTTAAGGTCATAATTGCCTCTATATTTGCCGGTTCTGATACGTTATTCACATTGTAATATTTTTTTCACTCTTTAAAAATACCATAAATCCTAGTAAAATGATAAGTATTAAGAGTTAAAGGAAAGATCACATGAAAATTTCGACCAAAGGAAGATATGCCATTCGCATGATGCTTGATTTGGCAGAACACCGTAACAACGGCTTTATTACTTTAAAAGATATCGCTCAAAGACAGAACATTTCAAAAAAATACTTAGAGCAGATCATTCCTGTATTAAACAGATCTAACTTTTTAAAAACCTCTCGCGGTTATCAGGGTGGCTATCAGTTAGCAAAAGAACCATCTGAATATACCTTAGGCGCAATCTTACGTTTAACTGAAGGTAATTTAGCTCCTGTAGCCTGTTTAGAGTGTGATCCTGTTAATTGTGAAAGAAGTGCAAACTGTGTAACTCTACCTGTATGGCAAGGCTTATACAAACTCATCACTGATTATTTAGATTCAATTACTCTTCAGGATCTTTTAGACAAGCAGATTGAGATGTACTCAAACGACTACATGATCTAGAAGATTTAAAAAGCTTAGAATTAGTGCTCTTAACTACAGCACGTTAAGAGTACATAAGATGGTATCAAAGGATACGTGTCTGGCGTTAATAAAGCTAACATGTCTTGAGGTACGATTCTGTTTTACAGTAATTGTACATACAAAGTTAGTATCAACAGAGTAGATCTTTTCAATATCAAAGGACATCAGCTTTTGTCCTTTAGAAATTCTCTGACCTTCAACTACATTTAATTTAAAAAAATCTTTTTTGTATTTCTCAAACTCCAACCCTACGTTGATGATGAGATGTGCATTGCCTACCTTTAAGAGCATGGCATTGCCTACAGGAGAAATTCTCTCAACGATACAGGCACATGGAGAATGAACTTCATTCTCAACAGGTTGGATACCTAAAGAATTACCAAAGACATCGCGTGAGATGTTTGACTCTGCAATCATATCAGAAGGTACAATATTGCCATCAAATGGTGACAGGATCTTATGGTATCCACTATCCTTAAATAAATTTAAGAATATAGATACGTACCTTAATACTGAAATAACGAGTTTTTTCTGTCTGTTCATAATTGCTTTGTCTTAATAAATCCACTCACAGTATATAGCTATAACTTTTTAAAACAAAATAAAAAGACTTAAATTCAGCATGATTAAGTGAGATTTTCAACGCATATCAAATTATGAGTACCAGTTAAAAAGTGATTTGCCTGTATCAAGTGTCCCTATCTTTTTAAGATCACTTTCATCCAAACTAAAATCAAAGATCTCAAGATTCTCTTTCATTCTAGATACACTAGATGATTTTGAAATTACTGCTATACCGTTTTGCACAAGATATCTTAAGGCTATTTGAGCACTGCTCTTGTGGTGCTTTAGCGCTATCTCTACTAAGATAGGTTCATTAAAAATATCTTTTTTGCCTTCTGTAAACGAGCCCCATGACTGCATCAAAGTACCATGAGCTCTTAAGCACGCATTTAACTCTAACTGAGGATAATATACATGTGATTCGACCTGATTTACAGCAGGTATTACTTTGGTCTCTTTTATGAAGTTTAAATAAAACTCTTTACTAAAATTAGATACACCGATAGCTTTGACTTTACCTTGTTTATAAGCCTCAATCATTGCTTCGTAGATTTCACAACTGCTCTTATAAGGCTCATGTATGAGGATAAGGTCTAGATAATCAGTCTGTAGCTTGTTTAATGAGCGTTCTATACTCTTACAGGCTGATTGATAGTCTGTATCTGGTCTGTAGATTTTTGAGGTAATAAAGAGTTCTTGTCGTAGGAGCTGAAAATCTTTTATAGCCGCCCCCACAATATCCTCATTCTGATACATAGTTGCGGTGTCAATAAGTCTGTAGCCACACTCAAGCGCCTTTAAAAGCGTTTTTATTCCAGTATTTCCTCTTACATTCCAGGTACCAAAGCCAACTATAGGCAACTTAAGACCGTTATTTAGTATTTTGTATTCCATAAAGATATCTTATTGAGAGCTAAAAATTAGGAATGGTTATAACTTTGAATTTATGTATACTATAACAGATTAGAAGATAAAGAGAAGACTTAAGAGCTTACTAAAAAGAGCCTGCAAAAGAGCTTTGCAGGCAAAAGCTCATATTGTAATCGGATGTACTGTAAGTATTAAATTGAGGTAGATAAAATTAAAGTTTAAGCATACAGATGCTTTGAGAAGTATCTGTCGCCTCTGTCTGGTGCGATAAAGACGATATTGCCCTTCACATGATGCTCATAGATTAGCTTTAAAGCGGCACTAAAAGCTGCACCTGTAGATGAACCGCCTAAGATACCTTCATGGCGAGCTAAGGCTCTAGCACCATCAAAGGCTTGGGTGTCATTGATTTTGATGACCTTATCGACTAATGACATATCCATGGTATCTGCAATAAAGTCATTGCCAATACCTTCAATGTCATAGTCAGCATGCTCACCTCCGCCCATAGTTGAACCTACAGGATCAGCTAAGATACCTTTAATATTGTGGTTCTTTTCTTTTAAGAACTTTACGACACCTGAATAGGTACCACCAGAGCCAGCACCTGCTACTAAATAGTCAATCTTTCCATCAAGATCCTGATAAATCTCAGGACCTGTGGTCTCATAGTGAGCTTTTGGATTTGACATATTCTTAAACTGCTGTAATGAAATTGAGTCTTTAATTTCAGAGAGTAACTCCTGAGCTTTAGCTGCAGCACCTAACATACCGTCTTCACGTTTAGTATGGATAATGTCAGCTCCTAATGCTTTCATTAAGATCTGTTTTTCCTCAGAGAACTTTTCAGGTACTACAAAAATTACATGAAAGCCCTGATTTAAGGCAGCAAAAGCTACACCTAAACCAGTGTTACCAGCTGTAGCTTCAACAATGGTAGAGCCACGCTTTAATCTGCCATCTTTAATGGCATCTTCAACCATATAAAGACCAGTTCTGTCTTTTACAGATCCTGATGGATTGTAATACTCTAATTTTGCAAACAGGTTTACGCCTTCTACCTGTTCAAAGGCGTAGTTAATCTTTACTAATGGAGTATGACCGATAAGGTCGCGCATGGAATTATAGTAATGCATGATTATTTCTCCGAAGCCTTGATTGCAGCATCAAGATCGTTTTTAAGATCTTCAAAGTTCTCAATACCAACTGATAATCTGATGAGGTTATCGGTAATACCTACTTTGGCTCTAACCTCAGCTGGAATTGCAGCATGAGTCATGGTAGCAGGATGGCATACTAAGCTCTCTACACCACCTAAGCTTTCAGCTAATGAAATCAGATTTAAAGACTTAAAGAACTTGTTTACATCATGATTTACCTTTAACTCAAAAGAAATCATGGCACCACCGTTACGAGCCTGATTTTTGTTGATCTCATAACCTTTGTGATCTTCAAGGCCTGGATAGTAAACCTTTGAAACTTCACTGTGTGACTTTAAGAATTTTGCTAGCTTTAGAGCATTATCTGTATGTCTGTCTAATCTTACAGATAAGGTCTTAATGCCTCTAATGAGTAAGAATGAATCAAATGGTCCTAATACAGCACCTACTGAGTTCTGTAAGAAAGCAATCTTTTTAGCTAGATCTTCAGAGTTTACGACAACTAAACCTGCAACTAAATCTGAGTGACCACCTAAATACTTGGTAGCTGAGTGAATAACAATATCAACACCAAACTTGATAGGTTGCTGTAAATATGGGCTCATGAAGGTGTTATCAGCTATGGTAAGCAGATTGTATTTCTTACCTAATTTAGCTACCCCTTCAAGATCAGTAATGTCTAATAAAGGATTTGATGGAGTCTCAATATAAAGAGCTTTTACATCAGGTGTGATCTTGCTTTCAATTAAAGCTAAATCACTAGTATCAATACTCTCAAAGTTAATGTTAAAGTTCTTAAATACTTTATCTAAAACTCTGTAGGTACCACCATATACATTGGATGAGATTAAGATCTTGTCACCTGATTTGAAGAGACTTAACACAGTTGATACTGCGGCCATGCCTGAGGCGAATGCAAAACCTGCAACACCTGCTTCTAACTCAGCAATTAAAGCCTCTAGAGCAGCACGAGTAGGATTACCGGTACGAGCATACTCCCACTTAGGATTTAAACCGATACCTTCCTGTCTGAAAGTTGAGGTCTGATAAATTGGTACATTTACTGATTGAGTATAAGGATCAGTGCTGATACCACCGTGAATTACTGCTGAATCGATAAATTTGTAATCTGCCATAGTTAATACTTCCTCTGTTTTTCTATTATTCCTTTGACTAAATGCACGTTTGCATAAGCTTGCATGCCATCATGTCGATTTTGAAAATACTTTTTGTTGATATCCTCTGGTGTCAAATGCTCTAAAACCC
Source organism: Succinivibrio sp. (assembly GCA_050873645.1). Taxonomy (GTDB): domain Bacteria; phylum Pseudomonadota; class Gammaproteobacteria; order Enterobacterales; family Succinivibrionaceae; genus Succinivibrio. Next base: position 27,474 of record JBNMJE010000013.1, on the reverse strand, counting down.
TGCCTTTATAGTTTTTAAAGCACTTTTCAATCTCACTAAACTTATAACCATGAGCCATCTTTTCACCTAAAAGCTCTGTCATTTGGTGAAGCTTAGTTACATCAGAGTTCATATCAGAGGTAAAAGTTGTGTCATCTGGATAATCAAAAACGATCACAGATTCGTTTTGAGTAATTGATGACAAAGTCTCAATGGTCTTTGAGAACACCTCTAAACTTAAATAATAGGTAACTCCTAAGATTGAAAAGAAAGTCCTTTTACGTGGATCAAAACTTGAGTTTGAAAGAACTTCTTCAATACTCTGGTTATTAAAATCAATTGGCACAAAATGCACATTCTCTGGTACTACCCACTCAAGAGATTTAATCTTTTCTTTCTTGTAATAACCTGTATCTGGATGATCTAACTCATAGATCTCAATATTTAAATTGGTATTTCTAAACGCAAAGGTATCAAGACCTGCACCTAATAACACATACTGAACAGGACCATTCTTTGCATATTCATAAAGACTGTCTTCAGTGTATCTGATGCGTGACAGTGGTATAGGACTTAAGAACTTGTTTACCGTGTCATCAATTAGAGCGCGATTGAACACATAGTTCTCGTCATACTTATTTACATCAAAATTATGCTCAATTAACTGACCTACTTTTAAATACTCATGCTGACTTAAAAGGTCATAAGCTAGTGAGTCATCAAAAATCTTTTCATGTGAATAGATTGAGTGATAGGCTCTTACAAATGAGCAAATCTTTGCAGTAATTGATTCGTGTTTATCTATCATTTTGTTACTCTTTCTTTACTTTAGAAAAACCGGAGTTGATAGATAACGCTCACCAGTATCTGGGAGCAGAACCACTATATTTTTGTCTTGAAACTCTGTTCTTTTAGCAATTGAAGTAGCTGCAAATACCGCAGCTCCTGATGAAGCTCCTGCTAGTACTCCATCGAATTTTGCTAGATCCTGAGCGGTCTTAAAAGCATCTGTATCATCAACATCAATAATTTCATCGATGAGCTTTATATCTAGATTGTTAGAGATAAACTCTGAGCCTATGCCCTGAATTTTATGGGCACCTGTATATCCTTTTGATAAGAAAGGTGAGCGCGCAGGCTCTACTGCTATTACCTTTAAATCAGGATTTTTCTCTTTTAGGTATTTACCGGTACCTGAGATAGTGCCACCAGTACCCACACCTGCAACTAAAACATCAACCTTACCTTCTGTGTCCTCATAAATTTCAGGACCAGTGGTTAGATAGTGAATGTTCTTATTCTCCTGATTGTCAAACTGAGAAGGAATAAAAGAGTTCTCATTGGCTAAATGCAATTCCTGAGCTCTTTTAATTGCGCCTTTCATACCTAAAGAGCCTTGTGTAAGTTCTAGGGTTACACCATAAGCTCGCAACAGATTACGTCTTTCAAGTGACATGCTGTCAGGCATTACAATCACAAGTTTTAAGCCATATGAAGCTGCAACTACAGCTAAACCAATACCGGTATTACCTGAGGTAGGTTCAATGATCAGTGTATCTTTATTTACCTTATGCTGAGCGATAGCTGCCTTTAGCATGGCTAAAGCTATTCTGTCTTTTACAGATCCGCCAGGATTAAAAGACTCTAACTTAGCAATAATTGAATTATTTAATCCTTGAGTTTTTGAATAACCTTTTAGTCTTAGTAATGGTGTTCTGCCAATCATGTCAGTTATGCTGTCGTAAATCTTCACTTTTATCTTTCCTTTGGTTGAGATATTTGAATGGGCATAAATCTCTATACCCTCAATCAAAGCTCTTAACTTTCAAGAGCTCATTTAAACTATCTACAACAGTACAAAAGAAGATTGAACATAAGCACCTTTTACCACTACATTAGTGTCAGTTACATTTCATTGTTTACATAACCTATATGTTAGGTAGGTATTAAAACTCAATTTAAATAACTATACAAGCAGTTTTTCAAAAAATTTGGTTTTTTATTTATTTTTCAAGTAGATATTTTTGTTAAATTTAGGATTAATAAATAGCATTGCGCTATTTTGGAGAGTTGTTTTAATTAAATTAGATAAATCTAAGATTGCTAAACCATTCTTAAGTAAAATTAAGTGACAATAGAACTATTATTGTGCACTTTAAGAATTTTCAAAAAAATTAACTTTTGTAAAGTTATCTTTAAAAGAGTAAACGATCCTTTAATTTCCTTTCATAATCCCATACAAACCGCTTTTACATGCCATTGTTATTTTATTAAACAAGTAAAATTTAAGCTTTAAGTTCAATGAAATATACGGATTTACTCGTAATAACTTTCTGAATTATCGTTACTTTTTATATTCTTGCACCATTTTTATCATCTTGTATACACACGTGATCCAATATTTACCAGCATAAGTTTGCACATATTTTTCTCCTTATAGTAGTGAAAAAGTTTTTTACAAACGTTTAGTCAATACGTTCTGTCAAATAACGATTTTCAGACATAGATATTCATACATAAATATAGTCAGAAAGGATCACGGAGAAATAATATGGAGACTGAACAAAAAGGCATCGGTCAGGAGCTTTCAGTTGTAAACGTATCTAAGTATTACGGCACATTCAGAGCTTTGACTGATATTAACCTTGTCTGTAAGCCTGGTGAATTTGTCTCAATTCTAGGTTCATCAGGATCTGGTAAAACTACCCTTTTAAAAGTCATTGCAGGTTTCGAGCGCTGCTCCGATGGTAAGATCTTTATTAACGGTAAAGATGTTGCTACCGTTCCTTGTTTTAAACGTAACATCGGCATGCTCTTCCAAAACTACGCACTATTCCCTCATTTAACTGTAGCTCAGAACATCGCTTATCCATTAAAACTCCGTAAGTTAAAGAAAGATGAGATTGATAATAAAGTAAAGCACATGATCGAGCTTATCAAGTTAACAGGACTTGAAGACAGATATCCTCGTCAGCTCTCAGGTGGTCAGCAACAACGTGTAGCTTTAGCTCGTGCCATTATCTATAACCCTCCATTACTGCTATTAGATGAGCCTTTAGGTGCATTAGATAAAAACTTAAGACATGACATGCAGTTTGAGATCAAAAGAATTACTCATAAGCTTGGCATGACTACCATCTCTGTTACCCATGATCAGGAAGAAGCATTCTCAATGTCTGACAAGATCTGCATCGTCTCAGGCGGTCAGATCCAACAGTTTGATACTCCTGAGAATATCTATGAGAAACCTGCTAACCGCTTTGTAGCAGAGTTTATGGGTACAACTAACATCATTCCAATGAACGATGTTACCTATGAGGCAAATGGAGACAAGACCACCGTTACCGGTACTTCTCCTTTAACTGAAGGTAAGTGCGTTTTAAGTACTGATTCAAAAGCTGTTAAAGCATCTGATAAGAATCCTTTCTTTGCCTTACGTCCTGAGGATATCCACTTAAAGACTGACGGCAATGCTCATGAGAACACCTTTAAGGCAAAGTTAGTTGAGAGCATCTATTTAGGTCAGTATGTAAAAGCTAAAGCTCAGGCTGGAAACCTATCTTTGAACGTAACACTCGATGTTCGTGAATTTAGAAATTTAAATCCAGATATGTCTTGTGAATTCTCATTCTCACCAGAACACACAGCCATTATCTATAACTAGGAGTTTCATTATGAAAAGCAAATTTGTTAAAACTTTACTCGTTTCATCTTTAGTTGCAGCTATAGCCACTGGTTGCGGTGATGACAAAGACAATAATAAATCAGCTGATACTCAGGCAAAAGATGCAGGATCTTTAGTTTTTGTTGACTGGGGTGGAACTAATACTGATGCTCGTATTGAAAAGAACATCAAACCTTTTGAAGAAAAGACCGGCATTAAGGTTACTGTGGTTACCCCATCAGATTATGCCAAGTTAATTGCGATGGTTGAGAACGGCACCACCGAGTGGGACGTGATGAACTGTGATGCTTACTGGGGTGTTTATGCCGGTAAAAAAGGATATTTAGAGCCAATTGATTACAAGACAGTAACTGAAAAACTGGATAAGGCTGTAGAGCTTGAGCACGTAGTAGGTGCTGAGGTTTATGACTCTGTTATCTCTTATAACTCAGATAAATATACAGCAGACACTGCTCCTAAATCATGGGCTGACTTTTATGATTTAGAGAAGTTCCCAGGTAAAAGAGCTGTCTGGCAGTACCCTGTAACTGTTTTAGAATCAGCCTTATTAGCTGACGGTGTTCCAATGGATAAACTCTATCCATTAGATCTTGATAGAGCATTTGCAAAACTTGATACCATCAAAGACTCAATTGTATGGTGGACTAAAGGCGCACAGCCTGCTCAAATGCTCTCAACTGGTGAAGCTGATATTGCACTTGCCTGGTCAGGTCGTATCATGAACGCTAAAGACGAAGGTTCACCTTTAGGTCTTACCTATAACGAAGGTATGCGTATTGCAGCAGGCTGGGTAGTTCCAAAGGGAGCTCCAAACAAAGAAAACGCTATGAAGTTTATTAACTTCATCTCATCAGCAGAGCAACAGGCAGCTTTCTCTTCACAGATCCCTTACGGTTCAACCAATCCTGAAGCTGTAAAGCTTTTAAGTGCTGAACAGATTGAGCGTATCGGTCAGACACCTGAGCAGGTAGCTCATGAGTTCTATATCGATAACGATTATTGGGCAGATCATTTAACTGAAGTTGTTGAGCGTTTCAACGCCTGGTTATTAAAGAAGTAATTGACGTTCTGAACATAACCAAATAGCAACATTACCAAGATCTTAACATACTCAAGATCTCAACATAACCTTAATCTAAACACGACATTTAAGAGGGGGCTCTCCCCCTCTATATAAGGATTTTTATATGACTGCCAAAACTCAATTTAAGTTCAGCTCATATGAAAGTGCCAAGTGGCTGCTACTTGCCATTCCTCTTTTGTATGTAGTGCTGACCATGGGATATCCATTGGTGGATATCATTTTAAAGAGCTTTAGAGGCAAAGACGGTTTTACCTTTGATTTCTATTTAAAAGCTTTTACCGATCCTCTGTATATCTCTGTTCTAATTAGCACTGTAAAGATTGCGCTTATCGTAACCTTAGTTTGCCTCGTATTAGCTTATCCAATGGCATATCTGAGTGTAAGTGCTAAAAGCCGTAAGGTAAGAACTTTAATTACCGCAGGTGTACTTATTCCTTACTGGGTAAGTATGTTGGTTAGAATTTTTGCTTGGCAGATTATTTTACAAAACAACGGTATCGTAAATCAGGCTTTGATGTTCATAGGTTTTGTAAAGGAACCGGCTAAACTTTTATATACAGATCTTGCTGTTACCATTTCTCTAGTACACATCCTGATCCCTTTCATGTTTTTGAGCTTGCAAAACTCCATGAAGCAGATTGATCCTAACTTACTCTTAGCTTCAAACATCATGGGTGGCACCAAGTTCTATGGCTTTATCCATGTGTTCTTACCACTGTCAAAAGCTGGTATGTTATCTGGCTCAATCATGGTTTTCGTGTTATCCCTAGGCTTCTATATTGCTCCAGCCTTATTAGGAGGTCCTGACAACATGATGTTATCTAACTTAATTGAAATCAGTATGAATAACTTCAACTGGGGACTAGCTTCTGCTCTGTCAGTAGAACTTTTGGTACTGGTTTACTTAATCATTGCAGTTGCCTTTAAATTCACCGGAAACATCTTTATTAAAGATATCTAGTCAGGAGTAAATCATGCTGTACTTTTTCGTATTCTTATTGCTGGTGATAATTATCGCTCCTGCTCTGGTAATTATTCCTCAGTCATTTACCTCATTGAACTACTTCATCTACCCTATTAAGAGCTTCTCTTTAAAGTGGTATGACAAGTTCTTTATGAACGAGCAATGGATAACCTCATTAGAGCGAAGCCTGTTCATTGCAATCTGTGTAGCTATTTTTGCAACCATCATTGGTACATTAGCTGCTTTAGCTGTTAACAAATTAAAGTTCAAAGGTAAGAACCTCTTTTTAAACTTAATGTTAACTCCAATGATTGTACCTGTAGTTATCACTGGTGTTGCTTTATACGCAAGTTTTGCCAAAGTCGGTCTTAATAACACCATTCCAGGTCTTATCATGGCCCACTCCTTACTTGCTATCCCTATGGTATTTCTAACCATGTCAGCTGCCTTTGCAAGATTTGATGCAAACCTAGAGTTAGCTGCCATGTCTATGGGTTCTACACCTGTAGGTGCCTTCTTTAAAGTTACCCTGCCTGGAGTTAAAAACTCAGTAGTTACAGGTGCACTGCTTTCATTTGTAACCTCACTTGATGAGGTTGTAGTAACCATTTTCGTATCAGGTGCTAATACCAAGACTCTGCCTATGATGATGTGGGAGAACCTAAGAGCAACTATCGATCCTACCATCGCCGTTGCTGCAACCTTCTTAATCATTCTGACACTTGGCATGTATGTAATTAAAGAGTTTATAGAATCAAGATCTAAGGATTAAAAATGACAGTTACAGTTTATAAAAATGCTCAATTACAGGGTTGTGATACCACCACTGACATTGCTGTAGTTGACGGTAAATTTGCAAAGATTGGTGGTGATTTATCAGATTATGAAAAAAATGGTAACACTGTAGATTTAAAAGGTAATCTTGTGATACCACCTTTTGCTGATGCTCATATCCATTTAGATTATATCTATACAGCATCACTGCCTACCCATGAGACTACCTCTGGTACTTTATTTGAGGCTATTGATAACTGGTCTGATTCAAAAGCATCACTTACAGCTGACATCATCAAAGAAAGAGCTTTAAAAGGCGTAAAGATGCAGATTAGCCACGGTGTACAGTATGTTCGTTCTCATGTAGATGTCACCGATCCTAAACTTACTGCTCTAAAAGCCCTTTTAGAGTTAAAAGAGGAATTAAAAGACTACATCGACTTACAGATAGTTGCATTTCCACAGGAAGGCTACTTTGCTTATAAAGGTGGTGCACAGTTAGTTGAAGAAGCTTTAAAGATGGGTGCTGACGTTGTAGGTGGTATTCCTCACTTTGAGTTTACCCGTGAAGATGGCGTGCGCTCTGTTGAAAAGGGCTTTGAACTTGCCATGAAATATGACAAGTTACTAGACTTCCACTGTGATGAGACTGATGACGATCAATCACGCTTTGTAGAATCTATTGCAGCCTTTACTTACTTTAACTCAATGCAAGGTCGTACTGCAGCATCTCATACCTGTGCTATGGGCTCATACAACAATGCTTATGCATTCAAGATGATGAGTAAGTTCAAGAAAGCTCAGTTAAACTTCATTGTCTGCCCAACCGAGAACTGCTATTTACAGGGTCGTTATGACTCTTATCCAAAGCGTCGTGGTATCTCACGTGTAGACGAGTTAACTCAAAATGGTCTTAACGTCTCCTTTGCTCAAGACTCAATTTCAGATCCATGGTATCCACTTGGCAATGGTAACTTAATGCATCAGTTAGACTTTGGTCTGCATTTGTCCCACATGATGAGTGTCGATGAGATTAAAAACTCTCTAAAGTTTGTAACCGTAAACGGTGCTAAAACCATGTGTATTAAAGACTACGGTATTAAAGAAGGCAATAGTGCTAACTTTGTAGTCTTAGATGAGAAGAACGTATTTGATGCTGTAAGAAACACAGCTTCAACCATTTTAAGTGTAAGAAACGGTAAGGTTATTATGGAAAAACAGCCTGAAAAAATTCTTACAACCTACAACTTTTAGGAGCGTATATGAAGATCATGCATCATATGACCAGAGCTGATTTTGAAAAGGCTCAGGATAATGTAGTAATTCTACCAGTAGGTTCAACAGAACAGCACGGTCCACACTTACCTTTAGGAGTTGACTCTTATATTGCTCGTGGCATCAGTGAGATCTTATCAGAGCGTACCGGTGCTATCGTAGCCCCTACTCTTACTTATGGATATAAGTCAAAACCTCTATCAGGTGGTGGTCCATTATTTAAAGGTACCATCGATTTAAATGGTAAGACATTAATAGATCTTGTATATGACATTCTCTGTGAGTTTGCCCGTGACGGTTATAACAAGATCTTTATTAACAATGCCCACTTTGAAAACCAGGCTTTTATTGAAGAAGCGATGGATTTGGCCTGTCAGGCATTTCCAAAATTAAAAGTTGTTCAATCTAACTGGTGGGATGTTTTAGATAACGACACGGTTAATAAGGTCTTTTCAGATGTGCCTTTCCCAGGTTGGGCATTTGAGCATGCAGCAATTACCGAAACCTCACTCATGCTCTTTTTAAAGCCTGAGCTTGTAAGAAAGAACCTGATACCTGAGGATGTTAAAGCTAAAGCTCTACCTTACTCTGTCTATCCTGCTCGTAAAGAGATGGTACCAGAGTGTGGTGCTCTAGCTCCTTCTAAAGGCTCATCAGCTGAAAAAGGCAAGCTCATTGTAGATAAAGCTATCGAAGGCTTTATCAAGATCTTTAAAGATGAGTTTAATGTCTAGGAGGCAACATGGATAACTTTGTAATCACTGTTTCAAGACAGTTTGGCAGTTTAGGTAGACCTATTGCCCAAAAGATTGCACATAAACTCAATATTGAGTATTACGACAGAGATCTAATTGAAAAGGCTGCCTCTATCATGAATGAGGATATGAGAACCGTATCTCCATTAGATGAGAGTATCAAGCTTCCTTTTGCCAATGCCCTGTTTCCTTTAGGTTTAGGCACAGGATCATCACATCGCCGTTTATTTAAAGTACAAGAGAGTCTTATTCGTGAGTGTGTTGCAAAAAGCAACTGCCTAATTGTAGGCAGATGCGCTGACTACATCTTAAAAGACTATAAGCGCAGATTCTCTGTCATGATCTATGCCCCCTTAGAAGAGCGTATTAAAAACTCAGTGAATGAACTTAGAATTCCAGAATATGAGGTAACTGACTATGTAAAGGAAATTGACAGAGCAAGAGACTCCTATCATAAGTTCTTTACAGATGAGAAGTTAGATACCATTAAGTACAGGGACATGTTAATTGACTCATCTACTATGTCTCAAGATGAGGTAGCAGATTGCATCATTGAAGCTGCTAAAAGAAAATTGCACTTCTAATGATTAAGATTGACTAAGGTTCTTTGATTAAATAGAAAATCTAGGTTTAAGGCAGTCGCATTCAGGTGTGACTGCCTTTTTTTAAGCTCTTTATAAGATGAGAGCCAGAAGAGGAATTGAAAGTACAGATAACAGAGTGGTTAAGAAAGTACCTTCAGACATGGTGCTGCCGTCGATATTATTCTTTAAGCACAGCATAGTACCGATTGATGCTACAGGCATACCAAATAAAACTACTAATACCTGAGTGTATTTGTAATCTAATGGGCTTAATCGGAATAGACCATATAAAACCACAGGAATTGCTAAAAGCTTGATTGCAGTAAGGATATACATTCTTACATTGCCTAACATTCTTAGAACAGGAATACCTGCTAAGGTAGAACCAATGATAAGTAATGAACCAGGTACAGTCATGCTACCTACTAAAGAGCATGCCTCTGATACTTCTTTTGGCATCTTAGCCTGCAGACATACAATCACAATGGTAATGTAGGTTGCACACAGGCATGGTGAGAATAGAGTTCTCCACTTGAACTCAAACTTACCCTTACCTGAGGTAATAATAGGCACACCGAACATAAAGATTAAGATGTTAAATGGGATAGTTACAACCGCTGCATAGAAAATTGCAGTTGAACCAAACAAAGCATCTAATACAGGGAAACCGATGTAGTTGATGTTTCCGAAGATCAGCATGAATCTGTATGAACCTAACTGATCCGGATTTTTACAGATTAACTTTGATACAGTAAAAGCAATGATAAATAAGAAAGCATAAGACAAAAGACCTGCAGTTAATACAGGAGGAATATCCTCTGGCTTTGGTAATACGTCACCCATTACTGAAGATAAAATTAAGAAAGGTGCAGTAATATTTAAAATCAGAGATGAGAACTTACGATTAAAGTCGACATCCATGTATCTTAGCTTGTTACAGCAAAAACCAATGATAACAAGCAGAAACAGAGCCCCCATCTGGGTCAGTGTGTCTAAAAAGCTCATTTTTGCTCCATGTCACAAAATTAAAAATAAGTGCGCACATAATATGCCTATTTTGTGACGAATAGTAGAGATTTTTTTAAATCACAATTTTTGAACACCTGTAATAAAATTAGGTATACAGAGGATGGATCTTGATATTTATGCTGTTGATTATAAGTTGATTCAGTTTCAAATTGTTTATGAACCTCTGCGCAATTTTTTTATAATGTATTGTTAACTGAACAGTGCGATAACTAAACTGAGATATTTGCTTTAATTCTAACTTTTACGCACAAGAAAAAACTTCAATATGGACCACTTAAAGCTTACAAGTAAAAGCTATATCAATAAATGCGGAGATGTCATCCGTAAAGGTGACAATGAAAGCTATGAGTATGTTCAGGCTTTAAAGGCAGTTTCAGATTGGAGATCCTTACATTTAGATCCTTTAAATAAAGTTCGAGCAATTATAAGACGCAGACTACAAACCATTGGCGTTAAATATCTTTTAGCTCAACGCTTAAAGAGAATGCCTTCTATCATTGAAAAGCTGAATAGATTTGATGGAATCGAACTTTCAAGGATGCAGGATATCGGTGGTCTTAGAATAGTTTTACCTACAATAGATGATATTAAAAAAGTGCATGACAGATTACTTTTAAAAACTTCTACCTTATCTTTGTCAAACGAAAAGGACTACATAAACAGGGATGGACCAAAGGCTGATGGTTACAGAAGTGTTCACATGATCTTCAAGTACAAAAGTAAAAAACGTCCTGAACTTACTCAATACAATATCGAAATTCAAATAAGAACTCAGCTACAGCACTGCTTTGGAACAACAGTAGAAACGTTAGGTATGATTGATAAGGAGTCATATAAGACTGGTAAAGGAGAGTTCAAAACAAAGCGGTTCTTACTTCTAGTAAGTGCTCTTTTTGCTTTAAAAGAAAAGACAAAAATACCTGATGCACTAGCAAAAGTATCACCTCTAGAAATAGCAAAAGAAATTGAGGACATTGATAACGAACTTAATATCACAAGAAAGTTGCAAGGCGTAGTTGTAAGTATCAAAGAGAAAAAAGTAAATCCTGATGATTACTACTATGTTTTAGAGCTTACTGTTAAAGATGATGGCAAAAGTAATATCAAAATCATGTCTTTTAAAGTTGGTACAGACAGTCTTGCTGAGGATTTCTATAGATTTAGAGAGCAAGAAACACAAAACCTAAAAAATGTATCAGTTCTTATGATTAGATCTGACAAATTTATCAATATTAAGAGCGAATATCCAAACTACTTCTTGGATACTCAGAAATTCATTAAAGAGCTTAAAAACATTATCGAAAAGGTAAAAGAAGGCAAAATCTAACAAAAAACCACAGAGATGCTGTGGTTTTAGTTATTTTTTAAAGAAAATTAAGCTCTCAAACCTCTAACCGAAGTACAGGTATGAAGCTTTGGAATTCTCTTTAATAGTTCAATCACTGAACTTGAAAAATCAGCTTCACTGATAAAGCTGTCGCCTTCTAGTCCTACTGGCAACACATCATCATGAAACTCAAATTTACCAGAAGCGTATCCATCTTTATCTAAGAGCAATGGTGGACAGAGAACTGACCACTTTACATTTCTGCATAATGACAGTCTCTTGTATGCATTGATACACAGTCTTTCATGTTTTAGTTCATTGTCATCTAAGATCTCATTGTCACCAGATCCTACATAACGCTGCCTAGTGTTATCTGAGTACAGGAAGGTACAACTACCTAACTCTAAGAGCTTTACTTCACTGTCTTTTAAGATTTCAAGCAAATGCCACAAAGGCAAATCGTCTGATGAGAACTTGGAGATTGAAAGAAAAGATATAGTATCAATTACGTAGTGACAATCTTTAATATCGTCTTTTGTAAGATCCAAGCAAGACTTAATTAAAACCTTGCCATTACCTGGAACATTAGAGAAACTGTCAACTACACATACTGAAGCTATACCCTGTTCTTCAGCTTTCAGAACAATCTTGCTGCCAATGGAGTTATTAGCACCTAATACAGCGATTTTCATAATTAACCTTCTCTAGGATGCATTGGCAAAGCATCGATTAAAGAAAACTCACCATACTTTAACCAATTCTCAAATCTGATATCGTTATGCCACTTTAGGTATTCTGGATTTGGCCAGTATTCTTTATCCTCTGGTAAAGATAGCTTTTTACCATCTAATTCTGAGTACTCAGGATCCAAATTCAACTTCATATTCTTTGAGATTTTGACTCTGACAGAACCATCTGTATCGTAATAAAAAGTTAAATAACCTTTTGAGAATAAATGGTGAATATCTGAACGCAAAACCACGCCATTGTTCAGATCAAGATATCTGTCATCATAAATAGTCTTGATATGAGCAACTGATAAAGCAGGCATTAGAGTGCAACCTGTTACTGCGCATTTAAAGCCGTAGGCTGACAGAAGCTTGGTTCTATATTGAGAAGCCTGTTCAGCACTCTTATGAATAGATGCTACATAATAAATGCCAGGCCATGTGCATGATGACTGATCGATCTGAGCTTTACGTCTTTCAAGACAAACCTTTTTTAAATACATGCCAAAAGGCTCGTCACTAGGAATAGTTACACGTGATCTGTCATCAAAATTGATGTTGAACATTTCAGGTACATGTACCATGTTCTTTCTGATAAAGATAAAAGAGCCATCTGCAATGTAGCAGCTCAATGGATCATTCATATCAGCTTTGAACTCTTTTGCCCTTCTTAAGAAGTCATTTAAGTTCATATAGCCTGAGAGAACACCATATTGATTCCAACATGATGTAATGTCCATATTAAGGTGCTTTAAAAAGAAACCACCACCACAGATAATCTGCTCACCATCTTTCTCTACTAAGAAAAGCACAAGAGATCCTGGAGGAGGTAATTCCTCATCACTCTTATCATGAGCAAATTCTTCAAACGGAGTGTACCAGCAATTAGTTACAGATGATCCGTTTGATATGAAGTTTGACTTAATAACCTGATACCAGTTATAAGAAACCTTACATATAAGGATTTTAGAATCTACATTGTTATTCATATCAAGCTCCTTATCCGATATCTAAAGTTTAAAAGTGTTCTTCAAAAAATTCCATAACTATATTAAGAAAATGCAAATCGTGACACAGACAAGAACAAAATCTTAACCTAAAACCGAGACAACCTGTTGTGGTAACACCAACTGACAGTTATTTACATAGTAAGTCTATCTACTCTCTATGAATAGTTTGTGCGAAAAATGAGTGTACAAAATTGACTGCACGATTTTACGTTATACAAAATTTTGATAATTGCCTCACATTTTAGCAAAATTTTACAATATATTTTTATCTTATTTTTCAATATGTTATTTCAATGAAACCGATTACATATTTTTGAAATCGGATGCAATTTCTAGAAAAAACTTCGTATTTATTTTTTGCATAAAATTAAACTTATTTTAATTTATCTAATTGAATTTTAAATTATTTTTATCTTAGATTTTTGCAATTGTTACTGAGATTTAGTTCACTAAATAAAAAATCTTAACGATACGGTTTTTCGTAACTTTGACTACTTTTGCGATAGGTGGTTGAAAAGAAAAATTTTTGTATAATCACCTCGATCGGTTTTAGGGGCACTTATAAGCCTTTAAAATTTTTATTTCAAACACAAGGTTAGTTAATATGGAAAATGTAGTTGCAGGCTTAAGTGCCATTGATTACGTAATCTTTGGTATTTACGCTATTGTTGTAATTGCAATTGGTCTGTTCGCTTCTAAAAAGAACACCAAGAGCGCAGAAGGCTACTTCTTAGCAGGTAAGTCAATTCCATGGTGGGCCGTAGGTGCATCATTGATTGCTGCAAACATCTCTGCTGAGCAGTTCATCGGTATGTCAGGTTCTGGTTATGCTATCGGTTTCGGTATCGCAGCATACGAGTTCATGGCAGCTATCACCTTAATTCTTGTTGGTAAGTACTTCTTACCTATCTTCATCGAAAAAGGTATTTATACAATTCCTGAGTTCGTTGAGAAGCGTTTCAACAAGACCTTAAAGACAATTCTTGCAGTATTCTGGATCTGCTTATACATCTTCGTAAATCTGTCATCAGTTCTTTACTTAGGTGGCTTAGCATTAGAGACAATCTTAGGTATTCCTATGATGTACACCATCTTAGGTTTAGCTGCATTCGCTCTAATCTACTCTGTATACGGTGGTCTATCAGCTGTTGTATGGACTGACGTTATCCAGGTTGCAGTTCTAGTAATTGGAGGCTTTGCAACATCATACTTAGCATTAAAGCTAATCGGTGGCGACGCAGGTGCTTTCTCAGGTTTAGGTACTTTAATTGATGAGATCCCAGATCACTTCACCATGATCTTAGACCAGTCAAATCCACAGTTTAACAACTTACCTGGTATTGCTGTTCTAATCGGTGGTCTATGGGTTGCTAACTTATACTACTGGGGCTTCAACCAGTACATCATTCAGCGTACCTTCGCTGCTAAGTCAGTTGATGAAGCTCAGAAGGGTTTAGCATTTGCTGCTTTCTTAAAGTGCATCACCCCTATCATCGTTGTAATTCCTGGTATCGCTGCTTACTACATCACTGTACAGAACCCAGCTCTATTAGAGCAGTTACAGGCAACTTATGGTGACATCGTAGCTAACAACATTCCTACAGCAACACAGACAGACCGTGCTTACCCATGGGTTGCACAGTTACTACCTGTAGGTGTTAAGGGCTTAGTATTCGCAGCTCTAGCTGCAGCTATCGTTTCATCTTTAGCTTCAATGTTAAACTCAACTGCTACTATCTTCACAATGGATATCTACAAGGAGTATATCAACAAGAATGCTTCTGATATCGCATTAGTAACAGTAGGTCGTATCACTGCTATCGTAGCTTTAGTAATCGCTATCTTCTTAGCTCCAATGTTAAGTTCTTTAGGTCAGGCATTCCAGTACATCCAAGAGTACACCGGTGTTGTTTCACCTGGTATCTTAGCTGTATTCTTATGCGGTCTGTTCTACAAGAAGGCAAACTCAAAGGGTGCAGTAGTTGGCGTTCTAGCATCAATCGTAATCGCTCTATTACTGAAGTTCTTACCTATCAAGATGCCATTCATGGATCAGATGTTATACACCTGCATCCTAACCATCGCTATCATCGTATTCGTTTCATTATCAACTAACGATGGTGATGACGATGCTAAGGCTATTGTTACAACTTCAAAGACCTTCAAGACTTCAGGCGGTTTCGCTATCGCTTCATATGCAATTCTGTTAATTGTTGCTGTAATTTACGCAGCATTCTGGAACCCAAGCTTAGGCTTTGCATTCTAATTAACAGTTAATTGATTCATTAAGCCCTGCCCTGTGCAGGGCTTTTTATTTCCAATAGTTATTTGAAATCTCTAAATCAGTCTCTGCAACATCACAATAATAAGTAGCAAAGCAGCATTCCCCTTTTTAACTCCTGATAAAAATCAAAGTTGATACTAAGCCTAATTACACGCTTAATTAAAAAACGTAACTACTCAAACAAACGTGCCAAAAAAAGTGGCACAAGATCACAAAAATGAATTTTAATCTATTTTTAGATTATTCTTATTTTTCAAATAGATAGTTATATTTAAAACGTTTACGTATTATACAAATGGTTCACTAAAATTGTGAAAATCCCTACAAAATTCATTTTTCTGATTTTATCTATTTAATTGATTTTTAAATACTTTATAACAAATTATTCTAATATTATTCATTGTAAAATACTTTCGATTTTTACGATATTTTTGCTTAAATTCTAATTAAACCCCATGTGTTGCATTGTTTTTAAATACTGCTATTATTTCCGTAAACGTTTGTATCGTTTCAATTAGTCAAATAAATAAAGGGAAAACACATGGAAACTGTAACTTCTGGTTTATCTACCATTGATTACATAATCTTTGGTATATACGCTATCGTTGTCTTGGTTATCGCCCTGTCAGCTTCTCGTAAGAATCACAAGAGTGCTGAGGGTTACTTCTTAGCAGGTAAGTCAATTCCTTGGTGGGCTGTTGGTGCTTCACTGATTGCTGCTAATATTTCAGCAGAACAGTTCATCGGCATGTCAGGTTCTGGCTATGCTATCGGTATGGGTATTGCTGCATACGAAATTATGGCAGCAGTTACCTTAATCTTAGTTGGTAAGTACTTCATCCCTATCTTCATCGAAAAAGGAATTTATACCATTCCTGAGTTCGTTGAGAAGCGCTTCAACAAGACTTTAAAGACAATTCTTGCAGTTTTCTGGATCAGCTTATACATCCTAGTTAACTTAACCTCAGTTTTATACTTAGGTGGTTTAGCATTAGAGACAATCTTAGGTATTCCTCTGATGTACTCAATCTTAGGTTTAGCTGCATTCGCCCTTCTATACTCAGTATACGGTGGCCTATCAGCTGTTGTTTGGACTGACGTTATCCAGGTTGCAGTTCTAGTAATTGGTGGCTTTGCAACTTCATATGTTGCTCTAAAGTGGATTGGTCAGGGCGATGGCTTCATGGCTGGCTGGTCAACCTTAGTTCATGACGTTCCAGAGCACTTTGAGATGATCTTAGACAGATCAAATCCAAACTTCTCACAGTTACCTGGTATCTCAGTTCTAATCGGTGGTCTATGGGTTACTAACCTATACTACTGGGGATTCAACCAGTACATCATTCAGCGTACCTTCGCTGCTAAGTCAATTCACGAAGCTCAGACAGGTCTAGTATTTGCGGGCTTCTTAAAGTTAATCATTCCTTTAATCTGCGTAATTCCTGGTATTGCTGCTTACTACATCACTGTACACAATCCTGCTTTATTAGACTCATTAAAAGAGCAGTATGGTAACCTTGTAGCTAACAACATTCCTACAGCAGATCACCCTGATAAGTCATATCCTTGGGTTGCTCAGTTATTACCTACAGGTCTAAAAGGTGTTGTATTCGCAGCTCTAGCAGCAGCTATCGTATCATCACTAGCTTCAATGCTAAACTCAACTGCAACTATCTTCACCATGGATATTTACAAAGAGTACATCAACAAATCAGCATCTGATGTATCTTTAGTAAGAGTTGGTCGTTTAACCGCTATCGTAGCTTTAATCATCGCAATCTTTATTGCTCCTTTATTAAGCTCTTTAGGTCAGGCCTTCCAGTTCATTCAGGAGTACACCGGCGTTGTATCACCTGGTATCTTATCAGTATTCTTATGTGGTCTGTTCTATAAGAAGGCAAACTCAAAGGGTGCTGTAGTTGGTGTATTATGCTCAATCGTAATCGCATTCTTATTAAAGTTCTTACCTTTACAGATGGGCTTCTTAGACCAGATGTTCTACAACTGGATCTTAACTACTGCAATCATTGCATTCGTTTCATTATCAACTAATAACGGTGATGACGATCCTAAGGCAATCGTAACCACAGCTAAGACCTTCAAGACAACTGGTGGTTTTGCTGTAGCAAGCTATGCAATCTTAATTATCGTAGCTGTAATCTACACCGCTTTCTGGAACGTTCAGTTAGGCTGGGCTCTATAAAGATTAAACCTCATATAACTACATTTCATATTAACTAACCTTAAGCTCTGCTCTGCAGAGCTTTTTTTATTTTCAGTTAATGATAAGAACGGATGAAAGGAGAGCTTAAAAGCTCTGTACAGTCACAGAGTATGTACCGAAATGAGAAAAGTTAATTGATGACTAATCCTTTGGAAATGATGGTAGCTCGTGCTCTTTACCGATACACTCTTTATACCATGAGGTAAAAATTCTAGGTGTAGAGTTTTCTTTTAGAGCTTTAAAGTAATCATAGCAAAGCTGCTTTGAGCTTATAAGTTCTTCGTTAATCCCCTTTTCTTGAGCTATAAGAGATAGAACATGCTTTAATTTCTTTACAGCCTTGCCCACATTTCTGTCTGATAAGATATGCTCGACTGGGTACTCAATAGAAACTTCAACTGGAACCTTTTTAGCTTCATTAAACCAGGATATAACCTGTTTGCCATATTGTCTTATAGCGCCTGGTTTTACGCCTGCTTTAGCAAGAGATCCTGCTGAGATTGTCTTTAATCTTGCAATTGGAGTTAAAGCACAACCTGTTATGATCCTGTTTAAAGCAACATCTTTTTCCATGCCAAATTCCATGCGTTTTTTGCACAGATGCTTTAACACAGTAAGTTCAGCTTTACTCAAAGATCCTGCGCCCTTTACCCCTAGATAAGCCGTATCAGGCACTGCTATTACCTTACAGTTCTCTGTTTGGAGTTTCATCTCCTCATAGAACCAGTGTTTACGAGGATCAGATACTTTAAATTTGTTTAAAAGATCATGATAGAGCTTATTCAGATAAAGCACGTCATTTGCAGCATAAACAATCTGCTCTTCGGTTAAAGGACGTAATGACCAGTCAGATCTTGTCTGATCTTTAGGTAAAGATACGTCAAGCGCCTCTTCTAAGGTTGCTTGAAGTCCTTTTGAATAACCAAGACCTAAAAAAGCTATCATAAGTTGCAGATCGATGCATTTTTCAGGCAGAGTATTCTCAAGGCTTAGTTTATAAGCTTCAAAAGACAGTATTTCAAGATCTTCACGGGCAGAAAAGAACAGACAATTAGCTTTAGTGTTTACAAAAGCCTTGATAAACGAGCTGATTTCAATTGAATGGGGATCGACGATATAGACCGTATCGTCAATGCCAACTTGAATTAAATCTAAGATAGGATAATAAGTCTTAGTTCTTGTAAACTCAGTATCAATACTGACGTTCTGATCTTCGCTTAATGAGGATAAGAAGGTATTTAGAATATTTAAAGAGGTCTCATTATCAACTAAGACAATATTACTAGTGCTCATGTGCTCTCCTGTACTGCGAGCACATTATAGAATAAGAGCAACGTAATTTAAACTTTTAGACGATTCTGCTTTAAGTAACGACGTAATACCTTACCTACAGGTGACTTAGGTAAAGTCTCAACAAACTCAATATGCTTTGGAAGTTTGTAGCCGGTTAAATACTTCTTACAGTATGCTAGTACTTCTTCACGGGTTAAAGTAGGATCACGTCTGATGATATAAAGTTTAATTGACTCGCCGGTGGTCTTTGATGGCACACCGATCACAGCGCACTCTAAAACTTTATCAAATCTACTTACAACATTCTCAATTTCGGTTGGGAAGACATTAAAGCCTGATACTAAGATCATATCTTTGATTCTGTCGATGATCTTTAAATAACCGCCATCGCACCATTGAGCAATATCGCCTGTTCTAAGCCATCCATCATCAAAGACATTTTCAGTCTCTTTAGAGTTCTCAAAGTATCCTTTCATGACCTGAGGACCTTTAAACTCAAGCTCTCCAGGTACACCTTTATCCCAGATCTCTTCACCTGTTTCGATATTAACAATTCTAGCTAGAGTAGATGGTGTTGGAAGACCGATGGTACCGTTATATTCAGTCTGAGTATAAGGTACTACACAGCATAATGGAGAGCACTCAGTTAAACCATATCCTTCAAGAATTGGAATACCACCTGATGCTTTTAAGAATCTTTGAGCTACACCTGACTGTACAGCAGTACCACCACCTACAACTAAACGTAAGTGTGAGAGCTTTACCTTGTCAAAGACATTGTAGTTTACAAAGGCATTAAAGAGAGTATTTACACCGGTGATAATTGAGATATCAGAATTCTTCTTTAACTGAGCAATCAGATCATCAAACTTTCTAGGATCAATAATCAAAAGATTGGTGCAACCTATGTAGAAGGCATACATCAGGTTAATCGTCATGGCAAAGACGTGGTATAGAGGTAGCGCTGTTAAAATAGCTTCCTCACCTTTATGCAGTCTTGGACTATACATACCGTCTGCCTGTGCGACATTAGAGATGATGTTTCCATGACTTAACATGGCACCTTTTGGCTTACCTGTAGTACCGCCTGTGTACTGTAAAAAGGCAATATCATCAAAATCAATATCAACTTTCTCAAAGGTTCTGCCCTCAGATTCCTTTAAACAGGTATTAAACATGATAACTTTATCTTTGTCATATTTAGGTACCATATGAGTAAAGTGACGCAGATAGAAATTGACAAAAGTTCCTTTTAAAGGAGTTAAACAATCGCCTACAGTGCAGGAAATAATATGATCAAGATAAGTCTGATCATGAATTTTTAAAACTTCAGAGGTAATGCTTTCAAGACAGATCACGATTCTAGCGCCACTGTCACGGAGCACACCTAGGATCTCATGAGAGGTGTATAAAGGATTGATGTTTACAACCTGCATTCCGCATTTTAGGGCTGCAAACACCGAAATTGGGTACTGGATGACATTCGGCAAAATTACAGCCATTCTGTCACCCTTTTTAGCTTTTAAAACTTTCTGAAGATATGTGGCTAAAGCACAGGTCTTTTCAAAAATATCATTATAGGTTACAGAGCTGTTTAAGCTGATAAAAGCCTTTCTCTTTCCGTACTTCTGACAGCAACTGTCAAAAAGAGCTGGAAGATTATCGTACAATTTTGGATTGATGGTGTGAGGCACATCATGTGGATAACTTTCAAACCAAGGGGTACGATTCAACTCCATAACCTATGTCCTTTTTATAATTTATCTTAGGTAATTACTTATGAGCTGCAGCAAACTTCTTTAAGAAGTCTACTAAGACTTCAGCACCTTCAATAGGCATTGCATTGTATAAGCTTGCTCTCATACCGCCTAAAACTTTATGACCTTTGATACCTACAAGGCCATTCTTCTTGCCCTCAGCTACAAACTCGTCATTTAATGACTCATCCTTTAAGTTGAAGACACAGTTTACGCGTGATCTGTCTTTAGCAGCAATTCTTACACGATAGAAGTCTGAGCTCTCTAGATAATCATAGACCATTTTTGACTTAGCGATGTTTCTTCTTTCCATTTCTTTAACACCGCCCAAACTTTTTATCCACTTTAAGTTCAAGCAAGCCATGTACCATGAGAAAGTGCATGGTGTATTGTACATAGACTCAAACTTATCTAATACTGACCAGTTCATGATTGATGGGCAGTATTTTCTAGCTTTACCTAATAAGTCCTCACGAACGATAGTTACAGTCATACCAGCAGGAGCTACGTTCTTCTGAACACCAAAGATAATGGCACCAAACTTTGATACATCGATAGGTCTAGTTAAGATATCTGATGACATATCAGCAATTAAAGGTACATCACCAGTATCAGGTAACTCAAATGACTCAATGCCATTTACAGTCTCGTTGATGCACATATAAGCGTATGCAGCACCTTCTGTTACCTTCATCTTTGAGTAGTCAACTTCATACAGACCATCTTTGTTCTCAAAGGTGCACTCATGCAGAATTGCTTTACCAAAGTGTTCATCACACTCTTTAAATGCGCAGCGTGACCAGTGACCGGTTACAAAATAATCAGCATGACCGTCTTCTGGTAATAAGTTTAAAGGAATAGCAGCAAACTGACCGCGACCGCCACCTTGCTCGAATAATACTCTATAGTTTGAAGGGATATTTAAAAGCTCTCTTAATAAAGCTTCAGCTTCTTTAGCAACCTTCATGAACTCAGCAGAACGATGAGAAAGTTCTACTACACCCATACCAGTGCCTTCAAAATCTCTGAATTCCTTTTGAGCCTTTTCCATAACTTCAACAGGAAGCATACAAGGACCTGCATAGTAATTCCAAACTTTACTCATTTTGTTCTCCAACAAAAGTATTAAGGATAATGGTTATTTAATTTTAAACGGATTAAAACTGAAAATAGATTTGTTTAAAATCAACTAAAAAAGACATGGAGTTATTTCTCCATGCCTTTTACGTTATTGATTATCTGAATTGTTATCGCCACTGTCAACAGTATTACTGTCACTGCTATTTTCAGGTGCGACCTCATCAGGCTTGTTTAACTCTGACTCAGGACTTGGTGTTGAGTTTTGAGCATCTTGAGCTGCCTTTAACTCTTCACGTTCTTTCTGTCTTGCTTCAGCCATCTTCTTAGAGTTTTCTACAACATCCTCAGGAATTGACTGAATTGCCATTACAGTATCACCTTCATACATACGCATTAAGATGTTACCAGCAGCAGAACGTCCTACAAGTGGAGTATCAGCCATTGATGATCTTATTAACTGTCCTTGGTTGGTGATTAACATGTAATCTGAATTATCATCAGCAGGAACGGCTCCTACAACCTCACCGTTTCTATCAAGATTCTTGATAACGATGACGCCCATACCGCCTCTGTTGCGTAATGAGATATCAGATAAACGAGTTCTCTTACCATAGCCGTTAGCACAAGCAATTAAGAACTGCTTGTCTACCTCTGATGGAGGAATTACCATCAGGGAAACAACCTTACCGTTTTCTCTTAACTTGATACCACGGATACAGCCTGAACCACGACCTGAAGGACGAACACCAGTACCAGCATGTCTGTCAATTGAGCTGTCTTCACTGTCATCTGATGATTCTTGAGAATTATCTGAATTATCAGCATCATCTGAAGAATCTTCATCAGCAACAGCTGAGCCCTTGTAGTATTCACAGAAGTGTTGAGCATAACCGTTAGATGTGAATAAGAATACATCATCATCACCTGATGACAATTCAACACCGATTAACTCATCACCTTCATTTAACTTAAGTGCAATCAGAGCATTAGTGCTCATTCTGTTAACGAATGAAGCATAAGCACTCAAAGAGGTCTTCTTGATTAAACCATTCTTGGTTGCCATAAAGAAGTACTGCTCAGAATTAAACTCTGAAATTGGCAGTAAAGCAGTAACCACCTCACCGTTTTCTTTATCAATATTAAAGAAGTTCTGTACAGGTAAGCCCTTTGAAGTACGGCTCTCTGAGGTTGGTAAGTCATAAACTACGCTAACAAAGGCACGGCCCTTGTTAGTGAAGAACATCATCTTATCGTGAGTTGAAGCTACAACTACCTTGGTGATGTAATCTTCATCCTTTAACTTAGTTGCAAGTTTACCCTTACCGCCACGGCCCTGGCTCTCATAAGTAGAGATATCCTGATACTTGATATAGCCCTGAGCAGACAGAGTAACAATTACGTCACGACGAGCAATTAAATCGCCCTTGTCAATCTTACCTAAGTCTACAGTAAATGCAGTCTTACGCTCGTTGCCATAGGTTTCTTTAACTTCCAGTAACTCAGTTCTAATCTCCTGCTTCATTCTCTCAGGATTGTTTAAGATCTCTAAGTAGTCACGAATAGCAGCTACTAATTCGTTGTACTTGTCACGGATCTCATCTTGAGCTAAATGAGTTAACTTAGATAATCTTAACTCCAAAATTGCTCTTGCCTGAGGATCAGATAAGTAGTACTTATCGCCATGAATACCCTTGTCTTCAGGAATACCCTGAGGTAATGAGATATTAGAACCATCCTCAGCTCTTTGGATAAGAGGAGAAATTACAGAAGCATCCCAGGCTTCAGCCATTAACTTGATTCTTGCATCTTCAGCATTGTCAGCTGCTGTAATAATGTCAATTACACGCTGAATGTTTGCCTTAGCAATCATCAAGCCTTCGTTGGTATGAGCTGTTCTTCTTGCCTGACGTAACAGATAAACTGTTCTTCTAGTTACGATCTCACGACGGAACTTAACGAACTCTGTTAAGATTTCTTTTAAAGATAACTGCTTAGGATGATTGTGGACTAAAGCTACCATGTTAATTGGGAAGCTTGCCTGTAACATAGTGTTCTGATACAGGTTGTTTAACACAGCCTCAGGATAAGCATCACGCTTTAAGTCAATTGCAATCTTAACAGCACAATCTTTATCAGATTCATCAACGATACTTGAAATACCTTCAATCTTCTTTTCTTTGATGAGTTTTTCAATTTGTTTTACGATATCAACTTTATGTACTACATAAGGGATCTCGTCTACATAGATGGTCTGCTTACCAGACTTATCAGTTTCAACTCTAGTCTTTGATCTGATGATACAACGACCTTTACCGGTTTCATAAGCCTGTCTGATACCATCAGTACCTACGATAATACCGCCTGTAGGGAAATCAGGACCAGGAATGTAGTGCATCAGTTCATCAAGACCGATTTCTGGGTTATCTAAAACAGCAATTACACCATCGATAACTTCAGCAAGGTTGTGAGTAGGAATGTTAGTTGCCATACCTACTGCAATACCTGATGAACCATTTACCAAAAGATTTGGAAATTTGGTTGGTAAAACTTCAGGGATCTGCTCGTTACCGTCATAGTTAGGATAGCTATCAACAGTTTCCTTATCGATATCAGCTAACATCTGCTCGGCAATCTTAGTCATCTTAACTTCGGTATAACGCATTGCAGCTGCGCCATCACCATCGATATCACCAAAGTTACCCTGACCGAAGATTAAAGGTTCACGCATTGAGAACCATTGAGCCATACGAACGATAGTTTCGTATACAGCAGTATCTCCATGTGGATGGAATCTACCAATAACGTCACCTACGATACGAGCTGACTTTTTAGTCTGACCTGAGCTCCATACTTTTAGATCGTACATATCATAAAGCACACGTCTGTGAACTGGTTTTAAACCATCACGAACGTCAGGAAGAGCACGGTCCACGATAACAGACATCGCATAGTCAATAAATGACTGCTTTAACTCGTCTTCTAGTTTGACTGTTGGTACAGATGAATTAACGCTTTGTGCTGTAGTTAATTCATTTTCAGAAGACTGTGATGCGTTCTGCTCTGAATTTGGATTATCGGTATTATCTGACATTAGTTCTACCTTGTAATTTTCATTAGTCTAATAGGCATAAATATTATCATTTTTGTATTAAAAAATCAATGAAATAAATGGGTTAAACATAGCATTAGAACTTGAAAAAACAGCCGTTTTTGTCCATAATTTAGGCAAAATTTTTTAAGTAGGAAAACATAAAATATGTGGTTTAAAAATCTTCGTTTCTACACTGTTGATTTATCAGAATTAAACGGTGTTTTAAAAGACGATGCACTAGTTGAAGAAGCACTAGAAAAAGCTAGTTTCAAGCCATGTGCAGCTCAAGAGCTAGCATCTGTAGGCTTTGCTCCTATTTTTTCACATGAAGGTTTGTATCACTTCTCTTCAGGTGAAAATCACTTTTTTAAACTGATTGAAGAAACCAAGTTATTACCTTCATCTGTTGTAAAGACAGAATTAAATGAAATTACAGCTCAAAAAGAGATTGAGCTTAAAAGACAATTACGTAAAAACGAAAAGGAAGCTTTAAAGGCTGCTGTTGCAGGTAAGCTTTTAGCACAGGCTTTTGCAACCCGTCGTGAGCTTTTAATATGGATCAACACTGATAAAAGCCTCGTAGGTGTTGCTGCAACCTCAAGCAAGAGAGCTGAAAAGGCTCTTGCTATGTTACGTGAAGCCTTCTCTACTTTCCCAGCTAAACTTTTGGCACCACATGCTATGGTAGATGAGAAGATGACCTCATGGCTAAAGGATGCAACTACCTTACCTAAACGCTTTACTTTTGGTTCTGAAACAACCTTAAAGAGCATGGATGAAGATGGTGGCGTAATCAGAGCTTCAAAAGAAGATCTGACCTCTGAGGAAATTGCAGTACATTTAGAGGCTGGCAAGGTGGCAACCGAGATTGGTCTATCTTTTGACGAGTCTTTAGAACTTACCTTAACCTCAGATTTAGCTTTAAAGAAATTAAAACCTACAGATATTTACCTTGAAAAGAACCTTCCTGAAAAATCAGATGATGAAACAGCTGATGCTCAGGCCTTACTTGTTCTACAAGGTGAACTCTTAAGCGAACTTTGTGATTACCTAATGGAGATTTTTAACTGTGAGCGTAACTAAAAAGCCTGAACTCTTAGCTCCTGCGGGAAGCTTAAAACACTTACATATGGCTTTAGCATACGGTGCTGATGCTGTGTATGCCGGTGTTCCTAAGTGGTCTTTACGTGTACGCGGTAATGGTTTTATCCGTGAGGACTTCATTAAAGGTATTGAAGAAGCTCATGCTATGGGTAAAAAGGTACATGCCGTACTCAACATCATCCCTCATGTAAGACGTGTTGCTGCCTTTGAAAAAGTTGTTGATGAAATGGCTCAGTTAAAACCAGATGCTTTTATCATGGCTGATCCAGGTTTAATCGATATCGTACGCAACCGCTATCCAGATATTCCTATTCACCTGTCAGTACAGGCAAATACTGTTAACGCAGGCTCTGTAAAGTTCTGGCAGAAAGTAGGTCTTACAAGATGTATTTTAGCTCGTGAGCTTTCTTTAACTGAAATTGACATGATTAAGCAAGAATGCCCTGATATGGAAATTGAGGTATTCGCACACGGTGCTTTATGTATTGCAGTATCTGGTCGCTGTTTAATCTCAGGACTGTTGTCTCACCGTGATGCCAATATCGGTGCTTGCAACAATTCATGCCGTTATGGTTTTAATATCCGCAATGTACATGCAGCAACTGCTGATGATGTAACTACATTTGAAGCTGATGACGGTACCACTTTATCAGCTCAGATTGAAGAGTCTATGCATCATCCAGGTGAGTGGATGACCATGGAAGAAGATCTGAACGGTTCTTACTTAATGAACTCTAAAGATCTGTGCACACTGCCTGTTTTAAAGAAACTCATCGACATCGGCGTTGATTCATTAAAGATTGAAGGTCGTTCAAGATCACCATTCTATTCAGCAGCCATCTCACGTGCTTACAGATTAGCAATTGATGCTATCTGTGAAGGTAAAGAGATCCCAGATGAGAGTTACAACATCGTAAACTCAATTCCATCTCGAGGCTACACTACAGCTCTATTAGAGCCACATCGTCCAGACAAGACTCAGGACTATGAGACTAACTCACCAAATCCAGGTAAGTTACAGATCTGCGGTGAGATCACCTCACAGGACGCTGACGGTACTTTAAATATTGATGTAAAGAACCGCTTTGAAAAGGACTCTCACATTGCCTTATTTACACCAAATGGATTAGTTGATCTTGATGGTTCTACACTTACTAACGCAAAAGATGGTAAGCCTCTAGATGTAGCGCCAGGTACAGGTTGGTCAGTTAAATTAAAGCACAACGGAAAAGTTGATTTATCAACAGCTGTGATGCTGAGAATTGACGATAAGTAATCTGAATGGATTTTTTAAAGCCTCCACATTTAGTATGACCCCAGAAATTGATCACTTAAGTTTCTAGGTCATACTAACAGAATTTAAGGCTTGTTTCCTAAAATTAATTGGAGACAGGCCTTTTAACTTTTTACATACTCTGTCAGAGTTATACCAGTTTATATAATCTTT
>JBNMJE010000012.1:0-33655 GCA_050873645.1 Succinivibrio sp. | reverse complement strand
GCATTCTTAAGCCATTTTTTACTGTGTATTTACATACCACCTAAGACTTTATAATCAAAAATCATATTTTAAAGAGCAAAGTCAGTGCTGGACTGCTTATATTTAACGTTTTAACTCAATTTTTGAAATGCAAAAGTTGAGGATTTAAGCTGTATTTACCAAGTCTTACAGCTTTTTTGACAATAGCAAAGCAAAATATCCAGGATTTTTAATGCAAACTATCCCTAATATTCCTACTCCTCATATCGGTTTAGAAACAGAATCAATTGTTATCTTTTCATTACTGGCTGTAGCAGGTCTTTTAATTGACTTATTTGCTCACCGTGCTGACAAACCAATCTCTGTAAAAGCAGCAGCCTTATGGTCATTGTTCTGGATTGCAGTAGGAAGCTTATTTGGCGCCTTTTTGTGGTATCACTTTTCAAAAGAAGTAGCATCTTTGTACTTTGCAGGCTACGCTTTTGAAATGGCAATTTCTGTAGATAATCTATTTGCGATTATGGCTGTATTCTCTTGGTTTGGTATTTCCTCAGGATATACCCACAGAGTTTTATACTGGGGTGTTTTAGGTGCAGTAGTATTCAGGCTTATCTTTGTTTTAATCGGTACTAGTCTGTTCTCATTAGGCGCTTATATTGAGATTGTCTTTGCCATAATGGTGGCACTGTCAGCCTTTCTGATGATGAAAAAGAAAGAGAATACTGGTATCTCAGATTTTTCAAATCACCCAGCTTACAAGTTTGTAAAGTTCTTTGTACCAGTTTATCCAAAGTTAGTAGGTCATAATTTCTTTGTTTCAAACTCTCATGTACAAGAAGAACTAAAAAAAGAAGAGAACAGACACATCACTTTAAAAAGAAAAGGTCTTATCTATGCAACACCACTTTTCCTGTGTTTAGCTATTGTTGAGACCTCTGATGTGATGTTTGCCTTTGACTCAGTACCTGCTGTAATTGCGGTATCTAAAGATCCCTTCATCGTGTACTCCTGTATGATTTTTGCCATATTAGGGCTACGTTCTATGTACTTTATCCTCGATGCTCTAAAGAATGCTTTAGTGTACCTAGAAAAGGCGGTGATAGTCTTACTGTTCTTTGTAGCTTTCAAACTAGCAGCCTCTGCTTCATTACACCTTACAGGTTACGGTCTTGATATCGACGTTTATACCTCTTTAATTGTGATTGTAGTAACTCTCTTTGTAGGTATAGTGTCAAGCCTTCTGTTTGTGCCTAAAAAATAAGTTCAAAAGTAAAATTGTCTACTATTGCTCGGTCTTTGCGACCGAGCAACTATCTTAGATAAACTCATTGTCAATCGTATATTTTATTAAACTTACAATATTCAGATCATTGTCAGTTTTTCTAAATTTACCTTACCTATCTTTTTTGCATGCTGTTACAATAGTCCTATTGTGACAGTTATCTTTTAAAGCTTTGTCACTTCATAATAAATTTAAGCCTGTAGGCACAGCCCATACATTCATCGCATATAAGGATTTTCATGATGTCTGAGAACTATCTTTTAAAGATCTTAAAAGAAACAGCTTCTAACAGTAGTTTTTCAATCATTCCTAATGGCAATAAAGAGTTCCTTTTAAGGAAAGCTATAACTACCTATGATTTTACAGGTAGTCTTACCGTGTTTTCAGGCAAGGTAGCCTCCCCTGATGACAAGCTTTATGCTGAAGGTTTTCAGATGTTATCTCAGACCGGCGGTACTTTTAAAACACCTGAGAACATCGGTCGCTGTCCAGATGATGAACCTCCTTACAGTCATAAAAATCAGAATCCTGAATATAAAGAAGCTTATAACTTTGTGATCTTTAAACATGATGGCTTATGGCATTTATTAGGCTTTACCTCATGTGAGCACTACACAGGTCTGTTTAAGATCTTCAAAGACGGAAGCTTACAGATTGAGCTTCTTTTAGAAGGCAAAAGCTTTAGGTGCGGTGAAGTGATTGAATCAGAGTACTTCACTATCTTAGAAGGTAAGAACAAGGCTGAGGTTCTAAAAGAGTTTGCGTCAATTATCAACACTCACCATACTCCTTTAAAAGCCGACCATACACCAACAGGCTGGTGCTCATGGTATTGCTACTATGCAAATTTAACCGAGCATGCTGTTTATACCAATCTTGATGATATGAAACTGCATGACAATCTTGAGTATGTACAGATTGATGACGGTTACCAGACTCATATGGGTGACTGGTTAACCTTTACAGACAAGTTTCCATCAGGCTTTGAAAGAGTTGTATCTGATATTATTAAAGCAGGTAAGAAGCCAGCTTTATGGCTAGCTCCATTTATTGCCAGTGAAAACTCAGAACTTTTCAAAAAACACCCAGACTGGTTTGCAACTGACTATGAGGGTAATTTAGTCAGTGCAGATAAAATCACCTATGGTGGCTGGAGAGATTTGAACTGGTACACCTTAGATTTTTCTAAATCTGAGGTTATTACCTATATTCAGAATGTCTTTAGCTACTTCCACGATCGTCTTAACATTAAGTACTTCAAGTTAGATGCCTGCTATTGGGGAGCCATCAATGGCTACAAGTTCTCAAATGGCTATTCACGAATTGACAACTATCGTGAAGGCTTAAAGGCAATCTTATCTGTTGTAGGTAAAGACAGTTTCGTTCTAGGTTGCAATGCGCCTATGTGGCCAAGCTTAGGCTTAGTTCATGCTATGAGAGTAAGTGATGATATCCAGAGAACCAGATTCTGGATTGAACATAATGCTAAAGAGACCTTCTCAAGACAGTGGATGAACAGAGAGTTATGGATTAACGATCCAGATTGTCTGTGTCTTAAGAACTTTGAAAATCAGATTGCAACTGAAGAGGACTTTAACTTCCACTTATGCGCTGTTTTAGTCTCAGATGGTGTGCTCATGTTAGGAGACTCCTTAAAGGAGCTTGAACCTAAAGACTTTAATCATGTAGATAAGTTAATTGAAGTTCAAAAGTGGGATAAGAGCATTAGCTATGATGACGACTATACTCACTTTGTAATTAAGGACAACAAAAGCTCTCGTAAGATTGATGTTTTCTTTAACTGGATCAATCTGCCTATCACAGTAAAAGCAAAAGGTAATGATCTGTTCACCAATTTACCTGTATCTAAAAAAGAAATTACCATTGCGCCATTTAGCGCCAAGGCTGTAATTTCAGAATAATAAATACAGATTTGTAAGTATCAGAGCCTATACTCCTTCTTTAGTATTCCAGGCTCTGATATGTGTTCTGTCTGTATAGAAAAAGCCCTGCTCTATACACTTTTCTACAACAAATTGAGTATTGTCCTGCAACGTCTTAATATCACCGCCTAGTGGCATGAGATATACAGGAATATCTCTTTTTGCATTTTCAAGAATTTCAAAGATCTCATCTCTATCCTGCTCCCAGGTAGCTTTTGAAACGACAAATTTAAAGTAGGAGCCACGGGTATTATCTGCAATGGCTCTGATAGTGTCATAGTTAATTCTCTTCTCTTTACTCTCTGAGGAGTTAGACAACTTCACACTCATAGAAAAGCGAGCCTCTTTTAAGAATTCATGATCAAAGTAAATGGGAAGTGCAGCATTAGTCTCAACTGTGAGCTTATGACCTAATAAGATAAAGTGCTCTAGTGTTTGAAGTAAAACAGGATTACTAAAATGCAGTAAAGGCTCACCGCCTGTAAGCACCAGATCCTGCAATACCTTTGAGTGTGGATAATCTCTAAGATGCTTTTCTATATCATGGATAAGTAAAAAGCTGTCCTCATAATAAGTCCAGGTATCCTTAAATTTAGGAGAAACCGCCCTGATGGTGTCACAGCCTGTAACATATGAGCCATCAGGTGCCTTTAACGTACAATTAAAGCCTTTACATTTAAAACAGCACAAAGCTGTTCTTAAAAAGATGGCAGGATGCAGATAAGGACCTTCGCCTTGCAAGGAGTCGAAGATCTCTACAACAGGAAGTTTAGTTGACATGATTTAGCTATGGTTATTATGAACCTACTCTTCGTAAGTGCAGTGAGATTTAGGAGTCTCCTGGAACTCTACTTTTGAGACATACACATTAAGATCATCTAACATCTCATTGGCAATGTCATAAAGCCATTTACAGATGTTCTCTGAGGTTGGAATAAAGTCCACAATTACAAAGCTGTCATACTTTTCTACAACCGATAATTTGATGTCCTCAGGCAGACTTTCAGGAATATCTAAAGTAGACAAATCAGCTGTTCTGTAAAAGCTATGATCGATATAGTCTGTGATAATAGCTGAATCTAATAAGAACAAAGGATCATTCTCATCGATGATAAAACGATGATCGAGTACATCATCTAAGAACTTTTTAAAGCAGTTTAAATGTTTAAAATCAGTTACCATGCCATCTGTAAGTTCATTTGCTGCAAGATGCAACTTAACTATGGCATGATGGCCATGCAGATGACGGCAAACGCATCTGTTATCAAGACTAAATCTCTCATCTAAAGTCTGTGTCCAGACTCTATGACCATATTCAAACTCAAACTGTTTATCGATGGTATACATAGCTTTGCCTATAGATCTGAAAAATCAGGAGTCTTACCCTGAGTAATTGCAGCTAAACCTTCAATTGCTCTTAGTACGGTCTTAAGTCTTACCTCTTCTCTGTCACCTGTAAAATGGAAACAGTGAGCAACAGGTTCTTCACCTTTTCTCATAAGTCCCATCCACACTGTTCCTACAGGCTTTTGAGCTGAACCTCCATCAGGTCCTGCAATACCACTTACAGAGACACCTACAGTTGCTAATGATGAGTGTAATAAAGCACCTCTTACCATTTGCTTTACAGTGTCTTCACTTACAGCGCCAACTGATTTTAAAGTCTCATCTTTTACATCTAAAAGTTCCATCTTAGCTTCATTTGAATAGGTAATAAAACCTCTATCAAACCAGGCAGAACTTCCTGGTATTTCTACGATTGAAGCACCGATAAAACCTGCTGTTAATGACTCAGCAGTTACATAGATATCGTGGTATTTTGCATAAAGTGATTTGAGCCCTAATGCCTGATTAGAGATCTCTTTTAATAACTTATCTTTCATTTTTATCTTATCTTGGGCGACGTAAAGCAGAACGAGTACCAATACCATAAGCATCACGAGCTTTCATGCTTGCTACATGATGTGTAGGTCTTGAATTTGGTGTCTGCTCATTTACAGCATTATTTGCTTGTTGACTAAACTTAGCTCTCTGAGCGTTAACCTCATCTTCAATAGAACGAGTGTTTCTTGAAGCATCAGTTGGAGCTGAATCTAGATTTGAAGTAGCTACAGAAGGAGCTGGTGCTGACAGGTTGTGAACCTTGGCTAACATCTCAACTTCATAGCTTGGTAAAGAAGTTCTGGCAATGACCTCATTGATGCTCATGCCTTGAGCTAGAAGTCTTTTTGCTAAAATGATTGGCTGATTCTCTACAGAATTGTTTTCAAACTCTTTTTTCTGCTGTTCTAGCTTTACATTGATATTATCAAAATGACTGTTAATGTCCTTTTGTTTATCTGTAATATCCTGAAGTTTACCGGTTAGATACTGAATTGAGCTTTCAGATACTTTAGCCTTTCTTTCAAAGCTATCTAACTGCTCTTCATGCTTTGCGGTAAGCTCGTTTAGAGCTTTTAGAGCTTCTTCTGTGGCTGCTTTTAACTTAGCGTTCTCTTTTTCTAGAACAGAACAGCGATGTGAGGTTAAGATAAAAGAGATAAGAATAAACAGCAGCAGCACTACTGCTGTACTGATTACAATCATCATGGACATGTCTAAATATGAATGCATAAAGCTCTCTTCTATCTGATTTATAACAAATATATCACTACTTTCAATTCTGCGCAAAAAATCTTAAGCCATATACATAAAAGCATTGATATAGATCAAAAATCAAAAGTTAGAAAATTCTATCTTTTAGTGTTTATAATAATACCTACTAAACTGATTAGTTTTCTATAATTTAATAAAATTTACATAATTGAGTAGCACATATGAAATCAAAACTTCTTATAAACAATCACTCTGATGAGCTGATTATCTTTATGTCTGGCTGGGGTTGTGACGACAAACAGTTTGAAGGCATTACCTCAACTAAAGATCTGGTGATCTTTTACGACTATGACGATTTAAAGATAGATTTTGATTTTTCAAAGTATAAAAAGTTCTACTTAATTGCTTATTCAGCAGGTGTTTTTGTTACCTCATTGATTATCAATCAATTACCAAAGGTAGAGCTTAAGGTTGCTATTAACGGTAATATCAATCTTTTTGATGAGAACTTAGGTCTTGATGAGCATATCTTAAAGATCTTCAGAAGCATCGATGTAACCAACTTTTTGGAGTTCCGTCAAAAGTACTTGTGTAAATCTCTTGAAGAACTTGAGATCTTCAACGAACACTCCTGTATGCGTTCAGCCAAATCCTGTAATCAGGAGTTAGATGCTCTGCAGGGGTACTACAACTCTTTAAACAAAGACAATAACTTTAAGACTCGCTTTATCTATGACAGAATGCTACTCTCTGATGCTGATATGATCTTCAAATACAAATATCAAAAAGAGTACTACTCATCTTTAAATAAAACCAAACTCTATCTAATCAAAAACGCCAACCACAATGTATTCTCAGTACATGTAACTGACTTTGATAAAGTTATAGATGGAAAATCTAATTTGTATAAGACTTGCCTGAACTAAGACTTGAGTAAAGAGTTTTTAGAATTGAAAAGTAAAATGCAGTCAGGACATAATCCTAGCTGCATTTTTCATAGGAGGTTACTTATTATGATAGAGATTACAACAAATCTGCGACTAACCTAAGTTAGTTACTTCTTTCCACTCGGTTTCAGTAAACAGCTTAGTTAAATCGATCAGGATTAACAGATCATCCTTTCTGTTGCATACGCCACTGATGAACTGAGCGTTCTCCTCAGTACCAACATTAGGAGTATCATCGATATCTGCAGTATTTAAGTCTGCAACCTCAGCTACAGAGTCAACCAAAATACCAATTACATGCTTCTCTGACTCGATGATCATGATTCTGGTGTTGTCGGTTACCTCAGCAGGAGGAATACCAAAACGAGCTCTAGTATCAATAACGGTAACTACGTTGCCACGCAAATTGATAATACCTAAAACGTAAGATGGAGCGCCTGGAACAGGAGCAATATCTGTATAACGCAGAACCTCACGGACCTGCATTACATTTACGCCGTAAATTTCATTTCCCAGTTTGAAAGTAACCCAACGTAACAGTTCGCCGTTCTTCTCGTTAACTGCGCTGGTTTCTTCTTTTTTCTGCTCTTTATCTGACATCTAAAAAATCCTCATCATTGAACACGTTTTGTAACGAATTGCACCTTACAGATCGTTACATAACATTACGTTCCAATCTAATTACCAATTTTAATAGAGTTTTTAAAATTTTTAATGTGCTGATACTAAATATTTGATCAGTCACTCACTTGTTGATCAAGATCTTTGAGGTTAACACCATTTTCAAACATCTTGATTAAAGCGTCTACATGTAACAGCGCACACATTTCCTTTTTAACAATACCAGCAAGCCATGGTCTGTTGCCAGCGGTCTGTCTCCAGGTAACACTGTCCTTACTTAAAATACGGTTGCCTTCTAATTCATCACAGCCGATTGACCATAATGTCTTATCAAGTGCAATCATATATTCATATTTATCGGACAGAGGTGCGTCAGACTTTACCCATTTTAATGTATCCACTACATTCATTTTCTTACCGCGGATATCAGCAATACCCATAAACCACTTTGGCTTACCAAATAATGGAGTGATCTTTTCACATTGGAAAATACCACCTAAGTTTACTAAAGGTACTGCAAAACGAATTCCTTTTACTAAGAAGAACAATGCCTGGAATTCTGATGGCATCTCAATGTTTTCCCACTCATATGGGTTCTCATGAGGAGTCTTATCAATCTTGTCTTTTACTACAGCAGGAGTTTCATCCTTAACATCAGCTGTGGTCTGTACAACCTCTGTTTTCTCTTCGGTTGCAGGTTCAGCAACTTCTGTCTTAACCTCGGTTACAGGCTCTGCAACTTCGGTCTTGGTTTCAGTTTCAGTCTTTGTCTCAACGTCATTGACGTTCTCTAACAGGATCTGTAAAGACTTGTGCTCAGCAAAAGGCAGAGAGCTTGTTTCTTCTTGAGCTACACTCTGAGTTTGAAGTTCAGGTTCATAGATTTCCTGTTGTGCTTGAACAGGTTGCTGTTCCTGAACTGGAGGTACATAGTCATCTGCTGCATAGTCGATATCGTCACTTGCAGATAAGCTTTGAGCCTCGGTATTTTCATCATTTTCAATTGGTGTAACTTCCTGTTGTAGCGCAGAGAGCTCTTTTTCAGTTTCAGTTAAAGCTTCACCTTGTTGAGCTTCATCTGACTGAGCAGTCTCTTCATCAAGCATCTGCTTGAAGTAAGCTACTAAAGTGTCATCAATCTCATTAAATGACATACATTATCCTTTTAATTCTTTTATGGTTTAACCAAGCATAGAACCCATGTCATCAGCGACAATCTCTAGCTCACTATCTTTCTTCTTTTTCTTTTCAGATTCTAAAGATACTAAAGCGGCCGCATTAGGAGATATTCTCTCTGGGTTTACAGATAATTCTTTTACAAGCTGATCGGTAAGAAGCTTTCTGTAAGCTACTGCACCACGACATTTCTCATCTAGCATTGTAATTGGCATTCCTCTTTGTGATGACTCTCTAAAAAGAGTGTCCACAGGGATCTGACCATCCCAAAGATTATCTCTGTAATGTGCTTTTAAAAATTCAAGTGAAGTTCTGCTTGCCTTAGTACGTTTATCAAACATAGTAGGCACAACAGTGAAATTGATATTACACTGACCGTCAGCTTTCTTCATGATATTGAAGGTACGAACCATACCTTCAAGACCTTTTAATGATAAGAATTCTGTCTGAGTTGGAACTAAGACTGAGGTACTTGCAACTAAGGCATTGACCATGAGCGCACCTAATACAGGAGGACAGTCAATTAAAGCTACGTCATACTCGTCATCAATTAAAGCTAAAGCTTTAGTTAGAATTCTACCCACACCTACTCTACCAGATAACTTTCTATCGATAGTAGCAAGTGTCATGCTTGAGGCGATAATATCAAGATTTGGGAAATTGGTATGAGTAATACACTGCTCTACACCTTCTTTGGTGAGCTCTTTAGCAGTGTAAAGATCATAAAGGCTGTTAGCTACACTGTTATAGTCAAAGCCCAAATAGCTAGTTAATGAAGCATGAGGATCTGTATCAATCATGAGTACACGCAGATTCTCTTTTTGGAACCAACCTGCTAATGAAGCGACAGTTGTTGTTTTACCAACACCACCTTTCTGACTTGCAATTGACCAGACTAACACTTGTGCTCCCCTACTCTTTAATTACTACTTGTTTAAATTACTACCGAACTTTTAATTATAACCAGTCTATTTCTGATTGAAATTCAACTCAATAGTATTGCCTTCACCACGTACTACCTCAATATCTGATGATCCGGCTTTTCCGCTTACTTCACCAGTCTGAGACTGACCGTTTTGAGGTACATTTGTAGCATCCAATTCAGGCTTTCTTTCCATTGCATATCTTGAGATTGCAATTACTACCTTACGGTTTAAGGCACGACCTGCTGCGGTCTTATTTGAGTATTTATTTGAATACTGACCGAAAGCTTCAACAGCCATTCTCTCAGGCTCAATACCAGCCTTTTCTAATTCTTCTAAAACAGATACAGAACGATTTGCTGACAGATCCCAACTGTTCCTGAAGATACCATTTGGAATAAAGGTATTGTCGGTATAACCTCTGATTCTGATGTAGTTGTTAATATTTGACAGAGCTACAGCAATTCTTGAGATCACAGGACGGGATGCTGCTAAAACAGATGCACTGTCTTTAGCAAAGAGCATACCTGAGTTGATATTGATAGATAACCAATGAGGATCTTCTTCAACATCGATATACTTTTCCATTCCTGACTCAGAGATAGCCTCTGAAATAGAACGTCTTACAGCATCAAAATGAGTTCCAACTTTACCCTCAGCCTGAGTGTCTGCATCGACATCTGTTCTACCGCCGTTTTCAAACTTATCAGCACTGCCACCAGCCTGGAAACCGCCATCACCTGTCTGTGCACCACCATCTGGGTTGTTAGACTTAGGATTCTGATTCTTTGATACGGTGTTCTCTGAGATCACTAACTCACCTGCTGATGTAGCTGAATCAGAGTTATTCTGACCATCTCTTTCATCATCAGAACCTGAGGTAGTATCATCACGATTTTCATTAGATACGGTTGAGGTGGTCTGGAAGTTCATCATCACACCACCATCCTCGATGATCTGTTTACCAGTATCACCCTGATTTGCATCTAACTGAGCCTTTACAGCCTCTTGAACATCTTCAGATAACTTTGAAGCCATTGAACCTGGTACTAACAGAGCGCCACCAGGAGAATTGACAACTGATGCTTCTGTAAAAGCCTGTGCGATACTTTCAGCAATAGACTTAGCATCAGATTGTTTTGCCATAGCGAATGCATACAAAACCACGAACAGTGCGAACAGCAGTGTCATGAAGTCAGCATATGACACCATCCATCGCTCAAGGTTTTCATGCTCAGGAGGTTTCTTTTTCATTTCTACCCCTTAAACCTTAAGCGTTCTCGTTCTTCTCACCAGCGTAAACAGCTAATCTACGCTTTAACATCATGGTATTTTCTCCTGCAGCGATTGATACCAATCCCTCAAGAGTCATGTATTTGTAAAGAGTTTGATTTGCCACAATACCTTTTACAAGGTTTGAAGCAGGAAGACAGATTAGGTTTGCTAAAACCAGACCGTAAATAGTAGCAACGAAAGCCACCGCAATAGCAGGACCTAATTCATCAGGTCTATCAAGAAGTGACATCGCGTGGATCAGACCTAACACCGCACCGATAATACCCATGGTAGGTGAATAACCACCCATAGCTTCTAGCATCTTTGCATAAGGCTCATATTTAGCCTCTTCAACAGCAATGCCCTGCTCTAGGATTTCTTTTAAAGCATCCTTATCCACACCATCAACGATCATCTGAAT
Source organism: Succinivibrio sp. (assembly GCA_050873645.1). GTDB lineage: Bacteria > Pseudomonadota > Gammaproteobacteria > Enterobacterales > Succinivibrionaceae > Succinivibrio. The sequence goes on along the minus strand of JBNMJE010000012.1, from coordinate 22,493 downwards.
ACCATCACGGGTAAAGTCGTCAGATGCTGATGCAATGGAATTTTCAAGGGCTAACAGGCCCTGTTGACGAGCGGTAGTTGAAAGACCTACTAAAAGCTCAACCTGAGCGTCCATGTTATTACGTGGAGGAGCGATAGTCCAGATAAAGCATTTTAAAGCGCCTACAATTGTGGCAATTGGGAACTGCACAACGCAGGCAAAGAATGAAGCACCGAACACAACCAAGAAAGCAGGCAGAACCAGCATCATGGTAGGATTGGTACCTTCCATCATCATCGCCGCTACAATACAGCCGATTGCTAAGAAAATGCCTAAAAAGTTCATATGTCCGCCTTACTTAGTATTAAGCTTTAAAAGCTGTGCTGATTTTTATGATTTAGCTTAATTCTTTAACGATGCAACCTGCAATTTCGTTTAAAGGTAAAACTAAATCAGCAACATTTGCGTTTACAACAGCCTGAGGCATGCCGTATACCACACATGTTTCTTCATTCTGAGCCCAAATTACTGAGCCCTTTTTCTTTAATAATGAACAGCCCTCGCAACCATCTGATCCCATACCGGTTAGGATCATTGCAAGAACTTTACCACCATAAATCTGGCATAAAGAAGCAAATGAAACATCAACACAAGGATTGTATGAAACTCTGCCGGTATCTGAAATGATACGTACACGAGTCTTTACACCAACCCTTTCAAAGATCATCTGCTTGCCACCTGGTGCAATATAACAGCTACCTGGTTCTAGGATATCACCATCTTTAGCTTCAACTACATGCAATTGTGACATTGCATCCAAACGGGACGCAAAGGTAGTAGTAAATGAACCTGGCATATGCTGAACAATCACAACAGGTACTGATAGTTTTGGTAACTTAGGAATGATCTGTTGCAAAGCAATAGGACCGCCAGTTGAACTGCCAATAGCCACGATTGAATGCATCTTACCTGACTTCTTAAAAGCAGTAGTCTCAGACTTATGATCACCAAAAGTGAACTTTCTAGCAGCTGCAGGTACACCCTGATCTGAAGACAACATCTCGTTAATCTTCTTGTACTGCCCCATTGCAGCACCAGCAGTAGCGGCTGGTGTAGTGGTAGTTCTTGATAAGGTAGAACTGCCCAAAGTTGAGCTAGTACGAGATGCAAGTATAGATGCAGGTCTTGTAGCACCTAAAGTTGAAGTTCTTGTCGTGCTAGAAGACAATGTAGATGTAAGTGTAGAGGTGCGACGCAGTGTTGAAGTAGCACCTGTTGCACTTGTAGTGGTGCTTGTAGCAGGACGAGCTGAAGCTGTTGGAGCTGCAGGTCTGAAACCACGAACACGGCTACGAGAAACTGCCTTAATAGAACCAATTAAAGTTTTGATTGCTTCTTCACGACGGTGAGCGATGTCATCGAAGTTCTTAGGCATAAAATCAATAGCACCAGCTTCTAGTGCTTTGAAAGTTGAATTTGCGCCTTCGAATGTCAATGATGAGAACATCAAAATAGGTGTTGGGCATTTTGCCATGATTTCCTTAACGGCAGTAATACCGTCCATCACAGGCATTTCAACGTCCATAGTAATAACATCAGGATGCAATCTCTGAGTTAGTTCAACACCTTCTTTTCCATCTTTTGCCTCTCCTACAACCTGCATTGTAGGATCAGACTCAACAATCTCTTTCAAACGCTTCCTAAAGAAGGTTGAATCGTCCACAATCAAAACCTTGGTGGCCATATAGATAGTTCCTTAATAATTCTTATAATTATAATTTAATTTATTTTTCTTCTTTTAGCTCTGGTAATGGCTGTACTCTCTCAGCATTCTTATGAGCATAAGCTCTCATTAAGCCAGGAATATCTAAAATTAGAGCGATCCCACCGTCTGATGTTACAGTAGCACCAGCCATACCAGGGGTATGACGGAGAACGTCATCTAAAGGCTTAATCACAACTTCTTCCTGTCCTAGAAGCTCATCAACAACGAAGCCTACTAACTGTGCTGCTGATACCTGAACTAGAACAATATGAGCCTTGTGCTTCATGTATTCCTGAATAGATACATTCTCGAACCACTGTTTCAAGAAGAACAAAGGAATTGCCTTATCACGAATTACGATAGTATTTAAACCATCAACGTTTCTCATTGAATCAAGCTCTAAGTAGAAGATTTCAGATACTGAAGTCAAAGGTAGAGCAAAGGTTCTGTGAGATACAGAAATCATCAATGTAGGCAGAATTGCTAAGGTTAATGGAACCTTAATCTCAATGGTGGTGCCCTTACCGTAGGTTGATACTACATGCACAATACCATTTAACTTTGAGATGTTGGTCTTAACCACATCCATGCCCACACCACGACCTGAAATATCAGTTACAACTTTATTAGTTGAGAAGCCTGGAGCAAAGATTAAGTTTAAAGCATCAGCATCAGATAATCTGTCTGCTGCGCTCTCATCCATAATACCTTTCTTTACAGCAACTGCTCTTAACTGATCAGGATCCATACCCTGACCATCATCAGAAATCTTTAATAAGATATGATCGCCCTGCTGAGATGCTGACAGTAAAACAATACCAGTCTCAGGTTTGCCTGCCTTGATACGATCAGCTGGTGACTCAATACCATGGTCACAGCAGTTACGAACCATATGGATCATAGGATCTGCTAAAGCATCAACTAGGTTCTTATCTAACTCGGTATCCTCACCTTCCATACGTAACTCGATCTTCTTGCCAAGTTTTCTTGCAAGGTCACGAACCACACGAGGGAATCTACCAAATACCTTCTTAACAGGCTGCATTCTGGTCTTCATTACAGAGTTCTGTAAATCACCAGTTACAACATCAAGGTTAGAAATAGCCTTTGACATTTCCTGATCAGAACGGCGTGAAGCCATGTTAACCAAACGGTTTCTAACAAGAACTAGCTCACCTACCAAGTTCATGATGTCATCTAAGATCTTAGTATCAACACGAACAGTGGTATCAGCCTCAATTGCAGACTTACCTTCGCCTGCCTTTGCAGCAGGTTTTGCTTTCTTGCCGTCGCCTGCAGGTGCAGCAGGAGCTGCCTTTGGAGCCTCTGCAGCTGCTTTTGCAGCTTCATTAGCCTTATTGTAATCTTCGCCTGATGCTACCTTTAACTCTGACTTGTCAGAATTGTTTTCAGCCTCATGAGCCTTTTCAACTTCCTCATGAGCATTAGCAATCATCTTGTCAAAGTCAGCATCGGTTGCATCACGAGCAGCATCGTCATCAGAACCTGGTGCGTGGCCCTTACCATGTAACTGGTCTAATAAAGCCTCGAACTCTTCTTCTGTAATATCATCAATTGAAGAATCACCTGAGGCCTCTTCTTTGGCTGGTTCTGCTTTAGGTTCTTCTTTTACAGGCTCTGGTTCTGGAGCTGGTGCTGGCTCTGGAGCAGGAGCAGCAGCTGGTGCAGGTGCACTCTTACCTGCTGCTAGTGCATGTAATCTATCAATCAGATCAGCTGGAGCATCCTCAGGAGTATCACCATTCTTAACAGCTTCGAACATGTTGGTGATTTCATCATAAGCCTGAAGCACAGCGTCCATCAAATCTGGAGACATGCTGATTCTGCCGTTTCTTAACTCATCGAATAAGCTTTCAGCAGCATGACAAACTTCAACGAGACTGCTCAGCTGCAAGAAACCTGCGCCTCCCTTAACAGTATGGAATCCTCTGAAGATAGCATTCAAAAGATCCTTATCGTCAGGGGTCTTCTCAATCTGGACTAGCTGTTCGTTAAGATTTTCAATAATCTCACCAGCTTCTACTATAAAGTCTTGTAGAATCTCGTCATCCATTTTCAGTCTCCGTTATTATTAGAATCCTAAACTTGCAAGCAGATCGTCAACGTCGTCCTGACTTGCAGCAACATTGTCTGATTGTTCCTTTACGCTCTCTAAAGCAGGACCCTGAGGGTTAATACCTGAAGTTGCATCATCGTCTAACAGTGATAATCTGTCCTCATCAGAGAAGTTCATTAAGAACTTGAGCAACTTATCTTCCACCTCACCTACAAGGGCAATGACTTTCTGAATCATCTGTCCTGTAAGATCCTGATAGTCTTGAGCCATCAGAATTGCATTTAACTGTTCACATACCTTTTCGGCATTTGTTTTAGTATCATGAATGAGTCCATCAACATTTCTGCACAAGGTCACAAAATTATCTCTATCAATGCGACCATGCATCAATGCGCTCCATGCAGGCATTAGTTTTTCAACTGCCATCTGAAGACTCTTCACCATAGGTTCACAAGCATCAACAGCATCTAAGGTTCTAGATGCAGCAGAATCTGTCATTTTAATAATTGATGACAGTCTCTCTGATGCTCTTGGCATATCAACATTTGCAATTACTCTTAATCTTTCGTCTTCGGCAAAAGACTTAATTGCATTGTGCAGATCACGTGTAAGAGTACCTACTTCAGCAAAGATTTCATCCTCTTTAGGAGTTGAAAATACTCTTGAAAGAGCCAACAACTTAGACTGAGCTTCTTCCTGCATTCCTGCTTCTACTAAAGCTTTAATATCGTCTAAATCTTCGACTGTCAGTTCTCTCGTAACTACGTCAGCCATTACCTTAACCTTATTCGAAACGCTCAAAGATCTTATCTAACTTAGCTTTTAATGTAGCTGCGGTAAAAGGCTTTACAATATAACCATTAACGCCAGCTTTAGCAGCTTCGATGATCTGCTCACGTTTTGCTTCTGCTGTAACCATCAGCACAGGCAGAGCCTTTAACTTAGGGCTCTTACGGATTGCCTTTAATAGGTCAATACCCTGCATAATAGGCATATTCCAATCGGTTACAACGAAATCAAAATCACCTGCTTCCAACATAGGTAAAGCAGTAGCGCCATCGTCAGCTTCATGGGTGTTGTTAAATCCTAGATCACGAAGCAGATTCTTAATAATGCGTCTCATTGTTGAGAAATCATCAACAATCAGTATCTTGATATTCTTGTCCAAGATTATCTCCTTTGCACAGATTCAGGGTCGTTTTGATCCGTCTATCTTTATACTTATAGGCAGTTTATTTTTAAATTACCACCTAATTCAAAAAAAAATGTTAACTGTCACTACTTAGAACACCAATCTTTGAGCAGAGATCTCAATCTTGCCATTGACTGTGAAAGTAATTGACTGATTCTTGATTCACTCAAATCAAGAACTTTTCCTATTTCTTTTAAGTTCAATTCTTCGTCATAGTACAAAGAAAGAACTTGCTGTTCACGCTCTGGAAGCTTCTTAATAGCTTCTACAAGCGAAACTTTAAATTTTGATGTTGCAAGAGTATCAAATAATTTATCTTTGGTGTTATCTCCACCCTCTGCAATAACATCGGCACTTACGCCAAGATCTTCAATACCAATCATCTGACTTGATGAAGAATCATTAAGCATCTGATGGTATTTATCGATATCAACTCCAAGTTCGTTTGCAATTTCAAAATCTCTAGGCTCTCTACCTAACTTGTTTGAAAGTCTTGAGATTGCATCAGAAATACTTCTGGTATTCTGATGAACTGAACGAGGGGCCCAGTCTGACTGACGTAATTCGTCAATCATAGCGCCACGAATTCTGATTGAAGCATAAGTTTCAAATACAGCACCATGACCATCTTCATAGTGTGAGGCTGCATCCATAAGTCCAATCATACCTGACTGGATTAAATCATCTACTTCAACGCATGCAGGTAGTCTTGCCTTCAAGTGTAAGGCAATTCTCTTTACCAATGGGGCATAAGACTCTACAAGTCTGTTCATATCCAGACGTTGTTGAGCCTGATAAGCTTTTGCTCCGTTTAACATACCTGCCATATATTATTCTTTCTTTTGTAAACGTTATCTTCTTTTATGATAAGCGTTTTTGCTCTTATTGCTTATTGTTGTTGATCAAATTTTCAACAAAAAATTCCAAATGACCACCTGCGACCTCAGGAATTGGCCATGTAGTAATTCTGTTTGCTAAAGTTCTAAAGGCTCTTGCAGCAGGTGAAGTTGGGAAAACCTCAACTACACATGAACGCTGACGGATAGCCTTACGCATATTCATATCAACAGGAATGCAAGCTACTAACTCTAGTGTTGCATCAATAAAGCGCTCGGTTACGGTAACAAGTTTCTGGTACATAAGCTTACCTTCATCTAATGAATGTAGCTGATTACCAATGATCTTGAATTTCTTTACACCATAATCACGAGATAAAACTTTCATCTGAGCATAAGCATCAGCTACAGATGTAGGCTCGTTGCAAACAACCATCAGAACATCTTGAGCTGCACGGCAGAAGGATAGAACCATGTCAGAGATGCCAGCTGCGGTATCAACGATAAAATAATCAATATCTTCCTTTAAGGTAGAAAAAGCTCTGATTAAACCTGCGTGTTGCTCAACAGTAAGTTCAACCATCTGTTTTAAACCTGATGATGCAGGAACAATTCTCAAGCCATGAGGTCCGGTCTGCAGAATATCCTGCAGTTCACACTCACCGTTTAGCACATGACCTAAGTTCTTATCTACTTTAAGACCCAACATAACATCGATGTTAGCAAGACCTAAGTCAGCATCGAACAGCATAACTTTCTTGCCCATCTGGCATAATGCTACAGCAAGGTTCAGTGAAACACTGGACTTGCCCACACCACCTTTACCACCAGTTACGGTGATTACTTTTACTTTGCGTTTGCCGTTTGCTAGTTCTGCCATTTTTTATCCTTCTTATAATAAAATCTGTTAGGCTTCTTTCTCTAAAGCTATCTTTGCAACGTCATTTTCAACAGCACTTAAAGCCTTGACTGCCAGAGTTCTTGAAACAGGAACTGATAGATCCTCTGGGACTCTCTGACCATCTGTAATATATGAAAGTGTCAATTTTTGTTTGATACACAAAGATAAAGCGTCTGCTAAAGACTCACTTTCATCTACTTTAGTTAAGATCAATCCTTTAAGTCCTATTGAGTTAAAGTGCTCATAAGCCTGCTCTAGCACCCTGCGTTGAGCAGTTGCAGGTAGTACTAAATAGTGCTTGAGTTTTAACTTTGACTGCTGTTTTAACTGTGCAATTTGTGTGCCAAATCTTTCATCATGTAAACCGACACCCACAGTATCAACTAGAACTAAACTCTTATCTCTTAGTGTATATAACATTTCTGGGAGCTCATCGAGCGATTTTATCGCAAAGGTAGAACATCCCATAATTCTTCCATAAGTCTTTACTTGCTCTACAGCACCAATTCTATAATGGTCAGCTGTAATTAGAGCCACTCTGTCAGGTCCATATCTCATCACAAATCTAGCTGCCAATTTGGCTAAAGTTGTGGTTTTACCGACACCTGCTGGACCTATGAGTGTCACTATTCCGCCTTCATTTACAATTTCATCCTGACCTACAGTAAGTCTCTTTTCAACAATAGAAGCTAACTGTCTCCAGGCAAAATTAAATGAAGCATCAGCATCAATATTTTCAGATAGTTCTTGTGAGAGCTGTTTTTCAAAGCCTGAACTTAACAGAAGTTCATAAATCATGGCTCTAACAGGTTCTTCTCTTTTCTTACTATCTGACATGAGGCCTGCAAGCTCAAATTGCAAGAGGCGACGAATAGAATCTACCTCCTGACGCATCTTAGAGAGCTCATTCTTTTCATTTAATGACTCTTTAGATTCGTATGAGGATATTCCGTGTGTTGTCTCAACCTTCTTGGCTAAATCTCTATCTTTTTCTTTTACAAACAGATCTTTAAGACCAGACTGCTCTGATAAAGGAGCTGGAGGGACCTTATTGTTATTAAATGAGGCATTGGAGGCTTTTTTAGCATCAGCTGCTTTATTCTGCTCCTGTTTCTGACGTTCTAAGATCTCTAAAAGGCTTCTGGCAAAGCCTTCAGCTTTAGAACCGCCTACACTATTAGGTTTTGAAGCTTCTTTAGATACAGGAGTTGTAGAGGCTTTCTTAGATGAGCTTAAAGTAACCTCATCATCTTTGATGATTCTTGAAAGAGGAGAATCCTCTTTTAATAATCTTTGGGTGATGCTGCCGTCATCTGCAGCATTTGAAGACAGATCTTCTACGCTTACAGTCTTAGTTTCAACGCCAGCAATGATTTCAACACCATTTGCAACACGCTTGTTAGACATAATAACAGCCTCTGCACCTAGCTCTTCTTTAATTTTGGCAAGAGCTGAGCGCATATCTGCAGCAACAAAGCGTTTTAATTTCATTTAGAACTCGTTCTTTTTATAATTTAGTGACACTTATGAAAATCTATACAATTTTCTGTAAAAGTGCGATTTAAGTCAATGACTAAACGTATATTAAATTCAATATTGTTAAGTAGATTATGCAATTTTGGCTAAAATTGCGTAATCTTTAAAACTTTTGCTAACGCATACCTAAATTTTGCTGATTATTCTGATTTCCGACGACACTGACAATCTTAATTTGTTTGTCGTCAGGAACTTCTTGATAAGAGAGAACTCTAAGACCAGGAATTGTATTCTTAACAAATCTTGATAAGGTTGATCTTAAAATGCCTGAGGTTAATAAGATAGCAGGCTCGCCTTCCATCTCCTGATTTGATGTTGCATCCATAAGTGAACGCTGTAATCTGTCAGCCATACCAGGCTCAATACCGATACCTTCAGCACCACCAGTCTCTAAAGACTTATGTAGAACCTTCTCTAAATCTGGAGCTAAGGTAATTACAGGGATAGTATTCTCTGAACCTACAATATCCTGAATAATCAGACGACGTAAACCGATACGACAAGCAGCGGTTAAGACCTCAGGATCCTGACTCTTAGGACCGTACTCTACTAATGTTTCAAGTACTGTTCTCATATCACGAATAGGCACACCTTCGTTTAAGAGGTTCTGCAGAATATGAGTTAATAAACCTAAATTGATAACAGAAGGTACTAAGCCGTTTACAAGCTTTGGCTGTGACTTGGCTACGATGTCCAGAATATTCTGAACTTCTTCCTGACCTAATAATGAAGCGCAGTTATTTACTAAGATCTGAGACAAGTGGGTTGCAATTACGGTTGAACAATCAACCACGGTATAACCTAAGCCTAAAGCCTTGTCATTATCGTTTTTGCTAATCCAAACAGCATCAAGACCAAAGGCAGGATCTTTTGCTTTAAGACCAGGAATGTCACCGAAGACCTGACCAGGGTTAATAGCCATGTCGCGCTCTGGTTGAATTTCAGCTTCACCAAAGGTTACGCCCATAATGGTAATTCTGTAAAAGTTAGGACCTAAATCAAGATTATCTCTGATATGTACAGGTGGAATTAAGAAACCTAAGTCCTGAGACAGCTTCTTTCTTACGCCCTTTACACGGTTTAACAGTTCACCATTTTGATTCTTATCAACCATGGGGATAAGTCTGTAACCTACCTCAAGGCCGATAACGTCAACCTCAGAGACATCATCCCAGGATAATTCTTTTTGTTCAGCACTAGGAGCACCTGCTTTAGCTCCACCCTTCTGTACTTCAGTTTTAGCTTTTAAAGCCTGAGATTCTTTGTGCTTTTTGATGATTAAACCGATGATGGCACAAATTGAAGCTAGCATTAAGAAAGCTACATGAGGCATACCAGGTACTACGCCCATTACAGCTAGAACAGAAGCTACAATGTACATAGTCTTAGGTTTTGAGAACAGATCTGTTACCACCTGCTGACCCATTTCCTGTTTTGAGCTACTCTGACGGGTAACGATAATAGCTGATGCTACAGATAAGAGTAATGAAGGGATCTGAGCTACCAGACCATCACCGATGGTTAAGATAGCGAAAATGGAAGCAGCTTCACCTACTGTCAGACCATGGTTAAAAGTACCGATGATAATACCGCCTACAAGGTTGATGATCATAATCAGCAAGCCTGCAACAGCATCACCTTTAACGAACTTTGAAGCACCATCCATAGAACCGTAGAAGTCAGCTTCTCTGGTTACATCAATACGTCTTTGTCTTGCTGTGTCCTGATCGATAATACCTGCATTCAAGTCTGCATCGATAGACATCTGCTTACCAGGCATAGCATCCAAGGTAAATCTTGCGGATACTTCAGCGATACGACCAGCACCTTTAGTTACCACCTGGAAGTTAATGATAATTAAGATAGCAAATACAATGATACCTACGGTGTAGTTACCACCCATAACCACATTACCGAAAGCTTCAATAACTTTACCAGCAGCTGAGGTACCATCCTGACCGTGCAACAAAATCACACGGGTTGAAGCTACGTTTAATGACAATCTTAAAATAGTGGTTAACAGCAGCACTGATGGGAAAGAGCCAAAGTCTAGTGGTTTTTGAGAGTAAATAGCAACCAACAGCACAATCATGGATAAAGCAATATTCAAAGAGAACAGCATATCCAATAAGAATGGAGGCATTGGCAAGGTGATCATAGACAGACAGGCTAGCACCAAGATAGGAGTACCAATCTTGAACATAGAGATCTTCTTATAGGCGGTGTTGCCTATTGCAAGACCTTTTGCTACCTTTTCATTGCGTTTTGCTGCTCCAATAAAATTGGTAATAGTAGCAGGAACCTTTATCTTATCTAGAATTGCCACGTGTCAAAATTCCGTAAATCACTGTATGTTTACTGTAACAAGCATTTTATATGCCTTACAGTTCGAAAATCTTATCAAACTCTATCAAGGTTTTTATAAGATCTTTGTATTCTTGCCACCTGCCTCTATATATTTCTTGCGCATATGTGTGAATGAGCACTTTTTGAGGTAGCGGAGAGTCTGAATTTACAATTTCCATCATTCTAGGAAAGAGTACAAATTCAAGCCACTGATGAAATTCCATGGTATCCATGAAAAATGGAGTATTGGTGTTAAAAGCACTATCTTCAGGTCTATTCTTACCATCTGACCATAGACCTAATTTATTAAGTTCTTTTTGGATATTTGATAAAGAAAGAACCACCTGTTCTTTTTTATTTAGCTTGCTCATTTTTCTGATGATTTTATTCTGATTATCTTTCTGATTATTATTCTGAAAATTACTGCTCTGAAAAATACTGCTCAAGAATAGCTACAGCTGACAGACAGTCAATTGCGCCTTTGTCTTTAGCTAAAGCTCTAAAACCGCCCTGACTGAAGATCTCTTCTTTAGCTTGAGCTGAGGTTAAGCGCTCATCAACAAAAGACACCTGAATTTTAAAGTTTTGAGAAAGTCTGTTACCAAACTTTCTTGCTCTTTTAGTCATCAGCTGTTCGGTACCATCCATATTCAATGGAAGACCTACTACAAACAGAGACGGGCGCCAGTCAGAGATTAGTTTTTTTAAGGCAACCTCATTAGGAATACCGTCTTTAGCCGGTATCGCCTTTTGTGGGGTACAAGTTTTGGTTACAGTGTTTCCTGTAGCTACACCAATATGTGAGGTGCCAAAGTCAAAACAGATAATGGTACTCAATTTAATCTTGCTCCACCAAAGAGGATTGGCTGTCTTCTGCTAGGACCAAATAAGGCAGCTGTCATTACAGAATAGTCTTTTAAAGACTCAAAACACTCATCGCCTAAATGGTTATGCATCATGGTAGGCTGCAGAGGTGTTGTAATTACCATAGGAAGGTTATTAGCTCTTCTTGATCTTAATAACTCCGGTAGCAACTGTTTATCATAAGTTGTCAGAGCTTCATTGTTTTTACATAGACCATCTAAGATTAACAGATCAACGGTTACAAAGCGTTGCCAGGCTTTATTCTTAGCATCGATATCATAGCTAGTATCAGCCTGACTTGGCACTTTAGCTTTTTTGATTTGGTTGTAATCGCAAATCTCAACCTCTTTCCAGACTTTGTTTAAAACTTCGTTGGCTACGCAATTACAGATATAGGTTTTTCCAGTACCTGCAGCGCCCTGTAACAATAATAATGGAGGAGCTGCTGAAAACTGGCCTGATAAAAATGCCATAGAGCAAAATGCTTTAGCAGTACCAAAAGCTTCGCGATTCATCTCATCATTTAAAGCTTTTTCAAAGGTATTATCAGGTAAGACCTTTTTACTCTCATAGATACTATTTACAAAGGATTTATGATTTTCAAGACGCTCTTTTGCAAGTTCTAAACTAGCTCTTTTAGCATCCATTGCTCTTAATTTTGCAACATCATCTTTCTCTTTTAAATCAGAAAGATCAACCTTGTTGCCAGCTAGTTCTTCAATAGCTTTGACTAAAGTTTCAAAGCCATTGTGCATTCCTTGTTTTTTAAAATCTTCTGCCATACTACCCTCTATAAATTGTGACTAGATTTTACCAAATTACAGAGAATTTAACTCTATTATTCAAAGATATTGATAACTTTATTGCTCTTATATTCTGTTCAAAGATAAGCGGTTATTAAATAAACTCTAAGTAATGAAAGAAGAGACTCAAAGCACAGATGCAAAAAAGCCTCTGTAAAGATTTGGCATAGAGGAACCTAACTTTACAGAGGTAGGATTATGATAATAAAAAAGTGAATCTGAATTATCTTGACGTTAGTGAAAAATTAACCGGAACAGATACATTAAGATCTTTACCAAGAACTTTGCTATCAAAACCTACAGCTTTTGAAGCCAGACTATTACACTCTCTGTCTAATAGTGGATAATCTGATGACTTTGTAAGTTTTGCAGATACAACTTTTCCAAATTTATCTACATTAAAGACAATGACACACTCTCCTTCCTGGTTTAACTTCTTAGCTTTAAGCGGATACTGCTTTTTTGAAGACAAAAAAGCTAACAGAGAGTTAAAGGCATTTTTATATGATATTTTTGCCTGTTCTCTTTCATAGGCAATCTTGGCTTTACTTTCATTCTCACTGTTATTAGTAGAATTCAGATTTTCACCTTGTTTTGCCAATTTTTGAGTGTTTTTAGCTGATTTTGGTTCTTTTTTCTCTACTTTTTCTTTATTTATAACAATTTTCTTTTCTGTTTTAGGTTTTACTTTTTTCTCTACTTTCTTTTCTGTCTTCTTGTCTACCTTCTTTTCTTCTTTTACCTTAGTCTCGATTTTCTCTTCACTTTGAAAATCATCTTTTACAGTTTTAACAGGCTCAACCGTCTTCTGTTCTTCAACAGCCTTAGGTTCTTCTAAGATTGCAGATGGATCCTCAACCGTCACTACATATGAAGCTTGAGGTTCAACCTCTGCTTCAACTTCAACTGAGGTGTTAAATTCAAAGACAGACAAAAGCACTATCAACACTAACAGCGTGATTAGAAAAGAAGCTCTGTTGGCTTTTTGCTCGTACTTATCGTAAAGGTTCATCTTAAGTTAAACGTGCTTTATTCTTTATCTTTTGTAGAGGGAGCAGGATTATTCATACTCTCAAAATCGGCATTACTTTTCTTGCTACCATCTTTGTTATTTGTAGTTTTGTTATTTGTAGCTAAGATAAACTTGCCCTGTCTTTTGGTTTTAGCTAGATCCACAAGATCTAAAAAAGCCTGAAATGGGCAGTTTGCATCGGCTGCTATATTTAATTGCGCATCTTTATTCTCATCTAACTTTAAGGCTATGTTATCTAAGCTTACCTCTTCTTTTTTAATAAGGTATTTGCCCTCAGTAGTTACTGTGATGCTGATAAGATTGTTCTCTCTTATCTTTTCAGAGTACTGGCTTTGTGGCAATGTGATCTTTAAAGCTGTCTGAGAAAAGCTCATGGTTAAGATAAAAAAGATGAGCAGCATAAAGATGACATCGATTAAAGGTGTCAGATCGATATGCGCATCATCTGAAATCAGGTTGATGTCTTTATCAAGTTTCATCTCTTTGCCTCTGTCTTAAAGCCTAATTTGCTCTTTCTACTTTGTTAAAGGAGCTAATAGCCTGATAAGTATGTTCGATGGTCTCCATTAAAAAGATCTTCATACGCATCGACAAAAGGTAGAACATAACCAGAGTTGGAATAGCTACACACAGTCCCATTACCGTTGTAATCAAAGCCTGCCAAATACCTAAAGCTAATAATTGCGGATCCTGATTTGAGAGTTTTGAGATCTCTTCAAAGATGGTGAGCATACCTAAAACTGTACCTAACAGACCTAACAGAGGTGAAATCACAGTAATCAGTTTTAAGACAATTAAGCCATTAGTCACAGAGCGGAAGTTCTTATTAAAAAGGTAGACCACCTCTGCTCTTAAATCATCAGAATGCTGCTGATGGGTAGTTACCATTGCATAGATGATATTTAAAAATGGATTGCCACCATGATAGTCTTTCAAGCACTTCTCTTCGTTAGTTGAAGTGTTTACAAAAGTCTTTTTAAAGCTCTTCCAGGCAAAGCTGGTATAGAGATAATTTCTGATACTGATATAGATAGCGACAATACCGATTAAGACAATCACAAGTCCACATGGACCTGAGAGGTTATAGAGTTTTTCTAAATTCATTTTGTTTTTTCAAAGCTTTTACAACTAATTGTGTTCTACCCATTTTCTTGCTGTCATTGCAGCCATCTCAAGATCGATTGCATCAGGATGAGTAGAAGCGTCTTTAATTCTCTTCTGATGATTCTCATCATTCTTTAAATGAGGGAAAGCTACATACATTTTCTCTAGCACCTCATCACTTACCTTTCCCTGAATAAACATATTGCCTAACAGGACATTGCTCTTATCAAGACTCTCACAGGTCTTTTGCATCACCTCAAAAGCACCTTTAGAATCAGGTCTGCCACCTAAAGTACCAAAGATACCGACATTCTTATCTTTTAAAGATTTAATTACCTCTAAAGCTTTGATGTCAGCATGACCTGAATCTAACCAAAAGCCTACTAAGACATTCTCATAGTCATCAGAGTTTTTATAATCATCAACTTTAACTAAGGTGCACTTATCCACCTTGTTTGAATTTACTAGGCTCTCAAAGATAGCTTTAGCAACTTTTAAAGTATTACCTGTAACTGAACTTACAACTATTTGGGTATTCATGTATTTACCTTTCAATCTTGAATTATGAGTTCTAGGAATAAGCCTTTTAACTTAGATCCTATTTCTGGTTATCTAAGATAAAAGACATGAAACGCTCTACTTCTGACTCGTCATGCTTATGATTCTCACGACCTAAATAGAGTGAGAAGATAGAGTTTCCATCTTTTCCTAAAAAGACGATTTGATAAGAGGTCAGGTGCATAAAAGGCAGTTTTAAAAGACCTATATGAGATACAGACTCTTTTACTAAATGTCCGTTCAAACAGCCTTTTTCAAAGAGATTGAAATAGCCCATTTCCTCTTTGCCAGGACCTATCTTGGTGTCAATTTCAAAGATATTGCCTGCTTTTTCTAAAAATAAGGTCAGCTTTTTAAAGCCTGTTAAAAAGTCCCAGACCTTATCAAAGGCGCCATTATCTAAAATCAAAGTATCTTTCTGATTAAGATTTTGTAAAACTTCAAGTTCAGTGGTATTTAAGGCGTTTTTTAGCATCATAAGGCCCATGCACTTACCTGAGGATAAGATCTCTTCAAGCTTTATCTGTAATTCATTCATTTGTTTATCTCACTTTGGTTAAATTGTTCTTGGTGTTAATTACTCTTGGTGTTATTTATTCTTTGATCCACTTACTCTTGGTTCTTGATTTCAATCGCATCAAAGTAGTCTTCATCAATTAACTCAAGATCATGAGTAATCACTACCACGCAGTGTCCTTTTTTAGAGAAATTAAGCAAAATCTGCTTAATTTTGCGCATATTCTCGCCATCTAAGCCTGAAGTAGGCTCATCTAAGATGAGAATTTTCGGATTTTTACATAAGGCACAACCGATGACTAAACGCTGCTTTTGACCACCTGATAAAGATTGAGGATGACGGTATTCAAAGTTCTCTAATGAGAGTTCCTTTAAAACATCTTTGATGCTCTCATTAGTGTACTTTTGACCTGAGAGTTCAAAACAGGATTTAAGCTCATTATGAACAGAACTCATGTTTAATTGATAATCTGTGTTCTGCAAGACAATCGAACCATAAGATAAAGGATGTTTTACAGCATCATCTGTAAAAATTACTTTGCCATCAGTTGGCTTTTCAAGACCAAAGACCAGTCTTGATAAGGTAGTTTTACCAATACCGTTACGACCTAAAAGCACATGAAAACCTAATGGAAAAGCTACATTCAGTTTTTTAAAGATCTCTTTGCCGTTTTTGTACTTAAAGGAGAGCTCTTTACATTGAGCGATACAATCATCAGAATTTTCAACATCAGAAAAATCAAGGCGCTTTAAGCTCTCACGACGATCATTAACTACAGTCTTTCTTAAGCCATACTTTTTGATAACCTCATTTGAGATCACGCTAAAGTCACCTTGTTCGACTACACTGCCCTGCTCTAGGATATATACCTTATCAGCATAGTCCTTTAGATAATAAAGACGATGATCCACTACCATAATGCAGTAGTTATCCTGTTTTAATCTATTGAGGATCTTAGCTAGCTCCTCTGTTGACTCCGGATCAAGATTAGCTGTAGGCTCATCTAAGATAATGTTCCTGACCTGCATAGCTACAACTGTAGCTAAACCTACCTTTTGCTTTTGACCTTCAGATAAAGAGTCGATAGCCTGATTTCTAATCTCCTCGAGCGAGAACATTTTTATTACAGAATTTACGCGCTCAATGATCTGAGCTTTGGTAAGGCCTTTCCATTCAAGTGCAAAGGCAATTTCATCTTCAACATTTAAGGCAAAGAACTGACGCTCAGGATCTTGGAATAAGGTACCTACTAGAGTACTTACATAGGCTAATTCCTCACCTACGATGTTGACGCCGTCAATGAGGATGTCTCCTTCTAAAGTACCGCCATAGTAATTTGGACACAGACTGTTTACTACTCTTAATAAAGTCGATTTACCACAGCCTGAGACACCAGTGCATAGGGTAATTTCACCGTCTTTGGCTGTAATTGAGAGGTCTTTTAAATTAGGTTTTATTTCATCAGCATAAGCATAACTTACATGTTTTAATTCAATCATGGATGTCCTGCCTTGTTAATAAATGAACCGCCACATACATACTCAAGATATAAACTTGCAGCACAGACAATTACAGCTAAAGCTATGAGTGAGTAATCACGCCGATGCAGACACTGATTTTTCATATTGCAGTGTTTGTTCTGACCGATACCTTTTAACTCACAGGCAATTCCAAGATCTTCAGATGAGCGTAAAGACATAAAGACTAATGGAGAGAAACTAAGTCTAATGAGTAACAATGGATGCTTTAGAATATTCTTAACAGAAAACTCAAAGCCTCGTATTTTCATGGCTTCAAAGACCTGCTTGATGTCATTGATAAAAGTAGGCACAAAGCGGATCATCACAGCGCCTGGCAAATAAATCATAAATGGCAGATGCAGATTCTGTAAGGTAGTCAAAAGGTTCTGCATTCTAATGGTAAGAGTAAGTGGCATCACTACATTCATCACACAGGCACCACGCATAAATGGCACTGCCAATTTAGTAAAGTCAGCGCTGTCTTTTACCATTGGAATATAGATGGCAATAATATTGACGCAGGTAAGTGAAATTATCATGACTACCGTCATGAACATGTAACTTACAAATAAGATCCTGTAGCGTTGCATCAGTAAGGCATAGCTTAAAGTTACCACAAACATTAAAAATAAAGGCTCGAACTTTGTCATAAACAAAGCACAGATTGAGCAAATCACAGACAAAAGCATTTTGCTTTTGACGTTGTATTTGTATAAAACGGAATTATTAACGGTTAATGATGCCAGCATGTTTTAATTCTCTTGCGCAGTACACACCTGTACCTAAACCTAAAAGTGAGCCTATATAGCCAATAGCTACAATTCCTACAACCATAAAAATTACGCCTGGTGTTTCACGTACCATGATGTAGCTGACACACAGTGAAGCGGTCTTAGAAATCAGATCGTAGAAAAATGCTCCGACCACAGGGGCATAACTTCTCTTGCATCCTCCAGTTAAAATCACACACAATTCAGTTAACATAGCTGAGAGCAGACTTGAAGGAATAGAGGTAATACCACCACCTAGCAGTACAAAACTTATGAGTGCACTTACTAATGAAAACAGAGTTAAGGCACCTGTTTTTCTTACTTTGTACAAAAGAACAACCATAAGTGTTGTAAAAACCAGATTCTTTAAAATTAGAGAGACAGGATTAAGTCCACCACCAGCTAGAGCAATGATCATGGTCACTACTTTTACAGAGGCTGCAAATACGCCTATTACTACTAATTCTCGACAGTTAAAGTATCTTTTTTTCATATTGTTTTTTAAAGAAGAGTAGAAGCAAAGCTTCTACTCTTAGATTTATTGCTTTTTATTGGAACAAAGCTATTTATAAACTATGATTACTAGAACTTAGCTGACACAGTTACAAAGCCATGAGAACCTGGCTCTGCAATTGCATCGGTTGTGTAGTAACGCTTGTTTAGAATGTTTAACCAGCCTGCAGTTACTACATACTGACGCTTCTCACCAAAGCTTCCTGATACTTCAAAGTTACCAGTGGTAAAGCCACCCTGATGAGTTGTAGCTACAGCATCTTCAACAACCTTGGTGTAGTTTCTTGCACTCTGTGAACGAGCATATGCATCGGTATTTAAAGTCCAGTTACCAAAGTCGTGCTCATAACGCAGACCAAATCTTGCGATAAGTTTTGGAGTGTTAGTGTCATAGGTAGCACCTAAGATTGAGCTTTCATTATCAAAACGACGACGCATATAGGTAATGCTGGTATAAGGAGTGATACCAGTTTCAAAGTCATATGAAAGTACAGTCTCTAAACCAAAGGTCTTAGCACTTGCTACGTTGTAGTACTGACGTAATGCCTGGAAGTTTGAGATAGTCTCTTTAGTTGCGATAAAGTTCTTTGACTTGGTTAAGAAAGCACTTACATCTGCAAAGAATCTGTCTGAAGCATGACGGATACCTAATTCATAGCTGTTTGAGGTCTCTGCTTTCAGAT
The DNA here is from genome assembly GCA_050873645.1 of Succinivibrio sp. Lineage (GTDB taxonomy): Bacteria > Pseudomonadota > Gammaproteobacteria > Enterobacterales > Succinivibrionaceae > Succinivibrio. Next base: position 3,496 of record JBNMJE010000012.1, on the reverse strand, counting down.
CAGGATTACCATAAACGGTAGCGCCACCCATTGAAGTTGAGAAATATCTCTCCTGTAAGATAGGAGCTCTGAAGCCCTGACCAAAGTTAAATCTTACAGCGGTATCTTCAAGTCCATTCCAAACTAAACCTGCGTTAAACACAGTACGATTGTTAGTTGAGTCACCTGTATCTGATGAGGTGATTAAACCTTTTAGATTGTTAACCTTAAGATTGGTATCAGCATTTGATTTTACCTTGGTGTAGCGCAGGCCATAGTTTGCAACCAAATCAAATGGTAATTGAGTTTCATTTGATAAGAAACCGTAAATGGTTTTCTGACCGCCAGATAAAATACCTCTGTTGTTTACCACATCCTGAGATACATTCTGGTGAACATTCTGATTTACAAGTCCTGACATGGTTACATCCACAGTCATATCCATATGACCTTTGGTAGTAGTCTGTGAGGTAAAGCTGTCATTCTCAACACCGGCACCTGCAATTAAGTAATTAGCATCACCTAGTGTCCACTCAGTCTGAGCAGTTGCTGCATTTGTTAAAATGGTGTTTTTAGCGCCAGAGTTTACAGACATTGAGGTTGTAATATCTTTTTGAGTGGTAATGCTGCCTCTTGGAGTTGTTTTTACAGAAGTAGAAGAACTGCTCTCTGACTGCTTAATTCTGTTTACCATGATCTTTTGATTTAGCTGATGGTAAGCATCTACTCTTACTCTTGCTAAGGTATCAGTTAAATTCTTTAACTCAGCAAATACGTTAACCTTACTGCGCTTCCATACAGGGATCTCAACACCAAAATCATCATAGCTGCCTGTATCTTCTGTAGTTGAGTTAATGTCTGAATCAAAATACTCACCATTAACACCTAAGGTGACCTTATCGGTAAAATCATAAGATAACAGACCATCAAAGTTCTTTTGACGATATGAAGTGCCTTCAATTTCCTTATGAGGGACACGTAAGTTACCTGCTTCTACGTTAGCAGCTCCAAATCTGTAACCTACACCTGAAACTTTACCTGAAATACCAGCACTTTCACGCCATGCGTCACCTGAGCCGTCATAACCTGCTGCAATATCAGCTGTAAAAGGCTTATCGGCATTCTTTTTGGTAATGATATTTACAACACCACCGATAGCATCTGAGCCGTATAAAACAGAGTTAGGGCCTTTGATAACCTCAATTCTCTCAACTGAAGCAGGATCAATTAACATCGGAGTGCCTGACATTGATTTGTGCTCAGAGATCTTTTGACCGTCAACTAAAACTAAGGTTCTGTAAGCATCTTCACCACGGATACCGATGCGCTTTAAACCTTGAGAACCATCATTATTAACCTCAACACCTGGTACATCCTTTAAAAGATCACCAATGGTGCTAGCACCAGACTTTTTAATCTGTTTTTCAGAAACCACGCTTACACTTACAGGTACCTGTAACAAGTCACGCTCAACTCTGGTTGCGGTAACTTCGATACCTTTGGTCTTAACCTCCTCTGCATAAGCTTTTGAAAAAGCTGATGTCAAAATTAGAGTGCAAGCTAAAGCAAGTTTAGTTTTTCTCATAATGATTTTTCCTTGTTTATGTTGGATGTTTTAGTTCGAATTTACATGTTGAATCTTTTTAAGTTTTACTGATTTTTAAGCAGTGACAAAGACACGATGCTGCAGATAGTTAATTAAAAGCTGCACCATGGTTACTGCCCAGAAACGACCAGGCAAGGTAAGATCTGCAAATCTGCCCTTATCTGTCAGTAAGCCTGCGCTCTGCCATTGAGAGATCACTTCTTTTAAAGAGTCCTTTAAGTTGACATTAAAGTTCTTTTCAAAGTAATCCCAGTTGATAAAGCCAAGCTCTACCTGTTCACCTAGTTTCTTGTACAAGCGCCAGTTCTTTTCAGGTACAAACATCATCAGGGCGCTCTTTTTACCCTCATCAATCTTTTCTAACCATTTCTCATAGCTTCTGACATTCATGAAACTTACGCCCTGAATTTTGCCGCCAGCGCCTGGTCCAAAAGCTAAAGTATCAGCATCAGATTTAGCTAAAACGTTATATAGATTTCTTTCTCTGAAGGTTTTACCAAAGTGAGATACGCTAAGATCTCTAAAGTGGTTATCTAATAAGTACTCAAAGCCTCGTTTGTACATTCTGGCTCTCTGTTCTTTTGATGGAGCCTCTGGCATCTTGCCTGCTTTTACCAGTTTCTCTAATGGAGAACCTTCAAGCATGATGAGCTGATATAAATCCACACCGTCAATTGGTAAAGATGAAACTATCTTTAAGTCCTCATCCCAGTTCTCGTCATTCTGACCTGGCAGGCCAAAGATTAAATCGATAATCACAGCAGCATCGTCGTATGAGGACAAGTGCTCAAGTCCACGGATAAGATCCCCTTTTGAGCTTAGTCTGCCCATGCGTCTGCGCACTTCAGTATCAAAGGACTGCACTCCTAATGAGAAGCGATTGGCTCCTGCTGCAAGACATGCTTCAATCTTGTCATCAGTAAAGTATGAAAGACGACCTTCAACAGTAAATTCACAGTCATTAGCTAATGGGAAAATTTCATGACAGGTTTTGATAATGCGATGTAAGTCTTCAGCTTCTAATGCTGTAGGAGTACCACCTCCCATGTAAACAGCATGAATTGGAGAAGTGCCTACAGATTTTGATTTTTCCCACATTCTCATTTCTTTTATCAAAGCATCGGTATAGCGCTTTGACTCTTCTTTCTTGTAAGGAGAAATATAAAACATGCAGAATGAGCATCTGGTCTGACAGAATGGCACGTTAATATATATAGCGCTCTTAGTAGTTCTCTTTACATTTGAAAGAATATCAATTGCATATGGTACAAATGGAGGAGGTACCACTTTCACGTTAGAGCTGTTATGAGACATGCTCTTTTCACCAAATGCGTTTTCTAGAGGATCTGAACTTATCTTAGCGCGGTAATCTAATTCTAAATTCTGTGCTTTTGCCATCTGCTCCATCATTTTTTCCATAGGCATTTTAGGAGCTGCTCCACCTAATTTAGGCATCAGCATCTTTCCCATCTTTTTGAACTCTTCTATAAGTTCTGAGAAATCAACTTCACCTGTAGGTGAGGTATGTTTTTTTACATAATGCTCAAATGGAAATTCAATTATCTTAGATAAGCTCATAGTTGTTTGGATAAAACTCTTTGATTTAAAATAAAAATTAAATTAGCTATATATAATTGCAGTTAGCATTTTATAATCTGTGTTAGCAGTATCTAACTTATAAAATAAACTTGCACTATACAGAATTATTTTTAAAAGATCAACTTAGGTGCGGATTTTTTATTTTACAAATGGTGAGAGATTAAAGAGGAATTTTGTAAATGGTCTGAAATGACCTTTAAAACATTTTAAGACAGTCTCAAAGCAGACTGTCTGTTCATTAAAAAATCAGTGTGATTAGTCTCACAAATCTCTACATAATTGCATTTTTCTTGGAGTCTTTAAAATTGCCTG
>JBNMJE010000011.1:0-35650 GCA_050873645.1 Succinivibrio sp. | reverse complement strand
TTGCTCCGTGATCCCTAGCTCACATAATTTCTACAAGTCGTGATCCTTTCATCACAGAATATATATAAATTCACTGATTTTTAAAGAACATCCTGTAGGTTAACTACAGTATATAATTAACTAACAATTTTTGTGATAACGATCGGCTTCATTTGGTTGCCGTATTCTACGATTGTACACTGAAAACACATCGTTTTTTGATAGATATAGGCGTATGTGCTAAGATCATGCATGATAAAAATCATTAAATACCGTATGTTATGGCATTAAGAAATAGAGAAAACTATGTCAGATCAGAATAACAGTGTTTTTGAGCAAAGAGTTGCTTCATTAAGAGAATTACTAGATCAAAATGATCTTGATGCACTTATTGTTTCACATGATGATGAATACCTGTCTTATGAACTAAACGCAGATGAAGAAAGACTAAAGTACATTACAGGTTTCTCAGGAAGTGCTGGCTATGCTGTTATTACCCGTGATGGCTTAAAAATTAACACTGACAGCATCGAATTTAACGACGATAACTCTGAAAACGGCATCACAGTAGAAAGAGACTGTGCGGTTTTCGTTGATGGAAGATATGTAGTTCAAGTAAAAGAACAGATTGATAGCGATATCTTTCAGGACTTTGATTTAGCCAAAGTAAAACCTGCTAAATGGATTACTAATGTAATGCCTAAGAACTCAACAGTTGGCATTGATATCAACTGTGTTAGCTACAAAGAATATTTAGCTATTAAAAATGAGCTTAGCATGAACAACATCAACCTAGTTGCAACTGAGAGCAACTTAGTTGATAAGATTTGGACTGATAAACCAGAACCTGTGGTATCTGAGATTGCAATTTTCCCTGATGAATATAATGGTTGTCCAAGTCCTCAAAAAAGACAGCTTATTGCTCAGACTTTAAGAGAGAAAGATTTAGATGCAACCGTAATCTGCGATCCTGAGAGTATCTGCTGGTTATTAAACATCAGAGGCAGAGACAGAGCCTACCTTCCTGTAATCAACTGCAAAATGGTAGCTTACTCTAATGAAGCTTTAGAGTGGTACATCAATCCAAATCACTTTAAAGATGAGAATTTACAGGATCAGTTACAGGAGCACATCGGCCATATTGATATCTTCCCTGAAGAAGCTTTTGATGATGTATTAGACAGATTGTGCTCCTCATCATGTACTGTTTATGTTGATCCTGAAACTACAAATGCTCATGTAATGACAAAACTCTACTCAGGTGGAGCTAAAGTGTCAGAAGGTCTAGGCTTATGCCAAATGCCTAAAGCTTGCAAAAACCACATTGAGGTAGCAGGTGAATACAAAGCTCATATCAAAGATGGTATTGCAATGTGTCGCTTCCTCTCTTGGTTAGACAACCTAACAGCTTTAGACAAGCCAACTGACAGCGATGAAGCTTTCTTTAGAAGAGTAGAAGGTGTTGATGAGGCTGAGTTAGCATCCCGCGCTTTGAGCTTTAGAAAAGTAGAAGCTGGCTTTATTGAGCCTTCATTTGCAACCATTTCAGCATTAGGACCTAATGCTGCTATGTGCCACTATAATCATGAGAATGAAGCAACACCTAGAGCCCTAGGTAAAGATTGCTTATACCTAATTGACAGTGGAGCTCATTTCATCGAAGGTACTACTGACATTACAAGAACTATTCTTGTAGGTCCTCACCTCACAGATGAAATTAAGAGAATGTACACCTTAGTACTAAAATCTCATATTGCGCTTGCTACTCTTATCTTCCCTAAAGGAACCTCAGGTCTTCAGATTGATGCGATTGCAAGACGTCCTTTATGGGATTGCGGATTTGATTTTGCTCACGGTACAGGTCATGGTGTAGGTCACGTACTTTCAGTACATGAAGGCCCTCAAACTATTTCGTCTAGAAGATCTACTGTACCTTTAGTACCTGGTATGGTTTTATCTGATGAACCAGGTTACTACAAAGAAGGCGAATACGGCATTAGACTTGAAAACTTATTAGTCGTAATGCAGTGTACTCTGCCTGGTATGCAGCATATGTTATGTTTTTCACCTTTAACTCTTGTTCCATTTGATAAGAGATTCATTGATAAAGAGCTTTTATCACAAAAAGAAATAGAATGGCTTAACAATTACCATCAGAACGTAAATAATGTAATTACCAATGCAGCTACATCTTTGACAGAAGATGAGATCACATGGCTTAATAAGGCCACTGCCGCTATTTAATGGAGTTGACGGATAATGTTTTTCTTTAAAAAGAGTTTACCTGGTGCTATTTACTGTCAGACCAGATTACAGCAGTTGCCAACCATTCCTGTGGATGTTTCTTCATACAACATCTTAGAAACACCTCACCGTTGCTTTAACAGAATTCTAGAGCTGATTGCTAGTGCTAAAGAGAGGATCTTAATCACTGCATTATACTTACAGGATGATGAGATTGGCAGACAAGTACTGCAGGCACTGTATGATGCTAAAGAGAAGAATCCAAAACTCTATATTAGAGTTTATGTAGATTTCCATCGCGCTCAAAGAGGTTTAATCGGTAAAGGTCCTTCTTTAGGAAACTCAGAACTTTACTATAAGATGGCCAAAACCAGTGAGAATCCACCTGCTATTTACGGTGTCCCTGTAAAGAGAAGAGAAATCTTTGGTGTTATGCACTTAAAAGGATTTGTCTTTGATAATACAGTTCTTTACTCTGGTGCAAGTATCAATGATGTTTATATGGGCTATAACGGTCGTTATCGTCTTGATAGATACCATGAGATCCATTCTGAAGAACTTGCTAACACCATGTGTGCATTTGCAACCAATGCTTTCCATCCTAACTTTGCAGTTCAAGACTTTTCTCAAGGTACAGTAAAACCAGCCAAAGAGATGAGAGATGAAATCCGCGAGTTAAGACGTCACTTAACACAGGTTCAGTACAGTGTTAAAAACGACAAAATCTGCAATTACCAAGTAGGTGTAACTCCTATTTCAGGTTTAGGCAAGAAAGGTAACCAGTTAAACAGAACCATTATGTGGTTATTAGGAGCTGCTAGAGAAAAACTATTTATCTGCACTCCTTACTTTAACCCTCCTAAAGATGTATCTACATCTATTGAAGATGCCTTAAACAGAGACGTTTCTGTCACTTTAGTTGTTGGTGATAAAGTTGCTAATGACTTCTTTATCAGAGAAGGCGAGAACTTCTCTCCAGTTGGTGCGGTTCCATATATCTATGAGCAGAATTTAAAAGATTTTATTACAAAGAATCAGAAATTCATCGACTCTGGACTTCTAAAAATCATGTTATGGAAGGATGGCAATAACACCTATCACGTAAAAGGCATGTTTGTAGATAGCAACTTTGCTCTGCTTACCGGAAATAACTTAAACCCAAGAGCTTGGAGTCTTGATCTTGAGAATGGTTTGGTTATTTCTGATCCTTACCATCAGTTGCAGGAAAAGTTCGCTCACGAGCAACAGTATCTACTTCGCCACACTAAGCAAATTAGCAGTGTAAACGACTTAGATAGTTTTGAAAGCTATCCTGAAGAAGTTCAAAAGCTACTTAATAAAGTAAAGAGACTAAGAGCTTCTATCTTCATTAAACAGCTTTTATAGCAATGTCTTTGCTATAAATAGATAGTGAATTAGTATCTTTTAAAAAGGTATGTCTTATGGCCCTAGAAGATGACTCAAGATATTCTTGTACTGATATAGCTACCTTAAAAGGACTAGGGCCTTCTTATATAAAAAGTTTTAACAATAAGGGGATCAAAACTCTTTTTGACCTCCTTTTTGATTTTCCTTTTAAGTATCTAGATAAAACCAAAATCACCAAGATAAAAGACATCTTTCCTGACGGAAACTTTGTCCTTATTGACGCTCATATTGCTGCTGTCCACAATGTTTTAAATTCTCGAGTAAGGTTGTTAAAAGTCATTCTCCAAGATGACACAGGAAAAATAGAAGCTACTTTCTTTAACCTCTACCCTAATCAGATGCGAAACTATGTACAGGGCAGAAGAGTTTTGGCTTTTGGAGCTGTAAAACTTAGCGATTACAGTGGAGCTAGAGTGATGGCTCAACCTGCTGTAACTTTTATCAGTGACGATGAACCTTTTTTGCCATCAGACAGACTTACACCTGTCTATCACGCTGTAGAAAAAGTACCTCAAGCTTCAATTAGAAAGGTTATCTTTGGTGTTTTGGATTCTTTAAAGGTAATGGCCTTGCCTGAAATCTTACCTCAGGAGTTAAACCCATTTAACTTAACCATAAGCCAAGCAATTGAACTGTCACACCGACCTTTTCCTCTAGAAGATCCTAAAGACAAGTTTATTTTAGAAAAGTCAGCTCCTTTTAGACGTCTATGTTATGAAGAGCTTATTGCCTATCAATTAACCCTGTTATTCTTAAAAAGAAAGAACAGTGCTAATAAAGCTCAGTTAATACCTGATAACAAGGAGTTAAAACAGCAATTTATAAAAGCTCTGCCTTTTTCACTTACCAACGCACAGTTACGTTCAATTGAAGAGGTAAGTTCTGATTTAGAAAAAGACAAGCCAATGTTGCGTTTACTGCACGGTGATGTAGGTTCAGGTAAAACCATGGTTGCTGTTTTTGCAGCGCTTCAGGTATCAAAGGCAGGTCACCAGTGTGTGATTTTAGCTCCTACTGAACTTTTAGCTCAGCAACATTACAATAAAATAAAAGATCTGCTTGAACCTTTTGAGGTAAATACCGTTCTTTTAACTTCATCTGTAAAAGGAAGTAAAAGAGACAAAATAGTTGATGATATCAAGTCTGGTGCAGCTAATGTCATTGTGGGAACTCACAGCGTCTTCCAGCCTGAGATTATCTATAAATCACTGGTATTAGCAATTATCGATGAGCAACACCGTTTTGGTATTGATCAAAGAATTGCCCTGTTACATAAGGCTCCTGAAAAAATCACCATGCATCAGTTGGTGATGACAGCGACTCCTATTCCAAGAACCTTACAGTTAGCTTTATTCTCAGATCTTGATGTATCAAAGCTAGATGAGTTGCCAAAAGGTAGAAAACCTATTGTTACAGCAGTTATGTCTGATGAAAAGAAAGACTCTATCATCAAGAGACTTTCTGTTGTCTGCAAAGAAGGAACCCAAGCTTACTGGATCTGCCCTAATATTGAAGCAGATGAGGATGAAAACGCCTCTGTAAATGAAGCCTATAAACGCTTAAAAAAGGAATTACCTGAACTTAAGATTGGTCTACTTCATGGTCAAATGGCAGTTAATGACAAAAATAAAGTCATGAAAGGCTTTTTAGAAGGCAAGTACAACATTTTAGTTGCTACTACTATTGTGGAAGTAGGTGTAGACGTTCCTAATGCTTCAATTATCATCATCGAAGGCGCTGACAAACTAGGTTTAGCTCAGTTGCATCAGTTAAGAGGTCGTGTAGGTCGTGGCTCTAAAGAGTCATACTGTATACTTGTTTATAAAAAGAATAATGAAATTGATCACGACATTGCTATGCAACGTCTTGCTATTATGAAGAGTACAAATGACGGCTTTAAGATTGCATCTGAAGATCTAAAATTAAGAGGACCTGGAGAGGTTCTAGGTGAAAAACAAAAAGGATTTGATCTGTTCAAAGTCGTTGATGTAAATAGAGATTTTGAGCTTATAAGTCCAGCAAGAGAAGCTGCAATTAAACTTATGAACTCTGATATAGACACCTGTAAATCTCTAATCAGACGCTGGTATCCTACATACAGTATCCGTTGAGGCTAAACATGGCTTTTATAGCAAATGTAAAAATCAAAAATAAGAAGTCTAAACTTTCAAAAATCATTAAAGCAATTCTTCTTGTGATTGTAGCCGTTGCTATTGCCGTGTGGGGAGCTATTCTCTATTTCAACGGACAGAATATCAAAGCCCCTTTAATTAAATTCTTATCTAGCAGAACCAGCTTTGAAATCAATTGTCAAAAAGTAGAATTTTCTGCTTTATATCCAAACATAATCAAGCTTCATGACATTAAGATTGGTAAATCAAACATAGATGAAATCTATATGGAATACGATCTGCCAAGTCTTTTAAAATCAGATACTTTTGAGATTAAGTACTTTTACGCTAAAGGTATAAAAGCTGACGACAAAGATATACAAACCTTAAAACAAGAAAAGTTCAAATTCAAAGACATCCATATTAGCAAGTTAGATCTTGTAGATACACCTATCAATCTGTACAAATTAAGTTTAAACAAAGGTTCCCTATCAGCTGTTGATGCTTTTCTTGCTAATGACGGCAAGTTCTCTTTTAAAGTTGCTGATGTAAAAGCAAGTGAAGGAGAGCTAGATGAGTTGCCTGTAAAGAATCTTCAGGCAAACATTAGTGTATTACCAGAAAAGGTAGTAATAAAAGATCTGTCTTTACAGATTTTTGGTGGAACACTATTAGCAGATCTTACTGTTGATAGAAAAAATGAAGCTTTAAATTTTACAAGACTCAATCTTAATAAGATCATTTTTAAAGACTACAAACTCTTATCTAAAAAATACAATATCTATGCTCCTGAGGCATCTGTTTATGACTGTGTTTTAGCTCTTCCTAAACAGGATCTTTTATTTGGACAAATAAGAGGTTCTTTGGGTGATCTTCTAGTTAAGGATGGCAACATTAACTTTACCTTTAAAGGTAGTGCAGGGGAAATTTCAAAACCTAGCATACAGGTTACAGCTGAGAATTCAGATATTGAGGCTAACATTACCGACAACTCTGTAAGTATGAAAGCTGACGGTACTGTCTTTGATGGTTCTTACTCTTTTGATGGCAGTTATGACTATCCAAATGATAATGAACCATTACTCACTATTCATAATTTGTCATTAAAAGAAGGCAAATTTGAGACTACCAAAGAACAATATGCTTTTGTTAGAAATATTCTGCTCAATAACAACCTTAATGTAGAAAAATTTAGCATTGATGGAACCGAGTTTGTATCTTTCATCAATACTCTGCCTTTATCAATAAAGAGTGTAAAACTAGAAGCTAATAACATAGCTTTTAACAACAAAGCTAAAGAAGACAACATCAATAACACACTTGACCGCAATAACTTTGATGTAAAAGAAGCTACACAAACAAAAGACAGAGCAATAACTAATAACCAGGCTGCTGACGATACCGTAGCTTCTAAAGAAGCTGATGACAACTATCCTCTTTTAAAGAGACTATCCCCTTTAAACAGCATTTTAAGTAATAGTGCAGACAACGATGAAGATAACTCTACAAGCTACGTAACCTTCAGTTTTGATAGTGCTTATTACTCTGATCTTTTCATTAAGCAATTTGACTCTAAGCTAGACCTTACAGATAAAGGCTATGCTTTTAATGTTGGAAAGATGCTCTTTAAAAAGAGTGAGCTTGCTTTTGAAATTGATACTAACAAAGAATTGGAAATATCTCGTTTTAAAGTATTTGCCCCACAATTTGATATCTCTGAATTAAATTCAAATCTTACAGATCATCTATTAAGTGGTGTAATTAACCTAGAAGGCGAGATCATAAAAAACGAAGAAATATCTGACAATAAATCTGATGAAACTAAAGTATCTACATCAAACGATAAGTCCCAAAGTTCAGACAACAAGACTGCAGATAACAGTAGCTCTAAAAATTCTGAGATTAAAGATACTGACAATAATCAGGATAAAGCAGAACCTCTTTTCAAAGGTAATATCAAACTAACAAGTGATTCCTTGTTAGTATCACAATTTGGTTTAGATCTTGTAAACGGTGGTTTAAAGAAAAACTATGCTTTAAATTTCACTCAATTTTTAGATGCCATTAAAGATGGAGATTTAGGATTATATAAGTTAAACCTTAATATCTTCCCACAAGATAATTTCTTAAAGCTAAAAGGATCAGGTGATCTTACAACCTCACATCTGACCTTTAATGCAAAGCTAGATCTTTCAAACAAAGATTTCTCTGCTCGTGGTACCTTTGTATCTCTACCAAAAGACAGTATTTCTAACATTACTATCAAAGGCCTTGCAAAAGAAAGCTCTAACGATAAGAACATCTTTATTACAGCTCTCTCAAGAGGAGAAATCAGACCAGGTATCAATGAAGAGGTTCTAGAAGAGAGTAATGCTAAAGAGATGACAGATGCTGCTTCCGAATTAAATAAAGATAAGGATCAAAAAGGTCCTGAAGCTTTAGAAAAATCATCTCAGGACCTGTAAAAGAAAACAGCTTTTTAGACAAGCGCCAGACTTATGGCTTTGAAGAAATCTTAATACTGATTGATGGTTTCTTCTTTTTGCTGTTGATGATGTCATCGGAGCCTAAAGTAGAACCAGTTACATTAGCAAGATAAACCATAAAGCTTGGAACTTCATCAGATAAACCAGAACGAACCACACCTAAAGTAGCAGTAAACTCTGCACCTAAAAGTACAATCCACCAGTTAATATAAATCCAAACAAATAGCACTGGAATTACTGCGATAGCACCATAGATTGCTTCATAGTTTGAGAAGTTTAAAACGAAAACACTGAAGATCTTTTTAGAAACCTCAAAAGCTACAGTCACAAATACTGCACCTAATAAGGCATCCTGTACCTTAACTCTTACTCTAGGAACAATCACATAGACTGCTGTTAAAACACCGCACTCAATGATGATTGGGAATACAAAGTAAGCAATCATTAGAGGCAGACCCACAGTAGAGTTAGAGCTAATTGCAAAGCCCATAACTTTAGTAAAGATCCAAATTACGATACCTAAAGCAATTGGACCTAAGGTAAGTAAAGTCCAATAAATAGCAATCATGGTACCTAATTTTCTTCTGCCGCCACGCCAAATTCTGTTCAGGCACTGATCAATTGATCTAACTAGCAGTAAGGAAATGATAAAGAACACTACGGTACTTGTAGCAGTTAACTTTCCAGCATGCTCGACGAAGGTTCCTACATAGTTACCTAAATTGTCAGCAAATACTGGCATAAAGTTAGCTTTAGCAAAGTTTTTTAAAGATTCTCTAAATTGCTCAAATGAAGGGAAAACTGCAAAGAAATAGAAAATCACACTAATTGCAGGAATTAGCGCAAGAATTGAAGTAAAAGACAGGGCTGATGCCTCAAGTCCAATAGAATCTCTTTTTACTCGATTTAAAAAATATTTATACAGTTCTTTCACTTGTTTCTTACCTTATAGCTCTGATTATGAGCATTATATCTATTTTTAGACTTTCTTGTGTTGCCGTTTGCCAATAAGTGACTTTCATCGACAAATAATTGTTTAATTTGACTGAAAAATCATCCAATAGTTCGAAAAAACGTTCCAAACAAATTCAAATTTGATGATTTAGCGCACTAAATCAAAACGCTTAAAAATGAAACTTTTTAAATTCTTTTTATTCAAAAAATGTTAGATAGCTCAAAAATAGGATAAAATAGCGCAGCTATTTTTAAATCTATACTCAATGTCTGAGTTTATCATCACAGGGTTATAAAATGGATGTTCAGAAAATCCGCAACATTGCTATTATTGCGCATGTTGACCACGGTAAAACAACCTTAGTAGACAAGTTACTCCGCCAGTCTGGCACTCTAGACCGTAACGAAATCGGTCAGGAACGTGTCATGGACTCAAATGATATCGAAAAAGAGCGCGGTATTACTATTCTTTCAAAGAACACAGCTATCAATTGGAACGGATACAGAATTAACATTGTTGATACCCCAGGCCACGCTGACTTCGGTGGTGAGGTAGAACGTGTTATGTCTATGGTGGATTCAGTTCTTCTGCTAGTAGATGCAGTTGACGGTCCTATGCCACAGACTCGATTTGTTACACAAAAAGCTTTCGCAGCTGGTTTAAAGCCAATTGTTGTTATTAACAAGTGCGATAGAGAAGGTGCAAGACCAGATTGGGTTATCGATCAGGTATTCGACCTATTCGACAACTTAGGTGCAACTGATGAGCAGTTAGACTTCCCAGTTGTATATGCTTCTGCTTTCCAGGGCTGGGCAACTTTAGATTTAGCATCTCACGGCGATACCATGGAGCCATTATTCCAGACTATCGTTGACAAGGTAAGTCCTCCAGAGGCTGATCTTGATGGTCCATTCCAGATGCAGATTTCATCATTAGACTTCACTTCATACGTTGGTGTTATCGGTGTTGGTCGTGTAAAGCGCGGTGTTGCTAAGGCTAACTCACCTGTAACTATCATTGATCGTGAAGGCAAGACCAGAACCGGTAAGATTGGTCAGGTTTTAGGTTACTTAGGTCTGAGAAGAGCACCTGTAGATTGTGCTGAAGCTGGCGACATTATTGCTGTTACCGGTTTAGGCGAATTAAAGATTTCAGATACTATCTGTGATCCTTCAAAGGTTGAAGCATTACCTGCTTTATCAGTTGATGAGCCTACAGTTTCTATGAACTTCTGTGTAAACACCTCTCCATTTGCTGGTAGAGAAGGTAAGTTCATTACTTCAAGAAACATCGAAGAAAGATTACGTGAAGAATTAGTTCACAACGTAGCATTACGTGTTGAGAGAACTGAAGATACTGATCGTTTCAAGGTATCAGGTCGTGGTGAGTTACACTTATCAGTTCTTATCGAAGAAATGCGTCGTGAAGGTTACGAGTTAGCTGTTTCACGTCCTGAAGTTATTCTTCATAAAGAAGGTGGCAAGACCTTAGAGCCATATGAGGTATTAACTCTAGATTTACATGAGGACAACCAAGGTCCTGTAATGGAAGAGTTAGGTCTGCGTAAGGGTGAGTTAAAGAACATGGTTCCTGATGGAAAGGGACGTGTAAGATTAGACTATAGAATCCCAGCTCGTGGCTTAATTGGTTTCCAGTCATTATATATGACCTTAACCTCAGGTACTGGTCTGATGTACCACACCTTCGACAGCTATGATGAGTACGTTGGAGGAACCATCGGTGAGAGACAGAACGGTGTTCTTATCTCTAATGATACAGGTAAGACTGTTCCTTACGCTTTATGGTTCTTACAGGAGCGTGGCAGATTATTTGTAGAGCCTGGTGAAGAAGTTTACGAAGGCGAGGTTATCGGTTTACACGTTCGTTCAAACGACTTAACTGTTAACCCATTAAAGACCAAGAAGTTAACTAACGTTCGTGCTGCAGGTTCTGATGATAACATCATCTTAACTCCTGCTGTTCATATGTCTTTAGAGCAGTCTCTAGAATTCATCAACGAAGATGAGTTAGTAGAGGTTACCCCAGTAAGCTTACGTATTCGTAAGAAGAATCTGTCTGAATTGGATCGTGTGCGCGCTTTCCGTGCAGCAGGTGGTAAAAAAGCTGAAGAATAAAGCACTATAATTGATCTTTATAAAAAAGCCTGTGTAATTTATTTACACAGGCTTTTTTTATGTTCATTCATCAATTCAAGATACGCAAGCCATTTTTCAATACTTATTTCATAAATTATTCGTTTTTTATATTGCACTATTTTTGTGCTATATTATAAAATAAACACAAAATAGTTCAAAATAGATCATGCACAAAAATAGGCTATTGAGAAATTACGATGGAAGATAAGCAAAAAGCTAACGTCCTAGAAAGTTTGGCTACTGCAGTCTTAATCACTGATAAGGATTTTAATATTCACTACGCTAACACAGCTGCAGAACAGTTGTGCGGAGTTTCGCGTACTAAATTAAAATCATCAAAGTTTATTGATTTTATTGATCCTAATGAGACTTCTCTCATTCAGACTATTAAAGAAACTAATTTTTCAGACTCATTCCAAGGCATCTCTGCTGCAGGAATTATGATTTCTCCTCTGCCAGGTGTGTCTACCAAGACTGATATGGCTGTTTTCAACTATTCAACAGCTAAATTTAATGGTCTTTTGATTGAGCTACATACAATTTCTCATCAAGACAAACTGATAAATCAGATGCAGCAGAATTACCAATATACAGCTGCACGTGACTTAATCAGAAGTTTGGCTCATGAGATTAAGAATCCATTAGGTGGAATTAGAGGAGCTGCTCAGTTAATTGAAATGACCTTTGGCAAGGTAGAAGGCATTAAAGACTACACCAAAGTTATTATTGAGCAGACTGACAGACTAAAAGTTTTAGTTAACAACTTATTAGGACCTCAAAAACCTAACCCATTAGTAAAAGAGAATATCCACTACCTGATTGAAAATGTACTTTCACTAGTTTCAATGCAAGATGAGAGTAAAGGTATTGAGATAAAGCGAGATTATGATCCTAGCTTGCCAGAATTAAGTCTTGATGTGGACTCTGTAGAGCAGGTTTTACTGAACATTGTTAACAACGCAGTTCAGGCTTTAAAAGAATCTGATACTAAAGATCCTTGGATTCAGGTAAAAACCAGAGCAAGTATCAGAACCATTGTAAGAGATAAAAAATACCCAACAGCGGTGATCATCTCCATTTCAAATAATGGACCTGAAATACCTGAGCAGATAAAACAGACCGTATTCTTCCCAATGGTAACAACCAAAACCAATGGTAATGGACTGGGTTTATCTATTGCACTGAATATTATTGAGCGTCACCACGGAACCATCGAATGTTTGAGTGAGGCTCATCAAACTGTATTTAAGATTATCCTGCCTTTAAAGAGCAGAATCTGAGGAGATTGTTTATGAATCCTATGATTTGGGTTATCGATGATGATGCCAGCATTCGCTTTGTCTTTGATAAAGCTTTAGATGCCAACAGCATTACCCACCGTTTATTTGAAAACGGTGAAGCAGCCCTTGAAGCTATCAAACATGAAACTCCTGATGTTATTGTTTCTGATATCAGAATGCCTGGTATTGATGGTTTAGAGCTAATTAAAGCTGTTCACGAGATCGACGAAAACATTCCATTCATCATCATGACTGCTCACTCAGATTTAACTGCAGCTATCGATGCTTATGAAGAAGGTTCTTTTGAATACTTACCAAAGCCATTTGATATTGAGCAGGCAATCAGCGTAATCAGAAGAGCAGCTGTACATAGAGTTAACATGCTACAGATGCTAAATCAAAAGGCTAAGAATGAAGTTGCACCTGTAACCGAGCAAACTGAAGAAGCTGAAATCATCGGTAAATCACCAGCTATGCAGGAAGTATTCAAGTTCATTGGTCGTGTTTCAAAGACCGATCTTCCAGTGCTGATTCACGGTGAAGTTGGAACAGGTCGTGGTCAGGTTGCAAAAGCACTACATAACCATGGCGAGAGAAAAGGCTTTAAGTTCGTATCTTTGAATATGACCTCCATTCCACAGGAAATGGTTAAGTATGAGCTGTTCGGTGATATCAGTAAGGATCTAAGTCAGAGCGCTATTATGAAAGCTGACGGCGGTACCTTATTTATCAACGAAATCAGTGATATGCCTATGGATTGCCAGAACAGACTATTACAGTTAATCCAAAAGCAGGAATACTCACCTATCGGTAGCACCGAGCCAATGCATGCTAATGTACGTATTATTGCTTCAACTTCTCACAATCTTGAAGAGAAGATTAATAATGGTACCTTTAACTCTGATCTGTACTACAGATTAAATATCATTAACATTAACATTCCTCCTTTAAGAGATAGAAATAATGATATTCCTATGCTTGCAAAGCATTTCTTAGCTCAAAGCGCTGCTGATAGCCACACTGAACCTAAGAAATTAACCTCTGAGGTATTAGTTTTCTTATGCAGACTACCTTGGCCTGGCAATGTAAGACAGTTAAAGAACTTATGTAAGTATCTAACTATCATGGTAACAGGTAGAGATATTCAGTTAGTTGATCTTCCATCAGAGTTCTTACATTCAAATACTCCACAGAACAAGGCTGTAAGCCCTGTTGCTGCTAATAAAGAGAATGCTTCATGGCAAGATCTGTTAAGAACCTGGGTTGATGGTAAGTTAAAATCAGGCGAGCATGACATCTTAGCTGAAGCTGTACCTGAGTTTGAAAAGGTAATGTTAGAGGCAACCTTAACCTTTACAGGCAACCACAAACAGGAATCAGCAAAACTTTTAGGATGGGGACGTAATACTCTTACAAGAAAGATAAAAGAGTTAAACCTGAACTAATCAAGTTCAATTAAATTTGAATTCTAGGAAAAAGCGTTAAGTTCATAAATTTAACGCTTTTTTTGTCACCGATTTCAAATTATCAGATAAACTCACACAAAAAAATCTGTGTTTAGCCTATCCTTATTTAAAAGAGTATTTCGGAGGACTTATGACAGAGATTGAAAACAATTCAAAAAAAGTAGACAGCAGCGACATCATTATGACCTTATGCCAAAGTGTTGCAAGTGTCATTACTTCTGCTACCTCACAGGAAACTAGATACGCTCCACTAGTACAAAAGATTACTAAGACCCTATTAACACCTGATATCGGAACCTTTGTAATGTTCACAGGTTCTTTCTCTGGAATGGTTGTAATTAACTTTCCTAAAGAAACAGCTATGGAGCTTTACACTTCATATCTAAGAAACATGGGTATTCCTGAGTGTGAAATGGCTAAGAACTACACTCAAGATGAGGTAAGTAATACTTTAGGCGAGCTGATGAATCAGATCATTGGTAACTTTACACGTCAGATCAGTGAAGAGTTACACATTCGCATCGATCAGTCTCAGCCAAAGATGTTAGTACTGCCAAGAGAAGTTCAAATTAGTATTTCAGTTAACCTAGATAACCCTAAATATGGTAAAGTTACATTCCACACAGAAGGTGGCAATGTATTCTATGTTGAGTTAGCAATGGACGATACTAGTTTTACAGCTCTACGTGATTTTGAGAGTCACAGTACATTATCACCTGATGATATTCTAGAGCAGTATACCCAAGAAAATTAAATGACCGACATTATCAAAAAGAATGTCCTAGATTTTAGAAAAACCAAATTTGTAACCAGCGCCCCTGATATCACCAAACTTCCTGAGGATATGGGCGCTGAGATTGCTATTATTGGTCGTTCTAATTCAGGAAAATCATCATCCATAAATGCCATTTGCGATCAGAAGAACTTAGCAAAAACCAGTCGCACTCCAGGTAGAACCAGACTTATCAATCTTTTTAAAGTTGAAGATGGAAAGTTCATTGTCGACTTGCCAGGTTACGGTTATGCTCAAGTGCCTGAGAACATGAAACGTCAATGGCAAAAAGCAATGACTGATTATCTGCAACAGCGTAAATGCCTATGTGGCTTAGTTGTTACCATGGATATCAGAACTCCTCTGCGTGACCATGACAGAATGATTATTGATTGGTCTATTGCCGCAAATCTTCCATGTCTGATCCTATTAACCAAAGCAGATAAATTTGGCGTTAATAAGAGAAAAGAGATGGTAGGTGAAGTTAGAACTCAGCTAAGTGAGTTTGGCGGAAATTTCACAATCATTGCTTTTTCAGCTCTCAAAAAAATTGGTGTAGACGAAGTTCGTAATGTACTAAAGAACTGGTTTACCCTATTCCACACTGACGACGAAAATAATTAAAAATGAGTAAAGGAACTTTGTTTATCGTATCAGCTCCTTCTGGAGCTGGAAAATCATCTTTAATTGACGCTCTATTAAAGCGTTTTAATTTAGATGACAAATTAAGACTATCTGTATCTCACACCACTAGAGCTCCAAGACCAGGTGAAATCGATCATGTAAGCTATCACTTCATTACAAATGAAGAATTTGAAAAGCTCATTGAAAGAAATGCTTTCTATGAATATGCTCATGTATTTGATCACTACTATGGTACTTCTCGTGAAATAGTAGAGCAGTGGCTTAATGAAGGCAAAGATGTTCTTTTAGATATCGATTGGCAGGGAGCTCGTCAGATTAGACAGCAAACACCTGATGCTAAAGGTATCTTTATTGTTCCACCTTCATTAGAAGAGTTAAATCGCCGTTTAGTAACCAGAGCTACCGATGCTCCTGAAGTTATTGAAAAGAGAATGAGCAAAGCTATAAGCGAGATCTCTCATTACAACGAATATGACTATGTCATCGTAAATGACGATTTTGATGAAAGCCTTTTAAATATGCGCTCAATCATTCTTGCAAATCGTCAGAAGATGGACAAACAAAAACACTACATTACAGAGAAATTTGGTCTATAAAATACTGAATTAATTGTCAGTATTAATAGGACAAAAGATTAATATTTTGTCCGTAGAATGCTTAAAATTCGTGTATAATGGCGTGAGTTTTGTGTCTTACTCAAAACAGACCTGCCTTTTTTTCACGATTTGAGTCATTACAACTCAAACATTGCGTTTGAGGTGCAATTTTTTGACTTAAAAAAGGCATAATGATTTGTTTTGTAATAAACAATAGTTTTTTTCGTTCTAGGTGTTAGAATTAAGTTAAGACCTAGATAAATAAAAACCTTAGTTAAATGAAGGTACGTATAAATGGCTAGAGTTACCGTTGAAGATGCAGTTGCAAAAGTTGGCAATCGTTTTGACTTAGTTTTACTTGCAGCTCGTCGCGCTCGTCAGATTGCATCTGGCAGCAATCCTCTTGTAGAAGAAGAAAAGGATAAGCCAACAGTTATCGCTTTACGTGAGATTGAAGAAGGCCTTATCACCAAAGAATTCTTAGATAAGCAAGACCGCAAAGAGCACTTAAGAGATTCATCAGTACATCCTGCTGATAACGAGTTTGCTCCTATCGACGGCGTTGAGATGTTCAACTAGGAGATCTCAATATGGGAGAGGAAACACGTACTATTCCCAAATGTGAAGGTATATCGCCATTAGATCAGGCTCTTTTCTCTCCTAACTTTTCTTATTATGAGCATTTGAGAGCTTTGCTCTGCTCATACCTTCCTGAAAAAGCAATTGCTTTAATTGACAGAACTTTCTACGTTGCTGATGTAGCTCACCGTGAGCAAAAAAGAGCTTCTGGCGAACCTTATATCATCCATCCTATCGCTGTTGCTACTGTCATCGCTCAGATGCATCTTGATGTTGAATCTGTACAAGCAGCACTGCTCCATGATGTAGTTGAAGACACTTTTATTACTAGCAAGATGCTAGAAGATGAGTTTGGTCCTACTGTAAATGAAATTGTAGAGGGCGTTACCAAACTGGATAAGTTGCGCTTCCATGACTACAAAGAAGCTCAAATGGAGAACTTTAGAAAGATGATCTTGGCAATGACCAAGGATATTCGTGTCATCTTGATAAAGTTAGCTGATAGAACTCATAACATGAGAACTTTAGGAGCCTTACGTCCTGATAAAAGAGTTCGTATTGCCAAAGAGACATTAGAAGTTTTCGTCCCAATTGCTAATCGTTTAGGTATTTCTGATATCAGAGCTGAATTAGAAGAACTTTGTATGGCCTCTATCTATCCTATGCGCTATAGAGTTCTTAAAGCAGCCGTTACAAGAGCTAGAAATAACCGTAAGGAAGTCGTTTCCAATATTCTTGAGGCTATTAAAGCAAGACTTAAGGAATCTCATATTGAAGCTAGAGTCTTAGGCAGAGAAAAGAGACTCTATTCCATTTATAGAAAAATGGTCAAAAAAGAGCTTCAATTCCGTGAAATCATGGATGTTTACGGGTTTAGAATTATTCTAAAAGACGTAGATACCTGCTATCGAGTTTTAGGTCAGATGCATAATCTGTTCAAGCCTCGGCCTAACGGATTTAAAGATTACATTGCAATTCCAAAACTCAATGGCTATCAGTCTCTTCATACCTCATTAGTAGGTCCACACGGCGTACCTATTGAGATCCAGATTAGAACAGAGTTCATGGATCAAATGGCAGCTCGCGGTGTAGCTGCTCACTGGGCATATAAAGAAAATGGCTCACAGGCTGTTTCTACAGCTTCACAGAAGAATGCTCAGGATTGGATTAAGAATCTTATTGATCTGCAACAAAGTGCAGGCTCTTCAATGGAATTCGTTGAAGACGTTAAAACCGATCTATTCCCTGACTCAATTTTCGTATTTACACCTGATGGTACTATTTATAACTTGCCAAAGGGTGCTACACCTGTTGATTTTGCTTATGCTCTGCACACAGATATTGGTAATCACTGCATTGGTGCTAGAGTAAATCACCATGTATTCCCTCTTTCAAGAAGCTTAGAGTCAGGTCAGTCTGTAGAGATCATTACTTCACAGAATGCTTGTCCTAATGCTATTTGGTTATCAACAGTAGTAACCTCAAAAGCAAGATCATCAATCAGACAGTATCTAAAGGGCCTAAGAACCCAAGAATGTCAGCTCATCGGCAGAAGACTGCTACAGAATACCTTAAAGTCTCAGCGTATTGATTCACTCACTCAAGAGCAGATTGACAATATCTTAGAGAACTTTAAAGAGCCTGATTTAAAGACACTGTTCTGCGATATTGCTATGGGTAATATCTTAACTGTAGCAGTAGCCAAGTTCTTAGATCCAAATTCTCACAATCACCATGAGCTACCTGTCAAAGGTACCGGAGGCATGCCATTTACCTTTGCTCAGTGCTGTATGCCAATTCCAGGTGACGACATCATCGCACACATCGCTCAAGGTCGTGGTATTGTTATTCATACTGCTAACTGTAAAAACTTTAGAGATTCCGACAAGGTACCTTCTAAGTCTCTGAACGTAAGCTGGAACTATGCTGTTACCGCTAATATGGAATTCAAGACAGGACTTCTAATCGAGCTTGAGAACAGACAGGGTATTGTTTCTGAAATCTCAAATGCAGTTGATGTAGCTGGTTCTAGAATTGAAAGCATCAATTCAGATCAAAAGGATGAAAAGACTTTTGTAATGAATTTAATTGTGACAGTAAGAGACAGATTGCACTTAGCTAGCGTTATCAAACGCATTAAAGCTGTACCAAATGTGATCACAATCTACCGCCGTCGCTAGCGCTATTTTAATTTACACTCAAATCATATATTGTGTATATACAGACATTGAGGATATACACAACTTATATGAATAGATTTGAAGATTCTTTTCTCTCCACTGAAGCTCTAGAAAAAGAGCGCTCTGATATCGAAGACTTCTATAAAAGCAAAGTCCAAAAGCTTACTTTTAAGACCAAAGATGGCTATACAGTAACCGCAGCTAAGATGGATGCTGACAATGCAACTGATACTTTGGTGATCATTCCTGGAAGAGGCGAAATTCCACATAAATTTGCTGAATTTCTCTATACTCTTAATCTGTTAAAGATCTCAGCTGTGATCTTGTTTGCCAGAGGTCAGGCTGAATCTACAAGACTGCTACAGGATCTTCAAAAATGTCATATCAATCATTTTGAGGATTTAGCGAAAGACGATTTGTTTATGCTAGATAAGCTAAACATCAAAAACTATAAACTTTTAGCTTTCTCATTAGGTGGCTTAGTCTCTTTAGACATTATTAAAAACTTTAAGAATAAACCATCAAGAGCAGCTTTAATTGCGCCATATCTGTGGCCATTTTTTAATCTGCCCAAATCTCTATTAACAACATTAGTAATGACCTTTGGTTCATTACCAATTCTTTCAACTCTGTATACTCCTCACGGTAAAGAATATAAAAAGACTCCTTTTGATATCAATCACCACAGTCACTGTAAAGAGCGATATGAAGCTTACCATGACTATTATGCCAAGCATCCCGAACTTACTATCGGAGGACCTACCTATCGCTTTGTAAAAGAAGCTATGCGCAAGCAAATAGAGATTATAGATTCAACATTTACCTTCACCATTCCAGTGTATTGCCAAAGCGCAGGAGACGACAAAGTTGTAAGTACAGCAGTTGCTGAACATTTCTTTGAAAATCACCAAGGAGATCCTGTACCTCCTAAATTTGAAATAATTGATAATGCTTATCATGATTTAATTAACGAAAGTGACGAATTTAGGATAAGATCATTGTCAAACGCATTAGATTTTCTATTTGATTAGGATAATTAACCATGTCAGACAACGCAGAAAACACTGCAGATAACGACGAGAACAAGATCCCCGTCAATATCATTACTGGCTTTTTAGGAAGCGGTAAAACTACTTTATTAAATCACTGGGTAAACAGCCCGGAGTTCAAAGATACACTAGTTCTTATCAACGAATTTGGTGATGTAGGCTTGGATCATGAGCTTGTAGAAGCAGTTGATTCATCAGTTGTACTTTTACAGTCTGGATGCATCTGTTGCTCTTTACAGGGTGCTTTAGTAGACAGTTTAGCTACTAACTTTATTAAAGCACAAAGAGGCGATATTCCTGCATTTAAGAGAGTTATTATCGAAACAACAGGTCTAGCTGATCCTGCAGGTGTCATCGGTACCTTAAATAATGACGATTTCCTATTAGACCATTATTATCATGATGGTACCATCACTGTTTTAGATGGTATGTTCGTAAGAGAACAGCTAAAGAAACAGTATGAGGCTGTAAAGCAGATCGCATTAGCTGATATAGTAATTGTAAGCAAAACTGATCTTATTGATTCAGACGAATTAGATGCTATTTACGAAATCACTGCTAAGATTAATCCATCAGCTAAGATCTTCCCTGCTGTAAAGGGTAATATCTCTCCTAAGATCTTATTTGATATTGGACCTTACAAGAATGCAAATCAGGCTTATGATAAGAAAGTTACCTCATGGCTTAACATTAAGTCACCTAACTTAGCTTCTTCATTCCGCCCTGCATCTGTAAACGGTGCTATTGGTGTATCAAAGCCTAAGATCATTGCACACTCTGACATTGATTCATTCTGTTTGGAGTTTGATGAACCAATCGAGCCTTTAGCTTTATTATCAGGTATTTCTACTGTTCAGGATCAGTATGGCGATTCTATTTTAAGAATCAAAGGTATTATTGATCTTAAAGGACAGGATAAACCTATCGTTATCCATGGCGTATTAGGCAATTTATATCCTCTAGCAGAGCTAAAAGAATGGCCTGAAGGGGAGAAGAAGTCACAGTTGGTATTTATCTGCAGAGCCTCTGTTTTAGAGCAGATTAAGCATATGTTCAAAGAAGTAATGCTAAATCCAGACAGTGCTGCCGTATCTTATTACCAGCAAATGATTGATGGAATTGAAAAGGCTGACGAGTAGTCAACTCAACATTCTCATACGAAACGCTACTTCGGTAGCGTTTTTTTGTTGTTACCATTATTACTTTGTTGCAACAAAAAACCCAGCTTTCGCTGGGTTTTCTTTAGGAATAAGTATCTAAACTAGTTTAGTTAGATATTATTCCTGCTCTTCTTTAACGGTATCACCGGTAACAACGATCTCAACACGACGATCTGGTGCTAAGCAGTCGATAACAGCCTGACGGCCCTTTACTGAATCACACTTGTTGCCAGTTACAGGAGAAGCTTTACCACGACCCTGTGAAGCCTTAACAGTGTTTACGCCCTCAGCCTGTAACTCTGAAGTTACTGCATCAGCACGCTTCTGTGATAACTTCTGGTTGTAAGCATCTGAACCGATACGGTCGGTGTAACCGTAAACTTCGAACTCGGTGTTCTGTAAGTTCTTTGATGAAGCTACAACGTCAGAAATAGCTTTCTTACCCTGTGATGATAAGGTTGAACCATCAAATGGGAATAATAAACCAGCTGCTAAGCTGTGGTTCTCAGTTACACGAACGGTCTTCTTTTCAACTGGAGCTGCTACAGGAGCTGGAGCTACTGGAGCTGGAGCACCGAAGGTGTACTGTACGCCAACATATAATAAACCGTTGCTTAATCTTGCACCGTCATCATTGCTGTGTAATGTTCTGTATAGGTAATCGTAACCAGCGCGGATTGCTACGCTCTCGTTAAGTGCCCACTGGCCACCTAAACCAAGAACAGCGCCCCACTGAGTGAAGTCCTGACCACCAACTGTTGATCTATTCCAGGTAGGACCTACCTTGAAGAAGATATCTGAACCGTTAGTATCTAAAGGTAAAGCGAAACGACCGTATGCTTCAATAGTATTTGAGTGAAGCTTTGATTCCTCTGAATAGAACTCTTCGAAATCAGTTGCCTTGATCTTTGAACCGTTTAAGTAGTCATAACCTAAACCTAAAGCGAACCAATCAGTGAAATTGTACTCGCCGTTTAGCTTGAAGCCATAACCATTCTTGTCTGAAACTTCAGTCTGAACACCGTCAAAAGAGTTGTCTAAACCACTATCAAAAACGTGGCTCCAACCTGCTGATGCGCCTAATGACCATGTATCTTCAACAGCTGCATTTGCTGAGAATGAAACAACTGCTGCTGAAACTGCTAAAGCTAATAACTTAGTTTTCATCATCTTTTCCTTTCGAATACTCTCGAATAAAAAAATTAATTATTTTAAGTTTGAAAGAAAACTGTTAATAATTTTCTTATCAAACAGCTTTTATATGGATTTTATCACTTTTTAATTTTTTGTAGTAACAAATTTTTGCTAAATATGAAAATTTTGTTCAACAAAGTGATTAATACAAAAGCGAAGACATTATACATATTAATTACTTAGCTTAAAATTAGAAATTTTAAACTCGTAAAAAGAGTGCATTTAATTGCGATTTCAGAAATTTCAGAATGGAATTAGATAGTTAGAAAGGATTTTTTGCGTGTGCAAGGCAACAAAAAGCCCCAGCCAAAGCTGAGGCTTAAATAAACTTTTGCAAAAGTTCATTCAAGAATTAATTACTTAATCTTGCCTTCTTTGTACAGTACGTGCTGGCGAACAACTGGATCGTACTTCATCATCTCCATCTTACCTGGAGTGGTACGACGATTCTTATCAGTTGTGTAGAAGTGACCAGTACCTGCTGTTGAATTTAAACGGATCTTTTCACGACCGCCTTTCTTAGCCATTTTAGTCTCCTTTAAACTCTAACGCCGTTTGCGCGCATATCTGCTAAAACAGCATCGATGCCGTTCTTATCAATGATACGCATACCTTTAGTTGAAACGCGAAGTCTTACGAAACGACCTTCACTCTCAACCCAGAAACGGTGATATTTTAAATTAGGAAGAAAACGACGCTTAGCCGCATTCTTTGCGTGGGAACGTAGGTTACCCACAGCTGGGCGCTTGCCCGTAACTTGGCAAACTCTGGACATGTTATCTCACACTCCAAAAAATTAAATTAATACATTCTCAAAATCAGCATCACGCTGAGATTGATTAATAGGTCAAACAAAGTGCACGTATTCTAACACAAAAGAAGACTATATCCTAAAAAATATTAATTTTTAGAACAACTTTAGGCTTAAATTATACGAGACTTTGACAATACATAGGGCAAACAAAGATTCGCCCTCGTTTCGTGGTAACTGTACATTGTATATTAATAACGCAACAAAATCAATGTTGATAATTAATCACAATTAATTATTAATAAAGTTCTGTATAATCTGTTAGTTAGAATCTAATTTTCACCAATGGAGATGTCAAAATGGATACTCAACTAAAAAATCGCAAAATAGTTTTGGGTGTGACAGGAGGAATTGCTGCATACAAGGCATGTACTCTTTGCCGTCTTCTAATTAAAGGTGGAGCAGACGTATATGTCTGCATGACAGAAGCAGCCACAAAACTAGTTGGAAAATCTACTTTCGAAGCCTTATCAGGACATCCTGTAAGTATTGATATTTTTGAAGATAGTAAGAGCATTTCCCATATTTCTTTAGCAACTAATGCTGATATGGTCTTAATTGCACCTGCTACTGCCAACACAATTGCAAAGATTGCAGCTGGTTTTGCTGATAACATGTTAACAGCTGTTACTTTAGCAGCTACTTGTCCAATTGTTGTAGCACCTGCTATGAACACCAATATGTTCAACAATCAGGCTACACAAGATAATTTAAAAACTCTTTTAAGACGTGGCATTTACGTCATTACTCCAGCTTCAGGAGAGCTTGCCTGTGGTACTTTTGGTCCTGGCAGAATGAAAGAGCCTGAAGAACTATATGAAGATGTATGCTCTATCTTTGCAAACCGCATTGCATCAAAACCAGGTCTAATCGAGAACAATCAGGACAGATTGCCTGCACCTCAAAGCCCACTAGAGCTTACTCAAACTAAATTGTTACCTAAGTCATTTGGTGTAGGCTTTAAGGTTCTAATTACAGCAGGTCCAACCGAAGAACCAATCGATCCTGTTCGCTACATTTCTAATAACAGCTCAGGCAAGATGGGCTTTTACATGGCAGAGGCTGCTAGCGCTTTAGGTGCAGATGTAACCTTGATAGCAGGTCCTGTTAATATTCCAACTCCAAAGGGAGTAAGAAGAATTGATGTAAAGAGTGCTGTACAGATGTTACATGCTGTAGAAGAGTTTGTAACCAAGACAGATATTATGATTGGTACAGCAGCTGTTGCAGACTTTAGAGTTGAAAACGTATCACCTATTAAGATTAAGAAGACTGATGACACTGACTCAATTACTCTAAAGCTTGTTAAGAACCCTGATATTCTTGCAACTGTTGGTAAGAGAGAAGTAAACCGTCCGTTTACAGTAGGCTTTGCTGCTGAAACCAATAACGGTGAAGAGCATGCTAAAGAGAAGCTTGAAAGAAAGAACCTTGATCTTATCGTGCTAAACGATGTTTCAAGACAGGATATCGGCTTTAAAAGTGACAATAACGAAGTTACCGTATTTGATAAAGATGGTAAGGTTGCTCACTTTGATAAGCAGTCTAAAGCTAATATCGCAGCTTGCTTAATGGAACTAATCTTCAAGGCCGCAAAAAAGAACTAAAACATGCTGAACATTAAAATAAAAATCTTAGACAAGAGATTGGGTAGTGAATTTCCACTTCCTCAATATGAGACTGCGCTATCTGCAGGAATGGACTTAAGAGCCATGGTTGATAGTGACTTTGTGCTAAATCCAGGTGAAGTGAAGATGGTTAATACTGGATTTGCAATGCATATTGCAGATCCTAATGTAACTGCACTAATCGTCCCAAGATCTGGTCTTGGATATAAACATGGCATTGTTTTAAGTAATCTTACAGGTGTCATCGATGCTGACTATCAGGGACCACTGATGATGCCTTTATGGAATCACTCAAATGAGCCTTTTAAGATCTGCGTTGGCGACAGAGTTGCGCAAATGCTATTTGTGCCTGTTCTGCATGCAAATCTAGAAATAACCGATCACTTTGAAGAGGAATCAGAGCGAGGAGTTAAAGGTTTCGGCTCTACAGGAATTTAGTTTAAGAGGCATATCCTAGGATATGCCTTTTTCATGACTTCTATAAATCTAATGATTGAGAGCTGATAGTGTAAGACTCATAAACAGGGCTTACAAAAATTTTTCCATCACCAGGATTTCCGCTTTCACCAGTCATAGCAGACTGCATAATGGTATCTACAACCAAATCTTTTTCATCGTCTTCAATAACCATGTAAATCATGATCTTTGTCATCTCTTGGTAAAGTACATCGCCGACTTTAATTCCACGCTCTTTACCTCTACCTGATACATTGATCTTGGTCATTGCACAAAAACCTTTTGAGTACAGAGCATCTTGAACATCTATGATTTTTTCAGGTCTTATGATTGCGGTAACTGCTAGCATACTCTGCTCCTTGACATGGTCTATCTTTAACAACGTGAAAACATTTTAAGTTCACTTAAATAGTAATCGAGAAATATGAACTAAAAGTTAATTGCACAAAAACAAACTTATTTGCATTAAATTAAAGCGACAAAATGCCCTAAATAAACAATCTTGGTGCAGAATTTTTAGCTTAACAAGGGAAAGAAAAGAGGTTCATCCGAAAAAGTGTTGTGTTGAATTTTAATTAGTTCTAGGAAAGGTAAGGAGATCTTAAAACAAAGATCTCCTTAAATTAGATTAGCCTTCTCTTGAAGATAGAAGTTTCTTTAAGTTTTCGATTTCTACCTTAGTCTGAGCAGGAGCAACACCACCGATGATGTTACGCTTGTTTAAGATATTCTCTAACTGTAATGAAGGATATACATCCTCACCGATTACATCAGAGAACTCTTTGTACTCAGCTACTGATAAATCTTCTAATGCTTTCTGCTTAGAAATAGCAAAGAGCACGATTCTACCTACAATTGAGTGAGCCTCACGGAATGGAATTCCCTTTGATACTAAGTAGTCAGCTAGCTCTGTTGCATTTGAATAACCGCCCTTAGCAGCTTCAATTGCATTCTTTTCATTCAGCTTAATGCCTTCAAATACTAATGAAGCCATGTATAAGCTGTCATGCCAAGTATCAATAGCATCAAATAGACGCTCTTTATCTTCCTGAAGATCTTTATCGTATGCTAATGGTAAAGCTTTGCAGGTTACCAACATACCAGTTAAAGCACCAACAACACGACCGCACTTACCACGAATTAACTCTAAAGCATCAGGATTCTTTTTCTGAGGCATTAAAGAAGAACCTGAGGTTACCTTATCTGATAACTCAACAAATTTAGCTTCGCCTGAATTATAGATAATTAAATCCTCAGCTAATCTTGATAAGTGAACCATTGAGATACTTGCACATGATAATAATTCCATTACATGGTCACGATCTGAAACACCATCAAGACTGTTTCTGGTTGCGCTCTTAAAACCTAAGTCACGAGCTAATTCATCTCTATCGATGTTATAAGCAGTACCAGCTAAAGCTGCTGATCCTAATGGAGAAGTTTCCATTAACTCATCAGCATTTAATAATCTCTGGTAATCTCTTTCGAACATCTGAACATAAGCTAAGATCCAGTGAGAGAAAGTAACTGGCTGTGCTCTCTGTAAGTGAGTGTAACCTGGGAAGATCTTGCCTTGGTTCTCTTCAGCTACTTTTACTAATTCTTTTTGCAGATGAACAATTGCCTTTTTTACGTCAGCAACTGCTTTACGGCACCATAATTTCAGATCTAAAGCTACCTGATCATTACGGCTACGACCGGTGTGTAACTTCTTACCTAAATTGCCAACTTTCTCAATCAGTCTGCGCTCTACATAAGAGTGGATATCCTCATCACCTGCTGTAGCAATTGAATGAATATCTTTAGATACTTCTTCATGTAGCTCATTTAAAGCTTTCTTTAAATCTTTGTTTTCCTGCTCGGTTAAAACACCAGCTTTGTAGATAGCATCAGCCCAACAAATTGAACCTTCGATATCTTCTAAAGCCATACGATAGTCAAACTTCAGAGAATCGTTGTAATCCTTAAATCTCTGATCTGGTCCTTGTGTGAACCTACCGCCCCATAAAGCCATATTTGCCTCTATTTAAATCAATGGTGCTGTTGAATACTAGCTTCAAAAAACACCTAAATTAGATCAAAAATACGGCTCAAAGAAAACTCCTTGAACCGTATTTATATGCGAGTTAGCAAAGATTACTTATTCTTCTTTGCATTCTCATTGATAGCACGAATTCTGCTTGGTAATGAGTACAGACGGATGAAGCCTTCTGCGTCAGCCTGGCTGTAAACCTCATCAGCACCGAAGGTTACGAAGTCGAAGTTGAATAGGCTGTTTGGAGAATCCTTCTGGATGATCTCGATGTTGCCCTTATATAACTTAACAACAACCTTACCGTTAACGTCTTTAGCCATGTTATCAGCAGCTGCTAATAAGATCTCACGAAGACGGGTGAACCAACGGCCATCGTATACTAACTGAGCAAACTCAACAGCTAAGTGCTCACGGAATACTCTAGTAGCCTTATCTAATACTAACTGTTCGATTGCACGTAAAGCCTTGTAAATGATGGTTCCGCCTGGGGTTTCATAGCAACCACGTGACTTCATACCAACTAAACGGTTCTCAGTGATGTCGATACGACCTACACCATTACGAGCACCAATCTCATTTAATTTCTCGATGATGTGGAATGGAGTCATCTTCTCACCATTGATCTCGGTTACATAACCGTTTGCAATGGTTAACTCAAAGGTTTCTGGTGTATCAGGAGCTTTCTCAGGATCGGTAGTCCATACCCATACGTTCTCTGATGGAGCATTCCAAGTATTCTCTAACTCACCACCCTCAGTTGAGATGTGTAAGCAGTTAGCATCACGGCTGTAGATCTTCTTTAAAGTAGCCTTACATGGAACATGGTGCTTCTCGCAGTATGCTAATAACTCTTCACGAGACTGCATATCCCAAATACGCCATGGAGCGATAACGTCTAACTGTGGAGCTAAAGCAGCAACAGCACTCTCGAAACGAACCTGATCGTTACCCTTACCGGTAGCACCGTGAGCAATAGCATCAGCGCCTTCAGCTAATGCACACTCAACCATTGCCTTAGCAATAACAGGGCGAGCGATAGCTGTACCTAATAAGTACTCACCTTCGTAAATAGCACCAGTCTTCATTGCTTCGAAAACGTAGTCTTTTACGAACTCTTCTCTTAAATCCTTAACAATGCACTTGCTTGCGCCAGACTGCTTAGCTTTCTGCTCGATGCCTTCAAGATCTTCTCTTTCCTGACCAACATCTGCAACGAAGCAGATAACTTCACAATCACCATAGTTCTCTTTTAACCATGGTACGATGGTAGATGTATCTAGACCACCAGAATATGCTAATACAACTT
Organism: Succinivibrio sp.; assembly: GCA_050873645.1. Classification (GTDB taxonomy): domain Bacteria; phylum Pseudomonadota; class Gammaproteobacteria; order Enterobacterales; family Succinivibrionaceae; genus Succinivibrio. The sequence goes on along the minus strand of JBNMJE010000011.1, from coordinate 7,134 downwards.
TCTTGTAGTGCTTGTTTTCGTGTTTTAACATTGCTTTATATCCTCAATGATTAAGCATTAATTAGTTTGGCAAGTACTGCCATATGAATATGTAAACGGTTCTCAGCTTCATCAAATACAACTGACTTAGGACCGTCCATAACCTCGTCTGTGATTTCATATCCGCGGTGAGCTGGCAGACAATGCATTACAATCTGAGCTCCTGACTGGTCAACCAAATTCTGGTTAATCTGATATGGCATATACTTCTTTCTAACAGTATCAAGAGGAGTATTGTCACCCATTGATACCCAAGTATCTGTATAAATCACGTCGAAATCTTTTAACTTGCTGATGTCATTCTCAACAGCTAAGGTGCAACCATTCTTCTTAGCAATTTCATTTGCTTTGATGAATACAGCTGCATCAGGTGAACAATTCTCTGGGCTAAAGCATGTAACATTAGCACCTAAAATAGCACCTGCAACAAATAATGAATTGGTTACGTTGTTACCATCACCAACATAAGCAACCTTAACGCCTTTAATCTTGCCTAAGTGCTCTCTGATGGTTAAGTAATCAGCCATAGCCTGAGCTGGGTGGTAAAGATCTGACAAAGCATTGATTACAGGAACTGAACCGTATTTAGCTAATTCCTCTAAAGTGCTCTGAGCAAATACACGACCAACAAGGCAATCTACCCAACGACATAAGTTACGTGAGTAGTCTGCAATTGTTTCTCTGTGGCCTAATTCGCCATTTTTCAAATCAAGATAAACACCATGTCCGCCTAAACGATAGAAAGCCAACTCAAAAGTTGTTCTAGTTCTCAGGGAAGGCTTTTCAAACATGATAGCTCCACTCCGACCTGCAAGAACCTGGTTATACTTTTTAGGATCTTTCTTCATTGCAGCAGCAGTATCTAAAATGTCTAAATATTCGTCCTGGCTAAATTCAAAGCCTGTTAATAAGTGACGCATCACAAGCTCCCATGCGACGGGCAAAGTAATAAACCTTGCAAATAAAAAATAAAAACTTAAACAGAAGGATTTCTGTCCATTAACAATAATAGCAAATTAATATCAACTTGCTAGAAAATGACATTTTCTCACAAAAAACTCTTGTTTTGCCACATACGTGTGCAAAAAAGTGTTAGCTTATTTTACAACATGCCTAATTTGTTCATTGCTAAAGTCAAAGAGGCGATTGCTCTTGCTTCAGTCAATGGAGAATCAATGTCAAAAATTAAATCTTTAGCTTCTCTTGGGCTTACTTTAATAATGTTAATTGGCTCTGGCTCATCACCTTCTAATTGCATTGGGTAAAGATCCATGCATAAGAAGGTATACATCTTTAATTGCAACATACCAGGAGCTACAGTCATTTCATTTCTTAAGGTTCTAACTGTCTTTGCTCCAAAACCAATTTCTTCTTTTAACTCTCGGTTACAAGCTTCTTTTGGAACTTCACCTTTGTCAATTTTTCCCTTAACAAAACCTAATTCGTATCTTTCAAAACCACAGGCATATTCAGAGGTAAGGTAAAAATTCTTTCCATCAAAAGGTACTGCCAAAATAGCACCGTTTCCGCCGGCTAAGCGTTCATATGTCATTTTCTTATTATTAGAAAACTGAAGATCTAGCTGTTCTACAGTGAAAAAGTTAGAAACTTTTTCTCTCCTTTTAGAAAGAATAGCTGGTGTTTGTTTTTTTAAAGCAGAAAGATCCATATATACCGCCAATTTTTATAGTTCTTTTTTATAATTCATTGTTATACTTTATCACTTGAAAAGATAAATTTCTTCATGATGGAAGGAAAGAGATTAATGCCTAAAAATAATGCACAAGATGAGGTACGCCTAGATAAATGGTTATGGGCTGCCCGCTTTTACAAAACCAGAAGCATTGCAAGATCAATGATAGAAGGTGGTAAGGTTGACTATAACGGAGTCAAAGCTAAACCTTCTAGAACCGTTGAAGTCGGAGCATTAGTTAAAATTCTTCAAGGTAATGTTAGAAAGGAAGTAGAAATTTTAAAGATTTCTGATGTTAGAGGACCTGCTGTACAAGCACAAACACTCTATCAGGAAACTGAAGAAAGTATTAAATTAAGAGAAAAACAATTAGAGCAAATAAAAATCAATGCTCTTTTGGCTCCTCATCCTGATGAAAAGCCAAATAAAAAAGAAAGACGCGCTCTAATTAGTATGAAATATGGATGGTAATACGATGCAAACTTTTGAAAACAACAGTGTAGAAAGATTCTTATTCGACAATCACGGTGTTAGAGGCGAGATCGTTAAGTTAAAAACTCCTTTTGAAGAGTTATTACACAAAGACTATCCTAGCTGTCTTAAAAAGACCATGATGGAATTAGCTGTAGCATCTGTACTTGTTGCTGCAACACTAAAAGATGGTTCTGAAATCATGGTGCAGTTAAGAGGAAGCAATTCTTCACCATTAAAATACGCCCTGATTAACATCAGACAGGATCTATCTTTTTATGGTTCTGCTTCATTAAATGAAAGCATCGCAATTGAAGATAATGCTTCATTAGGTGAGCTTTGCGGAAAAGACTCTGTTCTAGTTTTATCAGTATTCCCTAAAGATGGACCTAAATGGCAGGGTATTGTTGCAATCAATCCTAAATCAATTAGTGCAACACTTGAAGACTACTTTAAAGAGTCTCAGCAGTTACCTACAAGGTTCTTTATCCAAACTGATATGGATACTGTTCAATCAGGTGGTGTAATGCTCCAGATTATTCCTGAGATTAAGAATAATTTAGAGTCTTTAGAGCATTTATCTGTACTTACAGAGACTCTAAGTGCTAAAGAATTATTCGACCTTCCTTTAGAAGAGTCTCTATCAAGACTGTTTGCCCACGAAGAGGTAAAGGTATTTGGACAGCATGAAGTAAAATTCCAGTGCGTATGTTCAAAACAAAGATGTGAGACTGCATTGTCTCAATTAAATCCAAATGAGTTAAAGGATTTAATTGAAAAGGATGGTGGTACTTCTATGACTTGTCAGCATTGTGGTAAGAAGTATGAATTCTCAAAGGATGAATTAACCGCAATTTTGCACAAGATTTCTCAATAGTTCGCACAGTTTTCAGTATAAGAATACGTTTTAATAGAAGATTAAAAATGGACTTAAACGCTATCCCTGCACCAAAGAGGGGCTGGGGAAATATCGCAGTGGCCAGCTGGTGTCATTTTGTAGGCGACTTTTACTGCAACTTATTACCTGTTTTATTGCCTATTTTGGCTTTAAAGTTTGGACTTTCATACTCACAATGTGGTCTGCTCTATATGATTTTCCAGGTTAGTGCTTCATTCTTACAAGCACCAATCGGAATTGCAGCAGATAAACACAATTTAGGTATCTTACTTCCTATTTCTATTATTACAGGTGGTGTGTTAGCAAGTTCTGTAGGACTGTGTTCTTCAGCATGGGTACTTGTGATCATTATTTTCCTATCAGGAATATGTTCATCAGGTTTCCACCCTATAGCAGGTGGCATGGTACCTATCATTTCTCCTAAAGGAAAAGAAGTTTTAGCTACAAGCTTGTTTATTGTAGGTGGTAACGTAGGCTTTGCTATTGCTCCATTTATTACAGCTTTATACCTAGAGCACTTCACAAAAGAAGAGATCATCTATCTTGCAGTAATTCCTGTTGCTACTACTTTATTGCTCTTCAAGAGAGGACTGTATTCAAAACCAAAGCCAAAGAATGCAGCTCAGATCATCTCTGTAAAAAAGATCATCACTAATAAGCCTTTCTTATTGTTAGTGTCATCAATTGGTTTGAGAGCAGTTTGCTATTGCTCTTTGGTTATCTTTATACCTCTTTTGTACACCTCAAAAGGTATCTCATCAGTTAGTGCATCATCTGTATTGATGGTTCTCCTAATTGGTACAGCAACCGGTGGTATGTTAGTAGGCTGCATTTCAACTAAATTCAAGTTAAAGACTCTGATTGTAGCTTCATACACCTTAACTATTGTGATGATGGCAATCTTCCTGTACAAGGCTGATGATTCACTTATCTCTTATATAAGTATCTTCTTAGCAGGTATTGGTCTTTACGGCGCTACACCTCCAGCTATTGTTTGGGCTCAAAAGCTGTTACCGCATGCTGATTCCTTTGCAACATCAATGATGCTAGGTTTCACCTTTGGTATTGGTTACGCTCTGTCAGTATTTGTAGGTTGGTTAGGAGATTACATCGGATTACAGAATTCTCTTGTAATTTGGATCTTCTCAACCATGATCTTAGCTACTGTGATTATTTTAAGAGTTAAAGAAAACTCTCAAGAAAACAAATAATCTGAAAGACGCAGATACAAAAAAGCCACTGCCTTTGACCGAAGGTAGTGGCAACTAAGAAAACAAGATTAGTTAACTATGCTTAATTAACAATAAGACATAGTCATTGTTTGATAATGGAGAAGTTATATTTAAAAACTTGGTTTCACTACTGCCTGAAGATAAGAAGTTCTTAACATTGTATCTTGGGTCATACCAGTAAATATCAAAACCTTTACCTTCAAACTTTGTAATATCCACACATAAGTGAGTGTGCTCTGGGACATATACAGCAATAAAAGAATTTTCTTTATTTGTTAATGCTGCCATGTGTCCACTGCCATTTGAGTTATCTGACAAAATCAAAGAATCATCAGGACAAATTGTCTTGTTATTAGGTAATGATTCAATGAATTTTCTTAAATAGCCCATTTGAGCAGAGCCAGGAAAATCAACACTGTCATACCAGTAAGGAATAGTGTCATTCTTATAGGCTGATGCTGCACTCTCAGGAATTACCTTGTTATCATCCTCAGGCTGTCTCATCTGCCAAATACCGTAGCAACCATAGGTGATACCACAACCACCAGAGAATACTGACCAGTAAGCTGAACGTCTTACATGGAAATCTGTAAATCTTGAGCCACAATCCATTCTTGTAAATGAGTATTCATTCATGATTGGATGAGATTCATAGCAAGGCTCTGCATCAAGCACTGGGAGATCTAATCTTTCATAATCAGACTTAGTATTTCTCCATGATGGATAACACTCACCCATGTGACCTGACTGCCAGGTAATGAAATCTAGGTAATCATATGGATTTAACATATCGTGAATTGATCTGCCACCTTGGGTATGAGCAGTAATTAGCTGATCATGACCTACCTGTTCACGAATAGCCTTTGCCATATTCACAATTACAGCTTTTGATTCATCTGTAATATAAGGTCTGTCTCCACCTAAAATCCAAATCAGATCGGTACCTTTTAATTTTTGGCTTAAATAAGTTAAAAACTTATAAGCCTTAGGAGCATCAAATACAGGAGCTACCTTTCCACCCCATTCTGGATTTGAGACAAAATATGATCCCCACATAGGAACTAAGGCAATAAAGATACCTTTAGAATTAGCATACTCGATGACCTTTCTTACATAGTCAAAGTAGCTATCATTAACCTCTAGACTATCTAGATTTGAAAAAGGTACCTCATTTGTAGCTTTAGTTGGAGTATGAATACCATCTAACTCAGCTACAGCCACAGCCTGAATTACGTTAAAGCCTTTTCTAGCTCTGTTGTCGATGAAGAACTTAGCCTCATCAAAACTTAGCTTATGAAATAACTCCCATGCTGTATCTGCTGTATAGAAGAAGATCTCTCCATTTTCCTTTACTATCTTTTTATTCTCAGTATGAAGTTTCATTTGTCTTCTCCTGTTTATTCCTTAGAATCAGTAGCAGCATTTAACTCTTTGTACTTGTCGCATACATCTGCTTCTAGCTTATAGAACTTGAAGACGATAGCTGCCAAGAATGAGAACACAGCAGGTAAGATTGCAAAGAGTAAGAAGAAACAGAACTTCTGAGAATCAGTTACAGATTCAGCTGCCTTATCAGGATTGTAATCGTAGAAAGCTAAGATATAACCTAATAATGCACCGCCTAGAGCTAAACCTAACTTAGTAGCAAATAACATACCGCCACTTAAAATACCGTTGATACGTACATGATCTCTGTAGTACTGATAGTCAGAACAGTCAGCAACTGATGCCCAGATTAGAACACCTACTAATTCACCTGCTAATAGTGACAGGAAGAATAGAGCAACATTTACGATAACACTGTCAGTTGCAATCACACCTAAGATCACCATGAAGACACCAGCTAAGATCTGTGACCACATTAAGAATGATGATCTCTTCATGAGACGGTTCTTTAAGATGTAGTTAGCAATGAATGGAGCGATAACACCAGCTACAGAGCCTGAGGTTAACATGGTAGCTAAAATGTCATTACCACCTACGATAACGTACTTAACAAAGTAAGCTGCTGCACCGAACTTTAAGGTGTTAACAATCATTACTAAAAGCTGACCTGAACACATGATAAGAGCCTGTTCGTTCTTGAACATTAACTTAATCTGTGTAAAGAAAGAGATTGAATCATCAATAGGAGTATTAACGCGCTCTTTAGTATTTGCATAGCATAAAAGAACTAGGATTGCGCAAGTTAAACCTAAACCAGCCATTACACAACGGTAACCGATAACCTCATTGTCAAACATTGCAATTAAGCCTGGAACAAATAATGAGCAAACAATGTAAGCAATCTTATTTAGAGGGAAACGGATTGTGTTAATTGAAATTCTTTCCTGTGAGTCATCTGAAATAGCACCTAGTAAAGAAACATAAGGTACCATCACACAGGTAACAGATAAGGTTAAGAAGATATAGGTGATGTAAGCATAAATTGCTCTACCTGTTTCTGATAAATCAGGGCTGAAGAATAAAGCAGCACATGATACACCATAAGGAATAGCTGCAAATAATAACCAAGGACGATAACGACCTCTTACAGATTTAGTTCTATCTGAGATCATTCCACATAGAGGATCTGAGATAGCATCAATAAATCTAACTGCTAAAAACAGAGTTCCCATCACAGCTGGATTTAATTTAAATACGTCTGTGTAGAAAATAGTTAAAAACATCATGGTAAAGCCCATGAAAATATTCATGGAGGCATCACCTAAGCCATAACAGAATTTTTCTCTGAAAGACAATTTTTCAGTTGTAGTATTCATATATCTTGCCTCAAAAGGTTTAAGGAATTTTGTTATGGT